>CAXUHE010000055.1:0-4141 GCA_964250725.1 uncultured Enterovirga sp. | reverse complement strand
GCTGGCTCGTGTTCATCGTGCTCGTCCCGTTCTGGACGAGCCTTCTCGTGCGTTCGTTCGCGACCGTGATCCTGCTGCAGCGCAACGGGCCGGTGAACGGGCTTCTCGTCTGGCTCGGCCTGACGAGCGAGCCCGTGGCGCTCATCTACAACCTCACGGGCGTGCTCGCGGGCGCGATCCAGGTACTCCTCCCCTTCGTGATCTTCCCGCTTCACGCCGCCATGCTGCGGATCGACCCGACCCTGATGCCGGCCGCGCTCACGCTCGGCGCGTCGCCGGTCCGGGCCTTCTGGCGCGTTTATCTCCCTCTCACGATCCCCGGCCTGGTGACGGGCGCGACCCTCGTGTTCATCAGCATGCTCGGCTATTACGTGACCCCCGCGATGCTGGGCAGTCCGCGCCAGACCATGATCGCGCAGATCATCCAGGACCAGATCGCGCAGTTCGGCAATTGGGGCATCGCGGGCGCGCTCTCGCTGACTCTGATCGCGGTCTCGGGCGTGCTGCTCGTCCTCGTGCAGACGACGGTCGGCCTGAAGGCGGTCGCGCGATGACCGGCGACGGTCTCGGCGTCTGGCGCGTCGCCCGCGG
The DNA here is from genome assembly GCA_964250725.1 of uncultured Enterovirga sp. Taxonomy (GTDB): domain Bacteria; phylum Pseudomonadota; class Alphaproteobacteria; order Rhizobiales; family Beijerinckiaceae; genus Enterovirga. The sequence goes on along the minus strand of CAXUHE010000055.1, from coordinate 3,550 downwards.
GGCCGTCTGTGCAGCGGTCGCGCTGTATCTGCTCGCCCCGCTCGCGATCGTGGTGATCATCTCGTTCAGCGGCGCGGCCTTTCTCCAGTTCCCGCCGCCGAGCCTGTCGCTGCGCTGGTACGAAAACCTGTTCGCAGACTCCGCCTGGGGCGATGCGTTCTGGGTCAGCGTGAGAATGCTGGTCCCGACCGCCTGCCTCGCGACGGTGCTCGGCACCGCGGCCGCCTACGCACTCGTGCGCGGCCACGTCCCGGGCGCGCGGGCGATCAATGCGATTCTGATGATGCCGATCCTCGTGCCGTCCATCATCACGGCAGCCGGCCTCTACGGAATCTATCGCGGGCTCGGGCTGAACGGGACGCTGACGGGGCTCATCATCGGCCATACCGTCCTGACGATGCCCTACGTGGTGGCGACCGTGAGTTCGGGCCTGCGCTCGCTCGATCCTCGGCTTGAGGACGCGGCCTCGACGCTCGGCGCGCCACCCGTCGCGGTCTTCCGGCGCGTCACGCTCCCGCTCCTCATGCCCTCTATCCTCTCGGGCTTCCTCTTCGCGGCGGTTGCGTGTTTCGACGAGCTCATCGTGTCGCTGTTCGTGAGCTCGGCCCGCACCAGGCCGATCTCCGTGCAGATGTGGTCGAACATCCGCGGCGACGTCGACCCGACCATCGCGGCGATCGCCGCGCTGAGCTTCGGCTTCGCGCTCGTCGCGCTGGTCAGCGACGTCCTTCTCAGACGCCGTGGCGGATTGGAGCGAACGTGACACCGACAGACGTCTCGCCCGCCCCCATTCTCGAGCTGAGGGACGTCCGCAAGAGCTACGGCGGACACGTGGCGGTCGAGGGCGTCGACATCGCGCTCAGACCCGAGGAGTTCGTGACCTTCCTCGGTCCCTCGGGCTCGGGAAAGACCACGACCCTGATGATGGTTGCAGGGCTGCAACGGCCCGATGGGGGCGAGATCATTCTGGCCGGACGCTCGGTCGTCTCCGTCCCGGCCTACCGGCGCGACATCGGCATGGTGTTCCAGCACTACGCCCTGTTTCCGCATATGAGCGTCCGGCGTAACGTCGCGTTCCCGCTCGAGATGCGCCGCGTCCCGCGCCGCGAGACCGACGCGCGGGTCGACGAGGTGCTCGCGCTCGTCGGCCTCGCGGAATACGGCGACCGCCTGCCCCGGCAGATGTCGGGCGGGCAGCAGCAGCGCGTCGCGTTGGCGCGCGCGATGGTCTACGGGCCGTCGCTCCTCCTCATGGACGAGCCGCTCGGCGCACTCGACAAGAAGCTGCGCGAGCAGCTTCAGCGCGAGATCAAGCGGGTGCACCGCGAACGGCGCACCTCGATCCTCTACGTCACGCACGACCAGGAGGAGGCGCTGACGATGAGCGATCGCGTCGCGGTCTTCAACAAGGGCCGCATCGAGCAGGTGGGCTCGCCCGCCGACCTCTACGAGCGTCCGGCGACACGGTTCGTGGCGGATTTCGTGGGCGAGATGAATTTCCTGCCTGCCGAGGTGATCGGCTCCGAGGCTGGGTTCGTGAAGGTCACCGTCGTCGGCGTCCCGATGACTGCGACCGTCGGCTCGGACGCTATCACGCCGGGCGCACGCGTCGTCGTCGCCGTGCGGCCCGAAAGACTCTTGGTGGAGCCGTCCGCTTCATCCAGAGGATTGTCGGGTCGGATCGAGGACGTCGTGTATCTCGGCAACGCCCGGCGCTCCGTTGTCCGTCTCACAGATGGAACCGAATGCGTCGCCCTTCAGAGCGCGGAAGCCGCCGATCGCAACGCCACGCCGCCGGGGGAAACGGCCCAAATAAGCTGGCGGCCGCAACACGCTATCGTCTTCGCGGAAAGATAGTCAGTTGCGAGATTTGTGGTTCACGAGCGCGAGCAGCTCGGCGCAGCCGCATGAGGCCTCAACCCGCACGTCCCGGCTCTGAAGGTGCAATCATGAGACCAATCGGCCGAGACTTCACCGAGCGGTGCAGGTCGGTCAGCAACAGATAACGCTCGTCCGCTGTGCGCGTACTTCACTCCGAAAAGACAAGGCTAACACGCTCGCCGCGGCTGATATCGAACCGGTGCCCGGTAACGGTAGGCCGGGGCATGGGACCAGTGGGTACAACAGACGAAGCAAGGAGCGCCAGCATCATGGAACTCTCCACGACGGACGCCGGCCAGAGCTTCTTTTCGCCAGGTTCTTGGGGCACGTAGCGGGCTACCCTTTTGGCCAGCCCCCATCAGGTGGTCCGGCTTGAACGTTAATGCATTGTCGGCCTGAGCGCGACGGCTGGGGTGGGCGGCGGAGCTGGTCTGGGTTGCGCAGCCGCCCACGGTGAGCCGGGCGCGATGTAGGTTGTCTTCGCTCCCACGGCCGCGATCCAGGTCCGGACGGCCTTAGCGACGAACTCTAGGTCATTGTCGGAACGGACATGCCCGGGCACGCCGCGCAGGATGAAGAAGTCGGACAGGACGTCGATCACGTCCGCTTCCTTGAGATTGCGGGCAACCCGGATGGCCAGGCACTTGCGGGTGAACTCGTCGATCACGTTCAGCATCCTGATCTTACTCCCATCGTGGGTTCGGGCCTCGACGAAGTCTTACGACCAGACGTGGTTCGGGCGCTCCGGCCGGAGCCGGACGCACGATCCGTCGTCGAGTTAGAGGCGGCTCCGCTTCGGCTGCCTCGCAGGCATCCCGGCCTTCGCCGGGGCAGGCTCTTCAGCCCCTCCCGCCTCCAGATCCGCTCGACCCGCTTCAGGTTCACCGTCCAGCCCGCCGACCGCAGCATGGCGGTGATCCGACGATAGCCGTAGCGGCCGTACTGGATGGCGAGCGCCACGATGTTGGCGGTCAGAGCCGCCTCAGGCGCGACCCGCATGGCGGGCACCTGTTCGTGTTCCGCGGCCGGCGCAGCGACCTGGTCAAGGTGCTCTGGCACAACGGACAGGGCTTTTGCCTGTTCTCGAAGCGCCTCGACCGCGGTCGCTTCGTATGGCCCTCGACGTCCGACGGCGCAGTGACGATCTCGCCCGGACAGCTCGGCTACCTGATCGAGGGTATCGACTGGCGAATGCCCCAGAAAACGTGGCGCCTGGCCGCGGTCGGCTGAGATAAAGCGTTACAACGGCTCGCGAACATGGTCGAATCGGAGCGTGACGGATCACCCGCTTCCTGTCGATCTCGCTGCCGCTCATGCGCTGATCCTGAGCCTGACGGATCGCGTGACGATTGCTGAGGCTCACGCTACGGTCGCTCGTGATGAGGTCGAGGATGCCCGCCGGGCCGTGAGGGTCGAGCAGGCAGCGAGCGTCGCCGCCAAGGTCGATGCGGCGCTCGCCAAGGCGGCCCGGATCTCCCTTGAGGTCGAGATCGAGCAGCTCAAGTTCCAGATCGCGAAGCTTAAGAAGGAGCGGTTCGGCGCCTCGTCCGAGCACGGCGCCAAGCTCGATCAGTTGGCGCTCGCCCTGGAGTACCGTAAGCGCTGTTTTCAAGTCACGGCTCTGAGGGCTGGCATGGCCGGGTAGGCCCATGGCAGCAGGTCGTCGAGA
>CAXUHE010000054.1:15674-19210 GCA_964250725.1 uncultured Enterovirga sp. | reverse complement strand
CCCCGGTCGTGACGAACACCGCCGCGCCGACCACGCCGGACGCCGCCGATCTCCCGGTCGAAGCCTACGGGTCGGGCGGGACCTCGCTGTTCCAGACCGGCCGCCGCGCAGGCCCGATCTCGGACGCCGTCGCGAAAATCTGGCGCGCCAACCAAGGCTCCGCCCGGGTCCAGTCCTCGGCGACGCCCTTCTTCCCGCGGGGCGACGCCACGACGGCCGAATCCGACACGGCGACAGATCCGGCCTATGCCGTCGCGGTGCAGGCGGGGGCCATCCCGCCGGATCGCACCGCGTCGCAGGTCCCCGCCGCCCCGATCTTCGACCCCTCCGTGCCGTGGCCGCCGGCACGACCCTCCTCGGCCGTGAGGCGAACCGCGCCATGATCGTGCGCCGCTTCCTCCTCTGGGCGCGCAATGCGCCCCCGGACGACCGGGCCGAGGCGGTCGCCGCGCTGGCGAACGCCTACCTCCATTCGCCCCTGTCCGCCTCGGACCGCTGGGAGGCCGAGACCGCGCTGACCGCCATGTTGGACGACCGTTCGGTCGTTGTCCGCCAGGCGCTGGCGGAGGTCTTCGCCGAGTCGCTCGATGCGCCGCGACACATCGTGATCGCGCTCGCGGGCGACCGCTACGAGGTCGCGGCCCCTGTCCTCGCCCGCTCGCCACTGCTGCTCGATTGCGATCTCGTCGATTGCGCGGCTCTCGGCGACGCGCGCGTCCAGAGTGCGGTCGCGGGTCGTGCCATGGTCTCCGTCGCCGTCTCGGCGGCGCTGGCGGAGATCGGTACCACCGACGCGCTGGAGACGCTCGCCCGCAACCCCGGCGCCGAGATCGCGGTAGCCAGCCTGTTCCGGATCGTCGAGCGGCACGGGGACGGCCTGGCGTTACGCGGGGCGCTCCTGTCGCGTGCCGACCTGCCGGTCGAGGTCTCTCAGGCTATCGTGTCCGCTCTCGCGACCACGCTTGAGACCCTGGCGAGAAGCTGCGACTGGCTCAGCCCCGAGCGATCCGATCGGGTCATCCGCGAGGCACGCGAGCGCACGACCGTCGCACTCTCCGCCCGGTCCCGGTCCGAGGTCGGTCGCCTCGTGGCCTATCTGCGCCGCTCCGGCCAACTGACGCCCGCGCTGATCCTGCGCGCCATCCTGTCACGTGAGGTCGCCTTCGCGACCGCGTCCTTCGCGGACCTGGCGCAGCTGTCCGTGAAGCGCGCGACCGCCATCCTGTCGGATCGTCGTGGCGGCGGCTTCCGGGCTCTCTACGCGAAGGCCGGGCTTCCCGAGGGGCTGCGTCCCGCCTTCGAGGCGGCTGTCGGTGCGTTGCGGGACGAGAGGGAGGCGGATGCCGTGCCGCAGCTCTCGCGCCGGATGATCGAGCAGGTGCTCGCGGCCTGCCAACGACTCCCCGAGGAGGAAGCGGGGCGCCTCGTGGCGTTGCTGCGCCGCTTCGAGACGGAGGCTGCCCGCGACGAGGCGCGCCGGATCGCGGGCGGCCTCGCGGACGATGCGGCGCTCAGCCTTGTCATGCAGCACGCGCCGGATGAACTCGCCGATGCGTCCGGGGCGATCGCCGCCTGATCAGACTCCGAACTGCTCGCGCAGGATCCGCTCGTCGAGGCTGTGGCCGGGATCGTGCAGCATCACGAGGTCCGTCGTGTCGTCCATGCGGGCGCTGACGCAGGCGATGTCGCGGAACTCGGTATGGTCCGCGACCGCGCTCACGGGCCGCAGCTCCGCCTCCAGCACGGTGATGGTGATCACGGCCCGGTTCGGGAGCAGGGCCCCGCGCCAGCGCCGGGGCCGGAAGGCCGAGATCGGCGTCAGCGCGAGGAGCGGCGCGTTGAGCGGCAGGATCGGGCCGTCGACGGAGAGGTTGTAGGCCGTCGACCCGGCGGGGGTCGCGACGAGCAGCCCATCGGCCGTCAGCTCGGCCAGGCGGACGTGGCCGTCGATCTCGACCTTCAGCTTGGCCGCTTGGTAGGTCTGGCGCAGCACGTGCACCTCGTTGATCGCGTAGGCCTCGCGGCGTTCGCCCCGGATATCCTGGGCGTTCATCAGGAGCGGGTGGGCGATGCTGCGATGGGCGGCGTTCAGCCGCTCCACGAGCGCGTCCGGCCGGTACTCGTTCATCAGGAAGCCGACCGTGCCCTTGTTCATGCCGTAGATCGGCTTGCCGGTCCCCATGAAGCGGTGGAGCGTCTGGAGCATCAGCCCGTCGCCGCCGAGCGCCACGACGACGTCCGCCTCCTCGGGCGCGACCGACCGGTACTCCGCCCGCAGATCCGCCTCCGCGGCCTGCGCGGCAGGGCTCGCGCTCGACACGAAGGCGATGCTCTCGACACGGGCCGCCATGATCGTCCGCCACTCGCGCCGGGGGGATGAGACGGTCCGGACACGGTCGCTCTACCATTCGCGGACCATGTGGCCAAACGGGCGATTGACGACGGCTTGAGGAATGACCCGCTCTTGCCCGGGCACGCCGGCTGGTCGACAAAGGGAGCTCCAATGATCGTTCCGGCTGGCCCATGATCGTCATCCACTCGCCCGCGTCTGCCCGGCACGATCCCGACAGCTATTTCCGGCGCGGACGGACCGTGTCGCACCCCGAGCAGGCGACCCGCTACCCGATCTTGCGCGACGCCGCGTCCGGAGCAGGCCACCGGCTGGTCGAGGCGGCCGATGCCGGGCTGGACCCGATCCTGGCGATCCACGATGCGGGGCTCGTCGAGCTCCTGTCAGGTGTGTGGGCGCGTCGGGAAGAACTGCCGGAGATCGGCGAGGAGATCCTGACCGGTCACTTCGCGCGGCCGCAGATGTCACGACGACCGGAGGGCCTGTTGGGCCGGCTCGGCTACTTCATGGCCGACACCTCGACCCCGGTGCGCGCCGGTACCTGGGAGGCCGTCTACGGGAGCGCGCAGGCGGCGATCGGCGCCGCCGACGCTGCACTCGCGTCCGGCCACGCCTACGCGCTCTGCCGCCCGCCCGGCCACCACGCCTACGCCGATTCGACCGGAGGATTCTGCTTCCTGAACAACACCGCGATCGCCGCGGAGCGGCTGCGCGTCGCGACCCGCGGTCCGGTCGCGATCCTCGATATCGACGTCCACCACGGCAACGGCACGCAGGGCATCTTCTGGCGACGCTCGGACGTCCTCACCGTCTCGATCCACGCCGACCCGTCGAACTATTTCCCGTTCTACACGGGCTACGCGGACGAGACCGGCGATGGGGAGGGCAGGGGTGCGAACCGCAACATGCCCCTGCCCCAGGGAAGCGGGGACGCGGCCTGGCTCGCGGCCATATCGGAGGGGCTCTCGACCGTCGCGGATTTCGGGCCGGCGGCGCTCGTCGTGGCGCTCGGCTTCGATGCCTCCGTGCACGACCCGATCGGTGCGTTCAAGGTCACGACCGAGGGCTTCGCCCAGGCCGCGCGGCTGATCGCGGCCGCGCATCCCATGACGGTGCTCGTGCAGGAGGGCGGCTACCTGTGCGAGGCGCTGCCGCAGAACCTCGTGGCTTTCCTCGGCGCGTTCGA
>CAXUHE010000054.1:0-15664 GCA_964250725.1 uncultured Enterovirga sp. | reverse complement strand
TCCTCGCGCGGTTCAAGAACGGCGCGCTGGGGACGTTCGAGGCGTCGCGGTTCGACCGCGATCAGGGCTCGGCTTATGAACACAGGCACGTGAGGCGAGGTCGGGATGACGGGTAGCGGGCAGGCCCCCCGTGTGGCGGTCGTGGGAGCGGGCCGGTGGGGCCGCAACCACGTGCGCAACCATGCGGAGATCGGCTCGCTCGCCGGAATCGTCGACCGCGACCCTGACGTCGCGGCGGAACTCGGCACGCGGTTCGGCGTGCCGGCGCTGTCCTTCGAGGACGCGCTCGCGGCGCCCGGGATCGACGCGGTGGTCTTCGCGCTGCCGCCCTCCCAAAACGTGGCGCTCGGGATGCGCGCGCTGGAAGCCGGCAAGCACCTGTTCGTCGAGAAGCCGCTCGCCCTCTCCACGCGCGACGGCGAGGCGCTCTGCCGGGCGGCCGAGCGGCACGACCGCCGGCTGATGATCGGACACATCCTGCACTATCACCCAGCCTTCAGGGCGCTGGCGCGTCTCGCGGCCGAAGGGGCGCTGGGACGGCTCCTCTCGATCGTGTCGACACGCTACGATCTCGGCCGAATCCGGCGGGAGGAGGACGCGATGTGGGCGCTGGGCACGCACGACGTCTCGATGGTGCTGGCCCTGGCCGGCGCCGAGCCGGACCGGGTCGCGGCCTCCGGCGGCTACCACACGCACGCGACGATCGCGGACGCGACGCAGCTCGAGCTCGGGTTCCCCGGCGGGCTCAGGGCCGAGATCCGCTCCTCCTGGCTGCATCCGGTGAAGGAGCAGCGGCTTGTCGTCGTCGGGACGCGCGCGATGGTGGTGTTCGACGATCGCGAGCCTTGGGCGACCAAGCTCGTCCTGCACCGCTACGCGGTGGAGGAGGGGGCGGCGCCCGCCATCACCCGGTCCGAGCCGGAGCCCGTGACGTTGCAAGAGGGCGAGCCCTTGCGGCTCGAATGCCTGCATTTCCTCGATTGCGTCCGCACGGGCGCGACCCCGCGCACGGACGGGCGGGAAGGTCTTCGCGTCCTTTCCGTGCTGCAGCGCGCGAGCGCCGCGCTGGCGAGACGGAATGCGGTCGCGGCCGCATGAGCCGCGTCGCGCAGATCGCGCTGTTCCGGGACGCGGGGGTGGACCTCTCGCATCTCGAGACGCGGGTGCGCTGGCGGCATTTCGACGAGGACGAGGTCCTGCTCGATTTCGACGAGGCCTCGACCGACGTCTACTTCCTGGTCGCGGGCGACGTGCGGGTGCTGATCCGGACGCGCTCCGGCCGGGAGGTCATCCTCGGCGAGATGCGGGCCGGCGCGATCTTCGGCGAGCTCTCCGCGCTCGACGGCGTCACGCGCTCGGCCAACGTCGCGGGGCTGTCGCGCGGCGAGGTCTGCGTGATGAGCTCGGCCGTGTTCCGCGAGATCCTCTTCGCGACGCCGATCGTGGCGGACCGCGTGTTCCGCACGCTGACCCGCCGGGTGCGCGAGCTCGACGCGCGGCTGATGGAGCAGGCGGTGCTGGACCTGCGCCACCGGCTCTACGCGGAGCTCCTGCGGCTCTCGATCCCCCGCGCCGGCCACCCGGAGCAGCGCGTCGTGACACCTCCGCCCTACCACCACGTGCTGGCCGCGAAGATCACCTGCCGGCGCGAGCAGGTCACGCGCGAGTTCACCACGCTGGAGAACGAGGGCCTGATCGAGCGCACCCGCGGTGCCATCGTGCTGACCCGCCCGGAGGTGCTGCAGGCGCGCGTCGCGGCGGCGTTGCGGGAGGACGAATGAGGCGCGATGGCTGCGGGTCTTGCTTCGCCCGTGCGTCGTCGCGCTCAATCGATTAGGATGCAGCATGCTCGACGATAAAACGATCACCGAACTAGCCGGGAACGTCGCGCGTCGCGTCCTCGCGCGCGGCACCGTCGAGCGTATCCTGACCGAGCCTACGACCGACAGCGTAGGCGACGACGCGCTTCGGATCACCCTGGTGATGGAGCCCGACTCGGTCCCGCGTATCACGGGGGATGAAGCCGGGGACCTGATCGCCGGGATCCAGCAGACGCTGCATGAGGCGGGCGAGGAGCGCTTCCCGATCATCAGATACGCGACGGAGCAGGAACTCGCGATGGATGATGAGGATGACGACGTCGAGCAAGATCTAGAGACGCCTCGACTTGGCGGTCCTTAGACTTGGCAGTCCTTAATCCCGACCATCTGCTCGACCAGGCAGCCAAGTTGATCGTGCCGCCCAGGTCGGGGCCGCCCCGTCAGGTCGACCTGAGACGTGCGATCTCGTCGGCGTATTACGCCGTCTTTCACGCGATCGGTGCCGCGATGGCGGACGAGTTCGTCGGCGTGACCAAGCGTGCGGCGAAGCTCTACGCACTCGCGTATCGGAGCGTGGACCACCGTGCATTGCGGGATCTCTGCAACGCGGCGAAGAACCCCCAACTCCCTCCGAAGTACCGGAGCTATGCACCGGCAACAGGCTTCGAGCCCGATATCCAGGTCTTCGCGGGCCTCTTCAAAGATTTGCAGGAGAGACGTCACGAAGCCGACTACGATCCGTCGGATCGTGTCAATACGTCCGATGCGATGCTTGCCATCACGACGGCACGAAACGCCATCGCACGCTTCCAGCGCGCGAGCGAGGTTCAGCGTGTGGCCTTCCTGACCCTGCTGGCCTTCCCGCCCAGATAGCCGGCGGCCTCGGGTCTGCGCTCAAGCCGCCGCGACCCCGTACGCCGCCATGAACACCCGCACCGTCGAATCGACGTAGCGCGCGATCTCGCGCTCCTCGATCCGCTCCGACGCGGCGAAGAGGAGGCGCTTGAACGCGCCCGACGAGCACAGGCCGAAGAACTGCTCGGCCGCGACCGCGGTGTCGTCGATCGCGAGATGCCCGGCCGCGACCTGCCGGTCGAGATAGGCCTGGAGGCGGTCCGCCCCGTATTGCGGCCCGGCCTCGTAGAAGGAGCGCCCGAAACGCGGGAAGCGGTCAGACGCGCCGATCACCATGCGTACCGACGAGATGTGGTCGGGCGTGACCATGGCGGCGAGAAAGCTGCGGCCGAGCCCTGTCAGCGCGGCCGCGACGTCCGGGTCGGCCTCGTCGAGGCTGAACAGGGCCTCCGCGAGCCCGCTCCGCTCGGAGAGCGTCAACGCCTCGAACAGCGCCTCCTTCGAGTCGAAATAGACGTAGAGCGTGCCCTTCGACACGCCGGCCGCCTTCGCGATCTCGCCCATGCTGGCGGCGTCGAAGCCGGCGGCCAGGAACACGCGGCGCGCGCCCTCCAGGATCTGCCGGCGCTTCGCCGTATCGCTCGACGCCGCATTGCCGTCCGCTCCGGCCGTCCTGTTGCCGGTCTCCAGACCCGTCGCGCTCATCAGCTCCATCCGTCAGGCTCGTTATTGACCGAACCGTTCGGTCAATCTATATGTCTGTCACGCTCCCGGGTGTCAATCGGCGGCGAACGGCGTGGAACGGACGGAACATGGCGGCTCGCAACGATCTCTCGGCGCCCGCCGTCCAGCCGGCGGCCCGCGACGCGGCCGGGTTCGGCCGGCCGGGCGTTCCCACGCCCGATGCGCCCACCGCGGATGCGGCGAAGCCGCCCGCCTCCTCTCCAGCGCCAGTCGCGGCGGCGCCTGTTCCCGAGGTCCCGACCAAGCCCCGCTCGCGCAAGCGGCGCGTGATCCTGACGATCCTCGCCATCCTGACGGGTGTCGGCGGCTACCAGGGCTATGGCTGGTGGACGACCGGCCGCTTCATGGTGACGACCGACGACGCCTATGTGGGGGCGGACATCACGATCCTGGCCGCCAAGGCCTCGGGCTACATCGCGACGATCGAGGTTCAGCCCAATCAGAGCGTCGAGGCCGGACAGGTGATCGCCCGCATCGACGATCTCGACTACAAGCTCATGGTGCAGGCGGCCGCCGACAAGCTCGCGACGCAGCAATCGACGGTCGAGCGGATTGGCCGGCAGGTCGAGGCCGCGCGTGCCCAGGTCGCCCAGGCGGAGGCGCAGCTCGGCGCCTCGCGCGCCGATAACGTGCGCAGCTCGGCCGATTACGATCGCCAGACCCGGCTCGCGCAGTCGGATTACGCCTCGAAATCGAAGCTGGAGCAGTCGCTCGCCGACCGTGACCGCGCGGTCGCGAACGTGAAGGGCGCAGAGGCCGGAATCCTGGCCGCGCAGGCCAACGTCGCGGTCCTGGAAGCGCAGCGCGCCGAGGCCGACAAGGTCGCGGCCGAGTATCGGACCGCCGTCGCCAAGGCGGAGCGTGACCTCGCGTTCACGGTCATCCGCGCGCCGGTCGCGGGCGTCGTGGGTAACCGGGCGGTCGAGATCGGCAGCTACGTCCAGCCCGGCACCCGGCTGGCAGCGCTCGTCCCGATCGCGACGCTCCACGTCGACGCGAACTTCAAGGAAACGCAGCTCGGCCGCATCGTGCCCGGCCAGAAGGCCGAGATCGAGGTCGACGCGCTCTCGGGCCGCACCGTGCCCGGCATCGTGGAGTCGATCGCGCCGGCCTCGGGCGCGCAGTTCAGCCTGCTGCCGCCCGAGAACGCGACGGGCAACTTCACCAAGATCGTCCAGCGCGTGCCCGTGCGGGTGAAGGTCGACCCGGCGACGGCCGAGAGCGTGCTGCGGCCTGGCCTCTCGGTCGTCGTGCGGATCGATTCACGCGACAAGCCGGAGGCCGCCACGAAGGCGGCGGCCCGCTAACCCGATGGCGACCGCGACCCTCGGCGGCTCGGCCGCGCTCGCGACGGCGAAGCCCGCCGAAAGACCTGCATCGAGCGAGGGGCGCAAGCTCTTCGCCTTCCTGTGCATGGTGTTCGGGATGTTCATGGCGATCCTGGACATCCAGATCGTCTCGGCATCGCTGGCCGAGATCCAGGCCGGCGTCTCGGCTTCCGCCGACGAGATCTCCTGGGTCCAGACCGCCTACCTGATCGCCGAAGTCATCATGATCCCGCTCTCCGGGATGCTCTCGCGCGTGCTCTCGACACGCTGGATGTTCGTCATCTCGGCCGGCGGCTTCACGCTGATGAGTCTCATGTGCGCGACCTCGTCCTCGATCGGCGAGATGATCGTGTGGCGCGCGCTCCAGGGCTTCATCGGCGGTGGCATGATCCCGACCGTCTTCGCGTCCGCCTACACGATCTTCCCCCCCGCCAAGCGCTCCACCATCACGCCCATCATCGGGCTCGTGGCGACGCTCGCGCCGACCATCGGCCCGACCGTCGGCGGCTACCTGACCGACCTGTTCTCCTGGCACTGGCTGTTCCTGATCAACGTCATCCCGGGCATCTTCGTGACGATCGCCGCCTACTTGCTGATCGATTTCGACGAGCCGAATTTCGGCCTCTTCGGCCATTTCGATTGGGCGGGCCTCGCCGGCATGGCGGGCCTGCTCGGATGCCTCGAATACGTGCTGGAGGAAGGCCCGAACCACGACTGGTTCGACGAGGACTCGGTCGCGATCGCGGCTGCCGTATCGGTCCTGGCGGGGCTACTGTTCTTCTGGCGCGCCTTCACCGCCAAGGAGCCGATCGTGGACCTGCGGGCCTTCGCGGACCGCAACTTCACGGGCGGCTGCGCCTTCAGCTTCATCATGGGGATCGGGCTCTACGGCCTGACCTACCTCTACCCTGTCTATCTCGGGCGTGTACGGGGGTTCTCCGCGCTGCAGATCGGCGAGACGATGTTCGTGACCGGCATGTGCATGTTCGTGACGGCACCGGTCGTCGGTCGGCTCATCGGTAAGGTCGATCCCCGCGCCATGATGGCGGCGGGGTTCGTGGGCTTCGGGATCGGCACCTGGTGGGCCTCCTACATCACCAAGGACTGGGACTTCGCGGAGCTTCTCGTGCCGCAGATCCTGCGCGGCGTGTCGCTCATGACCTGCATGATCCCGATCAACAACATCGCGCTCGGCACTCTCGCGCCGGCCCGCATCAAGAACGCGTCCGGCATCTTCAACCTCACCCGCAACCTGGGTGGCGCTGTCGGTCTCGCGGTCATCAACTCCGTGCTGAACGACCGCTGGGACCTGCACCTCGCGCGCCTTCACGAGGCCGTGACCTGGAGCCGCTACCGGGCGACCGAGACGATGAACACCATGATGGGCGCCTATTCGAGCCTTGGCTCCGACGCGGAGCGGGCAGGCATGAAGCAGATGTCCCTGATGGTGCGCCGCGAGGCGCTCGTCCTGTCCTTCGGGGACGTGTTCCTGATCCTGACGTTCCTCTTCGTCGGCATGGCGTGCCTCACGCCCTTCATCAAGCGCCCGAACCCCGCCATGGCGGGCGGCGGCGGACACTGAGCGGGGCACCTCTTCGTCGGATCGGGTGCGTCGACGGCTTCGCTCGAACCCTCTCGTTGACGTAAAGAGTATATTCCTATAGTGCTCGCTCATTCCTCTCCGGCGTGGGAGCGGCGTCGACATCGGTCACCGCTGTCGAAGGCAAGCGGGTTCGGAGGTCACGGTCCGGAACGGCCATCGGTTTTCCGACGCTCTCCCGTTCGTTCGGGGCCGAGCGAAAAGACCGGGCGGGACGTCGGGAGGGACCTGGCACCCACAGACACATCCATTCGAGGCCGGAGAACCGGCGCCCCGCTCCCCCACTCGTCCGGGCAGCGCTCCTTAAACCGGGACGCCACGCCGAGGCCGGCGACGGGGTTACCCCGAGGGACGGCGCGTGGGCGCGTTCCGGATCGCGCCGAGATCCATTCAGCAAGACGCGGGTTCCTCTCCCCGTGAAACGGGGAGAGGTCGAGCAGCGCGCTGGCTCCGCCCCGGGCGGAGCCAGCCAGGGGACCCCTCCCGCGAAGCGGGAAGGGGTGGATGGCGGAGGGGAGAGGCAGAACGAGCGACGTATCGAATCCAGAGCCCCTCATCCGGCCGCACTGACGTGCGACTCGACTTCTCCCCGCCAAGGCGGAGAGAAGAGGAGTTCCGCTACGACCCGCCGAGCGCGGCCTTGGCCTTCGACCACCAGCCGCCGCGCTTCGGGCGGTCCGGGTCCGGCGGGGTCAGGACGATCGCCACGGGTTCCGGCTCGGGCTCGAGCGGCAGCTCGGGTTCGGCCTCGGCCGGAGCCGCGCCGTTCGTCGGTGCCGCTCCGTTGGTCACGGCCGACTCCAGTCCGGGGCCGTCCGCCCCGATATCCGCGAGCGCGTTCGGACGGGCGGGTTCTGCCTCGGACGCGCCGGCCGGGGAGTGCATCGCGGAGGGGCCGTCGGTGTAGCGGCGCGGCCTCGCGGCCACGACGGTCGCTTCCTCGTCCGCGTCCGGCTCGCCGTCTTGCGAGCCGCCCAGCGAGGTCTCCACGCGACCGTCCTCGGTCGCCTCCTCATCGGCTCCCTGTTCGCCGTCCTGCTCGGCCGCGAACGTCCCGTCCTCGCGACGCTCGCCGCGGCCGCCCCGGCGGCGGCGGCGGCGGCGGCGCTTGCGGCCCTCCTCGTCCGAGGAGACGCGCGCCTCGCCGGTCTCGACCTCGGCCTCCTCGACGGTATCTTCCTCCTCGCGTTCGAACTCGGCGGTCGGGTCGATCTCGATCGGCTCGTCCACGGGACGGATCGTGTCGATCTGCACGCGGGCCGAGACGGGCGGACGCTCGATCGGGGTCGCGAGCTCGCCGCGATCGAGCGCGAAGGTCGTGGTGCCGGTGATCGTCGGGTCGGCCTCGACCGCGATCGCGACTCCGAAGCGCGTCTCGAGCTCCCGCAGATGGCCGCGCTTCTGGTTCAGCATGTAGAACGCGACCTCGAGGCGGGTCCGCACGATGGCATTGTGCGTCGAGGAGCGCAGCAGCGCCTCCTCGACCTGGCGCAGCACCTGCAGCGCGACGGACGGCGTCGAGCGTACGAAGCCGGTGCCGTCGCAATGCGGGCAGGGGATCGAGGAGGATTCGAGCACGCCCGTGCGGATGCGCTGGCGCGACATCTCCATGAGGCCGAAGGCCGAGATCCGTCCGACCTGGATGCGCGCCCGATCGTTCTTCAGGCAGTCCTTCAGCTTCTTCTCGACGGTGCGGTCGTTGCGCTTCTCGTCCATGTCGATGAAATCGATGACGATGAGGCCCGCGAGGTCTCGCAGCCGCAGCTGCCGGGAGACCTCCTCGGCGGCTTCGAGGTTGGTGCGCAGCGCCGTGTCCTCAATATTGTGCTCGCGCGTCGAGCGCCCCGAATTGACGTCGATCGAGACCAGCGCCTCCGTCGGGTTGATGACGAGGTAGCCACCCGATTTCAGCGTGACGCGGTTGGAGAACATCGCGTCGAGCTGCGCCTCCACTCCCGCATGGGCGAAGAGAGGGTGCGGCTCGCGGTAGGGCACGACCGCGCGCGACTGCTGGGGCATGATCAGCCCCATGAACTCCTTGGCTTCCGCGTAGGCCTCCTCGCCGGAGACCAGCACTTCGTCGATGTCCTTGTTGTAGAGGTCGCGGATGGCGCGCTTCACGAGCGAGCCCTCTTCGTAGACGAGCGCCGGGGCCGACGAGGAAAGGGTGAGCTCGCGCACGCTCTCCCAGAGCCGCATGAGGTACTCGTAATCGCGCTTGATCTCGGGCTTGGTGCGGTTCGCACCTGCGGTGCGCAGGATGACGCCCATGCCCTGGGGCACGTCGAGTTCCTGGACCATCTCCTTCAGGCGCTTGCGGTCCTCGGCAGAGGTGATCTTGCGCGAGATGCCACCGCCCTTGCCGGTGTTCGGCATGAGAACGGAGTAGCGCCCCGCGAGCGACAGGTAGGTCGTGAGCGCCGCACCCTTGTTGCCGCGTTCCTCCTTGACGACCTGGACGAGCAGGATCTGGCGGCGCTTGATGACCTCCTGGATCTTGTAGTGACGCCGCGAGGCGCGGGGGCGCTCGACGACGTCCTCCAGCGCGTCGCCGCCGCCGACCTGCTCGACGTCGTCGTCCTCGTGCTCCTCGTCGTCCTCGTCCTCGTCGTCGTCGTCTGAGGAATCCTCGTCCTCCTCGTCGGAGGCCGGCTCGAAACCGGAGGTCTCGGCGACGTCCCGGCTCACTTCCAGCGCGGGCTCCTCGTCCGCCGGGATCGCGTCCTCGTCCGGCGCCCCGTCCGTCTCGTGCGCGGTCTCGGAGATCAGCTCCATCTGCTCGGGGGCCGGATCCTCGTGCCCGGCCGTCTCGACCGCGTCGGGGCCGTCCGTCTCGGCCTGGGCCGAGATCTCGTCGTCCATGGCGTTGCCGGACGCCTCGACGTCATGCGTGCCCGGCTCGTGCGTCTCGTGCTCGTGCGTCTCCTGCTCGTGCGGGTCCGATTCGAACTCCGACCCGGCCTCCGAGACGGGTTCGATCCCGTCCGCCTCGACCGGTGCCGACACCGTCTCGCCGCTGCGGTGGCGGCGGGACGATCCGCGCCGGCGCCGGCCGCCGCGCGGGCGCTCCTCCTCCTGCTCGGTCTCGCGCTCGGCCCGGGCATCCGCCTCGATCAGCGCCTGCCGGTCCGCGACCGGGATCTGGTAGTAGTCGGGGTGGATCTCGCTGAAGGCGAGGAAGCCGTGGCGGTTGCCCCCGTACTCGATGAACGCCGCCTGGAGCGAGGGTTCGACGCGGGTGACCTTGGCGAGATAGATGTTGCCGCGCAACTGGCGGCGGGTGGCCGATTCGAAGTCGAATTCCTCGATCTTGTGACCGCGGGTTACGACAACGCGCGTCTCCTCGGGATGGGAGGCGTCGATGAGCATCTTGTTGGCCATGTGGAGCTCTCGCAAGGGCGTCCGCCGAGCCTCCCGCGTGGGAGAGACCGCGCGCTGCGACCGTCTCCAGCGCCGGGTCCGGACTGAGCGGACCCGTGGGCGAGAGGTCGACGATACGCCGAAATGCGCCGTGCGACGGCGCGTCTGGGTTGAAGGGGTGATCTGAGTAAGGCCGTGTAGGCGGTCGTCGGGGCGACCGCGCAACGGGTCGGGCGGCCGGCACGCGCGACGACGGACAGCGAAGCTGATCCCGTGTCTGCGTCCATCCGATCCCAACCCTTCGACGACGATGCGCGACATCGGCCGCCCATCTGAGGCGGCCGAGGCCGCCGTAAGATCCACTTCGTCTCGGGATTGCCGAAAGATGAGATGGCGAAGCGGTCGCGCCGGGCGAAGGCTCCACGGCCGGGCGTGCCCGACGAAGTCATGCTCATTACAGTCGTGCGGGCCCGTTTGACAAGATGTCCTTTTGAGGACGCAAGAGACTTGGCGATGGAGGTCCTATCCACACCTCATATCCGCGTCATCCGCGACGGGCGGCCCGGGCTCAGCGCAGCGCGAGGGCATGCCTCAAACGCGCGCGCCACCCCCGTGGTGCGCCGGGACACGCATCGTGCCGCGCGGGATCCAGCACGGGCGTCTTGGCCGCTCGCTCCCCGGGCGAGGTGATCGTATCCCGCGTGAGTGTCGCGAAGAACTCCACTTCGCCGGGCATCGTCGGTTCGAGCGCCGCGAACGAGAACTGTACCAGCCCGAGCGCGATGATCTCGCCGATCGCCCGCGCGAAGCTCGCGGGTGTGAAGACCGAGCAATGGACGTCGTGGTAGCCGCCATGATCCGTGACGCCGCGCGCGAGCCTGAGACCTTCCGCGGGGTCATGACCGGGCAGCGTCCGGCGAGCGATGGGGCGGCCGGTCCAGACCCGGCCGGGATCGATCTCGGCCACATGCGCCACGTGGTCGTAGACCTGGCCTGGCGTCGGGGCCTCGGGCCTCGCGAAGTACTGCTCGATCAGGTCTCGCGTCGCGGTCGTGGCGCGGAAATGATCGAAGGTGAAGCGCTTGTCCGGCACCGCGAGGCAGAGATGGCCTCCCTCGCGCAGGCACTCCGCGATCTCGTTCAGCCAGCCGACCACGTTCGGGATATGCTCGATCACGTGCGAGGCGACCACGTAGTCGACCGGCCCGCGCGCGCCGAGTTCGGCCGCCATCGTGCTCGTCTCGTGCACCACGACGTCGATCTCGACGAGTTGCGCGAGATCGACTGCGCCGGTCGCGGCGTGAGGCTCGTATTGCCGGCGAAGCTCCTGCGTCGAGCGGTGGTCTGAGTAGAGGATCCGACCAGTCGCGCGGGGAACGATCGGGCTCGTCAGCGGTCCGATCTCAAGCCCGCTCTCGCGGGCGGGGTCGACCAGGGCCAGGATGCGGCTGCGGCGATCCTGCGCGCGCTCGGTCGAAAGACTGTGGCTCGACGCCCGACCCGCCTCGGAGGTCGTTCGAACACCCGGTTCAGGAACATCCTGCGCAGGAGTCGCGTGCTCCGGCATGCCGTCGTGGCGCGCCGGATCGAGCGCCGGGGCCGACCATCCGCGCGTCTGCGCGCTCCAGGCCTCGCGCTTGCGCAGGGTCGCGTAGAACTCCGTCGCGAAGGTCTCGGTCGGCTGGATGTCCGCGAAGGCGAATGGCACGAGGCCGAGCCCCATCACCTCACCCATGACGCGGCAGAAGCTCGCGGGCGTGAACACGCTGCAATGAATGTCGGGGTAGCTCGGATGGAGCGACGCGGCCGTCGCCATCGCGAGCGCCTGGGCGGAGGTCAGACCGGGCTCGCGGCGCGCGCCGTCCTCGCCGCGCCAGAGCGCCACCGGATCGACCTGCGCGAGACCGGCCACGTGATCGAAGATCTGGCCCGGGCTCGGCCATCGGGGCCGGGTCAGCGCGCGCTCCACGATGTCGCGCGCCTCGGTCGGCCGCCGCAGATGATCGAAGGTGAAGCGTTTGTCTGGCACCGCGAGGCAGAGATGGCCGCCCTCGCGCAGGCAGGCCGCGATGTCGACGAGCCAGCCGACGATGTCGGGCACGTGCTCGATCACGTGCGAGGCGACCACGTAATCGAGCGGCCCGCGATCCCCGAGGCCGTGGGCGAGCGAGCCGCCATCCGGTACGACCACGTCTACGTGGACGAGTTCGGAAAGGTCGAGCTTCCCGGTTCCGCCCTCCCAGGCATATTGCTTGGCCAAATCCTCCGTCGAGAGCCGGTCGGCGTAGAGGATCGCACCCCTGGCTCGCTCGACGATCGGGCTGGTCAGCGCGCCGATCTCCAGGCCTCGCTCGCGCGCCGGGTCCACGAGCGCCATGATCTTGCGGCGCCGCGCCTCCATCATCCGCCTGGTCTCGTCCATGCGGGGCGCGATAGCGCGGCGGCCGTGCTCCGTCCAGGCGCGCAACTTTCGCTTAACCATGCAGGTCTAACCCGGAGCGGATCGCTGGAGGCGCCGATGCGCCCTGCTTCGCTCCTGTCGCGTATCGCCCTGGTATCCCTCGCCGTCGCCCTTGCAGAAGGGGCCTCCGGGGCGTCGCGCGCCCTCGACGCCGGCCCGCGCGTCGTGGCGGTCGCGGCCGCGTTGTCGGGGGAGGGCGGGCGCACTTCGCTGACGCTCACGCTGTCAGGTTCGGTCACGGCCTCCGCCTTCGTGCTCGACCGGCCCGAGCGCGCGATCGTCGACATGCCGGACGTCAACTGCCAGATCGCCTTCGATCCCGGGCAGCGCGGCGGGCTCGTGGCCGGGTTGCGGTGCGGTCGGTCAGGTCCTGGCCGGGCCCGCGTCGTCGTCGACCTCGCGGCCCCGGCGGCCGTGTCGCAACCCGTCGTCTCGGCCGGTCCCGTCGGCGGAACCTGGCTCCTGCGGCTCGACCTCGCGCGAACCGACGGGGACGCGTTTCGCCGTGCTGCCATGATCGGTGTCGCGGACACCGTGACGACCACGGGCTCGATCGCACCGGCCCGCCCGCACGCGGATACCCGGCCCGTCGTGATGCTCGATGCCGGACATGGCGGGGACGATCCCGGCGCCCGGTCCGGGACGGGCTTTCAGGAGAAGGATCTGACGCTCGCCTTCACGCGCGACCTGCGCGACCGCCTTGTCAGATCAGGGCGTTACAGAGTGGTGCTCACGCGTGACGAGGACGTGTTCGTTGCGCTGGACGAGCGCGTCCGGCGGGCCCGCGAGGCCGGGGCCGCGCTCCTCCTCTCCGTGCACGCCGATTCGATCTCCCGGTCCTCGATCCGCGGCGCGACGATCTATACGGGAGCCGAGCGTGCCTCCGATCCGGATGCCGCGAAGCTCGCGGACCGGGAGAACGAGGCCGACGCGACGGCCGGGCTCGCCGGTACGAGGGAGCCGGAGGAGGTCGCGGGCATCCTGCACGACCTGACGCAACGCGAGACGCGCGTCTTCTCGCGCCGGCTCGCCGGCCATCTCCATGACAGGCTGGCTCCCGTCACCCGCTTCACATCTGAGCCACGTCGCGAGGCGGGGTTCCGGGTACTGCGCGCGGCCGATATCCCGTCCGCGCTCCTCGAACTGGGCTACCTGTCGAACGTGAGCGACACCGAGCTGATGTTCTCCGAGCCGTGGCGCAAGCGTTCCGCCGACGCCGTATCGGACGCGATCGAGCGGTTCTTCACGGCGGCTTCGCAGAAGAGCGCCGCAGTTTCACCATAGAAAACCTGTTCACAGCCGCTTAACATCGAGCGATTCATGCGATGGATCCCGCGCGCTCGAGGGCGCGGATCCTGAACATCCGCGAGCGGAAATCCGCATGCGGGCGGATCGTGGTCGGCGGGAGCGGGTTGGCGCGGATGCGGTTCGTCCTTCGGTTCTTCGGCTTCCTGTTCAGCGTGGGGGCGATCTGCCTTCTCCTGGCCGCGGTGGCGGCCGGATACTTCTACTGGAGCTACAGCCGCGACCTGCCGGACCACGCGGCGCTCGCGAATTACGAGCCCCCCGTCACGACCCGCATCCACGCGGCGGACGGCAGCCTCCTGACCGAGCTGTCGCGCGAGCGGCGCTTCTACCTGCCGATCCAGGCGGTTCCCAAGCTCGTGATCGGCGCCTATCTCTCGGCCGAGGACAAGAACTTCTACAAGCATGGCGGCGTCGACCCCGAGGGGATCGTGCGCGCGCTGCTGACGAACTTCCGCTCCGGCAAGAAGCAGGGCGCCTCCACCATCACGCAGCAGGTCGCGAAGAACTTCTTCCTCACAAACGAGCAGACATTCGACCGCAAGGTCCGCGAGGCCCTGACGGCGCTTCGCATCGAGGCGGCCTATTCCAAGGACAAGATCCTCGAACTCTACCTCAACGAGATCTTCCTCGGTACCCTCGTGCCCGGCCGTAACGTGCACGGGGTCGCGGCGGCGGCACTCGAATATTTCAACAAGTCGGTGCACGAGCTGACGCCCGCCGAGGCGGCGTATCTTGCGGCCTTGCCCAAGGGCCCGAACAATTATCACCCGTTCAGGAAGACCGCGGAGGCGATCAGCCGCCGCAACGAGATCCTCGGGCTGATGGCCCAGAACGGCTACATCACCAAGGAACAGGCGGACAAGTCGCGCCAGGAGCCGCTCGGGGTCACGCCGCGCAGCGTGTCGCCGAACACGACCGCGTCCGGGTTCTTCGCGGAGGAAGTCCGGCGCGAACTCGCGGATCGATATGGCGAGAAGTCGCTGTACGAAGGCGGATTGTCGGTGCGCGCCACGCTCGATCCGAAGATGCAGGCTATGGCCCGCAAGGCGCTGGTCGACGGCCTGATCCGCTTCGACGAGGCGCATGGCTGGCGCGGGCCACAGACCAGCGTCAATCTCGCGAGCCGCGAATGGGGCCTCGCCATCGCGGAGATCACGGCGCTCTCCGACGTGAGGCCCTGGCGTCTCGCGATCGTACTTGACACGGCGGGCGGACAGGCGCGGATCGGGCTGCAGCCCAAGCGCGAATCCTCGGGCCAGGTCGTCCGCGACAGGGAGCTCGGCGCGATAACGGCGGACGGCGTCAAGTGGACGCGCCGCGGCGTCGCACAGGCTTTGCAGGCGGGTGACGTCGTCTACGTCGAGCCGGTGGCCGACAAGCCGGGACAGTTCCGCCTGCGTCAAATCCCGGAGATCTCCGGCGCTCTGGTCGCGATGGATCCGTTCACGGGACGCGTCCACGCGATGGTCGGCGGGTTCTCCTACGACCAGAGCGAGTTCAACCGCGCGACCCAGGCCCAGCGTCAGCCGGGATCCTCCTTCAAGCCGTTCGTCTACGCGACGGCACTCGACAACGGCTATACGCCGACCACGATCGTCAACGATGATCCGATCACCATCGACATGGGCCCCGGTCAGGAGGCCTGGTCGCCGTCCAACTTCGAAGGCAAGCCGACCGGACCGCACACGTTGCGCTACGGCGTCGAGCACTCGAAGAACCTGATGACGGTGCGGCTCGCGCGAGATGTCGGCATGCCGCTCATCGCCGAGTACGCGCGGCGTTTCGGCATCTACGACGAGATGCTGCCCGTGCTCTCGATGTCGCTCGGCGCCGGCGAGACGACGGTCATGCGCATGACGACCGCCTACTCGATGCTGGCGAACGGGGGCAAACGCATCAAGCCGACGCTGATCGACCGGATCCAGGACCGAAACGGCTCGACGATCTACAGGCACGACGAGCGCGAATGCATCGGCTGTTCGGCGGATCAGTGGACGAACCAGGACGAGCCGAAGCTCGTCGACAAGCGCGAGCAGGTGCTCGACCCGCTGACCGCCTACCAGATGACCTCGATCCTGGAGGGCGTGGTGATCCGCGGAACGGCGGCCCGGCAGCGCGCGGTCGTCGGCAAGCCCGTCGCGGGCAAGACCGGCACCACGAACGACGCCAAGGACCTGTGGTTCGTCGG
>CAXUHE010000053.1:12922-19554 GCA_964250725.1 uncultured Enterovirga sp. | reverse complement strand
GCACGGTCTTCCCGACCGTGCCGCCGCGGGTGGATTACGAGCTGACCGATCTCGGTCGCTCGCTCACGGGGCCGGTCCAGGCGCTCGGGCGCTGGGCTTTCGAGAACAAGACGACGATCGAGGCTGCGCGCCGCGCCTTCGACGGCGGCGGGACGGCCGCGCGGCCGGTGGCGGGCCACGAGGACCGGGTGTCGGCATGACGGTGATCGATCATGGCTCGACGCTCGAGAGCGACACCTCTCCCCGATGGGGAGAGGTCGAGTCGGCGCAAGCCGACCGGGTGAGGGGGAAGCGCGCTGTCCGGAGAGGGCTTAACCCCTACCCTACCCTCCCATCGGATCTCGGGCCTGCCCGAGATCCGCATCAGATGATTGCGCAGATCGGGCAGGCCCTATCTGCGTGGGAGAGGGTTCCCGCGCTCGATCCTGATCGGGATCAATACCCCACCCCGAGGTCCACCGCATGGCGCAGCGGCTCGCCCGCCTCATGTCGGCGGATATGGGCGGCGATGGAGGCCGCGATGGCGTCGGGGTCGCTCGTCGCGGCGTTGTGCGGCGTCACCGTCACGCGCGGATGCGTCCAGAGCCGCGATGAGGCGGGCAGCGGTTCGGTCTCGAAGACGTCGAGCGTCGCGGCACGGAGCGTCCCTTCGTCCAGGGACGACAGGATATCGGCCTCGACCCCGAGCTTGCCGCGCCCGGCATTGATCAGCACAGGCCCGCCGATGCGGCCGTCCCGCGCCAGCTTCGCGAAGAGGCCGCGGTTCAGGATGCGCTCCGTCTGGGCCGTGTGCGGCAGCAGCACGACCAGGATGTCGGTGCGCGAGAGGAACGCATCGAGCTCCGCCTCGCCCGAATAGGTCGCGAGGCCGGGCAGCGCCTTCGGGCCGCGGCTCCAGCCTGCGACGTCGAACCCCATGAGCGCGAGCTTGGAGGCCGCGTCGGCACCCAGCACGCCGAGCCCCATCACGCCGACCCGCACGTCGCGCGCCGCCGGCTCGTCGCGCTCCTCCAGCCAGAGGCCGGCGCGCTGCTGCGCGGCATAGTGTTCGTAGCCGCGCAGGTGCACGAGGCAGTGCATGACGACGTACTCGCTCATGCGGTTCGTCAGGTCGGCGTCGACGACGCGCACGACCGGGACGGCCGGCAGGCCCGGATCCGCCACCATGTGGTCGATCCCGGCGCCGAGCGAGAACAGCACCCGGAGGTCCGGCAGCTCCGCGAGGCTCCCCGGCCGGTGCTTCCAGGACGCCACGTAGCGGATCGCCTGGCGGTCGAACGGCTCGTCGGCCGACAGGACCGCCCGGTCCGGCAGCTCGCGCCGGAAGCGGTCGAGCCAGGGCGCGGCGTCCCAGCCGGTGACGGCGACGAGCAGAGTCAAGGGGCGATCCTCTCCCGGATGAGGTCGGGCGCCGCAACAGGGCCGGCCCCGAGCGTGTAGGCGCGCCGGAGCGCCGCCTCGGCGGCATCCGCGTCGGTCTCGGTCCGGGCCTGTACGATGCCGAGCGTGTCCACCTCGTGGCCGATCCCGGCGAGCGCCGTCAGCCCGACCGCGTGGTCGATCCCGTCCTGCGGGCGCGTCCGGCCGCCGCCCAACGCCAAGACCGCGAGGCCGAGCCCGCGGGTGTCGATCGCCGTCACGATGCCCCGCCCCGTCGCGACCGGGCGGACGACCGGCGCACGGGCGAGGTGAGCTTCGGGATGCTCCAGCAGGTCCGCCGGGCCGCCGAGCGCCGCGACCATTCGGGCGAAGCGCTCGGCCGCCATGCCCGACGCGACCGCGTCCTCGATCCGGCGCGCGCCCTCACTGGCGTCGGCCGCGAGGCGGCCCAGCACGAGCATCTCGGCGCCGAGCGCGACCGTGACCGCGTGGAAGCGCGGCTCGCGCCGCCGCCCGGTGAGGTAATCCACCACGTACGCGATCTCGACCGCGTTGCCGGCCGCAGACGCGAGTGGCCCGTCCATGTCGGTGAGGAGCGCCGACGTCGCGAGGCCGGCCCCGGTCGCCACCGTGACGATGCGGGACGCCAGCGCCCGCGCGTCCGCGAGCGAGGTCATGAAGGCGCCCGACCCGACCTTCACGTCCATCACGAGCCCGTCGAGCCCGGCCGCGAGCTTCTTCGACAGGATGGAGGCCGTGATGAGGTCGATCGACTCGACCGTGCCGGTCACGTCGCGGATGGCGTAGAGCCGCCCGTCCGCGGGCGCGAGCTCGGCCGTCTGCCCGATGATCGCGCAGCCGGTCTCGCGCACGACGCGGCGGAAGGTGTCGAGGTCGGGCTGGGACGCGTAGCCGGGAATGCTGTCCAGCTTGTCCAGCGTCCCGCCCGTATGGCCGAGCCCGCGGCCGGAGATCATCGGCACGTAACCGCCGCAGGCCGCGACGGCGGGTGCCAGCGCGAGGCTCACCGCGTCGCCGACGCCGCCGGTCGAGTGCTTGTCGAGCGCGGGCCCCGGCAGGTCCCAGGCGAGCACCGTGCCGGAGCGGGTCATGGCGCGGGTCAGCGCCACGCATTCCGGCTCGTCGAGCCCGCGGAAGAACACCGCCATCGCGAAGGCCGCGGCCTGCCCCTCCGTCACGCGCCCGGAGACGAGGTCCGCCACGAAGGCCTCGATCTCCTCGGCCAGGAGCGTCCGTCGCGCTTCGCCCGGATGATCTCCTGCGGTAGGAGGCTCACGCGCCGCCGCCGAGATACGCCGCGAGGAGCCGGCCGAAAACGGGCGCGGCCGCCTCGCCGACGCGCCGCGTCTCGTCGTGGGAGGCGCCGGCCGGCGCCATCCCGGTCGCGTAGTTGGTGACGACCGAGACCGCCGCGACCCGCAGCCCCGCGTGGCGGGCGAGGATCACCTCCGCGACGGTCGACATGCCGACGAGGTCGGCGCCGAGCAGCCGCGCGGCCCGGATCTCGGCCGGCGTCTCGAAGCTCGGGCCGGAGAACCACATGTAGACGCCCTCGCCGAGCGCCACGCCCGCGCACGCGGCGGCCGCCGCGAGGTCGCGCCGGAGATCCGGGTCGTAGGCCTCCGCCATCGCGACGAACCGCGCGTCGCCCGTCTGCCCCACGAGCGGGTTCGGCAAGCCCAGCGCGATGTGGTCGGACACGCAGACGAGACTGCCCGGGCCGAGATCGGGCCGGAGCGAGCCGGCCGCGTTGGTGAGGAGGAGCGGCGGCGCGCCCAGCGCGCGCACCAGCCCGATCGGCACGCGCATCGCGCCCGTGTCGCCCGTCTCGTAGGCGTGCGCGCGGCCGGAGAAGACCAGCACGGGCCTCTCGCCGAGGGTCCCGGCGATCAGCCGTCCGCCATGGCCGGAGACGCCCGGCACCGGCATGTGGGGGATCGCCGCGTAGGGAACGCTGCGCGACCCCGCGAGGCCGCGCGCGATGGAGCCGAGGCCGGAGCCCAGCACGAGCGCCAGCGCGTAATCCTGCCCGAAGCCGCGCTCGCGCAGGTATGCGGCGGCCGCCGCGACCCGGTCGTCGTGGGTCATAGGGCGTCGCGAAGGTTGTCCGGCCCGAAGGCGAGCGGCAGGAGCTCGCCGATCGCGACCTCGCGCGAGTGTCCGGCGAGGTCGGCCAGGCAGACCACGACGTCGTCCGCCCCGAACTCGCGCAGCCTCTGCCGGCACGCCCCGCAGGGGGCGACGAGCACCGGCCCGTCCGCCACGACCAGCGCCGCCGCGATGCGGCGCGACCCGCCCGCCACCATGGCCGAGATGGCGCCCGCCTCCGCGCAGGTGCCGACCGGGTAGGCGGCGTTCTCGACGTTGCAGCCTGCGAAGACGCGGCCCTCGTCGCACAGCACCGCGGCCCCGACGCGGTAGCCCGAATAGGGCGCGTAGGCGGCCTCGCGCGCCGCGACGGCCGCGTCGAACAGGGCCTGAAAGCGGGGGTCCATATCGCCTGTTAGCGCAGAAGCCGTCCGTGCTCCACGCCGAAGCTGTGCCTCATGTCCGCCGCGTCAGGCCGTCGGCCCTGCCGGGATGGACGGGCCGGGATCGATCGACGGACCTCCGGGCATGCCGTCGGGGTCGGCCGCCGGGATGCCGATCGGCTCGATCGAGGGGGCGGCCGGGACCTCGAGCGGCGAATGGCCGGGCTCGACCGGGCTCGGCTGAGGTGTCGAGGGCTGCGGCTGCGGATCGTAGGGGCCGGTCGGGATCGTGCGGGGATCGCTCATGATATGTCCTTGCTCGACGGGACAAGCGGGCGGCCGCGTACAGGGTTCCCCGAGCCCACCTCTGCACATCGATCGGGCTCGGGGAACCCTCTCCCCGAGGGGGAGAGGGCAGGGTGAGGGGGATGCGCCCTGTCCGGAAGGGGCGCTTCCCCCTCACCCGGGCGGCGCGTTCCGCGCCTGCTCGGCCTCTCCCCCTTGGGGAGAGGTGAACCGCGCTCGTTCCCTCGCGCCGGCGACCGCAAGCCGCTCCGTATCTTGCCATGACGGGGTCGAACGCGCATATCGGGGCCGGGAGGTTGGCGGGGGACGTTTCACTCGCCAACCGGGTCAGATCCGGAAGGAAGCAGCCCTAACGAGACCGAGCGGGTCTCCGTCCAGCCTCCCACCCGCGCGCAGCTCTTCTCGCAAGCGCCAGTCCTCTCCCAAGCCGGATCATGCGCCAGCGCCCCATGACCGACCTGACAGGCGACTCCGTTCCAGACGACGAACCCGGCTTCCCGGGCCTCGCGCCCGCGCCCGAGATGGCTCCCGCCGGTGCGGCGTCCGCCTACCGCGTGCTCGCGCGAAAATACCGTCCATCGAGCTTCGCCGACCTGATCGGGCAGGACGCGATGGTCCGCACCGTCTCGAACGCCTTCCAGGCGAATCGCATCCCGCAGGCCTGGATGCTGACCGGCGTGCGCGGCGTCGGCAAGACCACGACCGCCCGCATCCTGGCGCGCGCGCTGAACTACGACACCGGGGCGCCCGGCGCCGGCCCGTCCGTCGCGATGCCCGATCTCGGCATCCATTGCGGCTCCATCATGGAATCGCGCCACGTCGACGTGATGGAGCTCGATGCCGCGTCCCATACCGGCGTCGACAACATGCGCCAGATCACCGACGCGATGCGCTACGCGCCCGTCCAGGCGCGCTACAAGGTCTACATCATCGACGAGGTGCACATGCTCTCGGCGTCGGCCTTCAACGCCTTCCTGAAGACGCTCGAGGAGCCACCGGCGCACGCGAAATTCGTCCTCGCCACGACCGAGATCCGCAAGGTGCCGGTCACGATCCTGTCGCGCTGCCAGCGCTTCGACCTGCGCCGGGTCGAGACCGGCATGCTCGCGCGCCATCTCGCGCGGATCTGCGCGGCGGAGGACGTCGCGGCCGAGCCGGAGGCGCTCGCCGCCATCGCGCGGGCGGCCGAGGGCTCGGTGCGCGATTCGCTCTCGCTCCTCGACCAGGCGATGGCGCACGGGGCCGGGACGGTCACCGCGTCCGCCATCCGCGAGATGCTGGGATTGGCCGACCGCCGGCAGGTGATCGACCTGTTCGAGGCCGCCATGCGGGGCGACGTGCCGGCCTGTTTCGCGGGGCTCCGGGCGGGCTGGGAGGCCGGGGCCGATCCCGGCCAGACCCTCTCCGACCTCGCGGCCTTCACGCACCTCGTGACCCGCATCAAGCTCGTGCCGGATGCCGCGCGCGACCCGGTCCTGACGCAGGACGAGCGGGTGCGGGGTGCGGATTTCGCCGCCCGCCTCTCGGTCGGCACGCTCTCGCGCGCCTGGCAGATCCTGCTCAAGGCGGCCCCGGAGGTCACGGCCTCCTCGCAGCCGCTCGCGACGGCCGAGATGGCGCTCGTGCGCCTCGCCTACGCGGCCGACCTCCCGTCGCCGGAGGACGCGCTGCGGCGGCTGCGCGCCGGCGCGCCGCTGCCGGAACCCGCGCGACTCTCAGAGCCGCGACCCCGGATCGAGTCCGGGGCAGGCTCCCGGATCGAGTCCGGACCGGCTTCTCCGCTGTCCGTCGTGCAGCCGCCGCAACCCGTCCCCGCGGATTACGGCCCGGCCACTCAGATGTCGGGCCGTCAGGGCGGCGGTTCGACCGCGCTCGCCCGGCCGGTCGAGGTCCCACGCC
This sequence comes from uncultured Enterovirga sp., assembly GCA_964250725.1. Classification (GTDB taxonomy): domain Bacteria; phylum Pseudomonadota; class Alphaproteobacteria; order Rhizobiales; family Beijerinckiaceae; genus Enterovirga. The sequence continues at coordinate 13,477 of CAXUHE010000053.1, read as the reverse complement.
AGCCCGAGCCCGAACCGACGAAACCCGCCGCGCGGCCCGAGCCGCAGCGCCTCGCCCGGTTCGAGGACGTCGTGGCGCTGGCGGGCGAGCGGCGCGACATCGCGCTGAAGCGCGCGCTCGAGCACGACGTCCGGCCGGTCCGCTTCGAGGACGGGCGGCTCGAGATCGACATGGTGGAGGGCGCGGCGCGCAACCTGCCGAACGAGCTCTCCCGCGCGCTCGGCCATTGGACGGGACGGCCCTGGGTCGTGGTGCTGTCCGCCGAGACCGGCGGACCGACGATCGCGGAGCAGAAGCGCGCCCGCGAGAGCGAGCGGCGCGGCGATGCCGCGAGCCACCCCCTCGTGCTCGCGGTGATGGACGCCTTCCCGGGCGCGGAGATCGTCCGGGTGGAGGACCGTGCGCCGCCCGAACCCGTGCCACTAGCCGCACCCGATCTCGACGAACCCGATCCGGAGACGTGACCCGATGAAAGACATCATGGGCCTGATGAAGCAGGCGCAGGGCCTGCAGCAGCGGATGGCGGACGTGCAGGCCGAGCTCGACACGCTGGAG
>CAXUHE010000053.1:0-12912 GCA_964250725.1 uncultured Enterovirga sp. | reverse complement strand
GCTGGAGGTCGAGGGCGCGTCGGGCGGCGGCGTGGTCAAGGTCGTGTCGACCGCCAAGGGCGCGGTGAAGTCGGTCCGGATCGACCCGTCATTGCTCGTGGCGGACGAGGCGGAGATCCTGGAGGACCTGCTCGTCGCGGCGCTGAACGACGCGCGCGGCAAGGCCGAGCGCCTGATGCAGGAGCGGATGGCGGAGGTCACGAAGGGCTTGCCCCTGCCGCCCGGCCTGAAGCTGTTCTGATCGCGCCCCGAGATGGCGCAGGCCGTCGCGGGCCCCGAGATCGAGCGGCTGATCCAGCTCCTGGCCAGGATGCCGGGGCTCGGGCCGCGCTCGGCCCGGCGCGCCGCGCTCCACCTCATCGGGCGGCGCGAACAGCTCCTCGGGCCGCTCGCCGACGCCATGCGTGTCGCGAACGAGCGCATCGTCGTGTGCGCCACCTGCGGCAACATCGATACCAGCGATCCATGCACCATCTGCCGCGACGCGGGGCGGGACGCGTCCATCATCGTGGTGGTGGAGAGCGTGTCCGACCTCTGGGCGCTGGAGCGGGCCGGCGCGATCCGGGCACAGTATCACGTGCTGGGCGGCGTGTTGTCGCCGCTCGACGGGGTGCGGCCCGAGCATCTCTCGCTCGACGCGCTGGTCGCGCGGGCGGCCGAACCTGGTCTGCGCGAGATCATCGTGGCCCTGAGCGCCACCGTGGACGGGCAGACGACCGCCCATTACGTGACCGAACTCGTCGGGCACTTGCCCCTCAGGGTCACGCGCCTCGCGCACGGCGTACCGGTCGGCGGCGAGCTCGACTACCTCGACGAAGGCACGCTCTCGGCCGCGATTCGCCAGAGGACCGCGTTCTGACGTCTTCGCAGTCGCAGCAAAGACAGGTCTGATGCGGCGTTCATCTTCCGTTTACTTGGTCTATAACGTACCTGGACGGATGATGACGGAAATTTCATGAAATTCGACTTGCGGTTTTCGGCGCGGTGGCGCCATCTCGACGCTGAGAGGTCGATCGCATCGATCATGAGGTGACGGGGGCTGTGATGATGTCGCCGGACGCGGGTCGGGAGCCAGGCCGTCACATCCTCGTGGTCGAGCGCGACATGATCGTCGGCCTGAGCCTCGCCGAGGATCTCCTCGATCTCGGCTTCCGCGTCTCCGGGCCGTTCATCTCCGCCGAGGACGCGCTGGCCCTGATGCCGGTCGATCCGCCCGACCTCGCCATCGTGGACGTCAGCCTGCGCGACGGCTCCGGAACCCGGACCGCCCGCGCGCTGGCCGAGCGCGCGATCCCGTTCGTTCTCTTCTCCGCCCGCGACAGCCGCGAGACGCCCGAGGCCGAGTTCGCCGCGGCGCCCTGGGTCGACAAGCCCGCCTCGACGGATCGGCTCTTGGAAGTGCTCAACGCCTATGTGGCGGGGCGCACCGCCCCGATGACGGACGTTGTGGCCTGACGCCAGCCCGACCGACGGTTTGACCGGGTCAGGCCGAGCCCCTATCTGCCCGCCATGCCCGTCCGTCCGCTCGTCCTGCTTCCCGACGCCAAGCTCCGTCTCGTGTCCGAGCCGGTGGGGCCGATCACGGACGAGGTCCGCCGACTCGCGGCCGACATGCTGCACACGATGTACGACGCGCCCGGGATCGGGCTCGCGGCGATCCAGGTCGGGGTGCCGACGCGGCTCGTCGTCGTGGATCTCGGCCGTACCGACGAGGATCGCGACCCGATGGTGCTCGTCGATCCCGAGATCGTCTGGTCCTCCGACGAGATGCGGGTCCACGAGGAGGGCTGTCTCTCGATTCCCGAATATTACGAGGAGGTCGAGCGGCCGGACCGGGTGCGCGTGCGCTACCGCGGCCTCGACGGCCAGACTGTCGAGACCGAGGCCGACGGCATGCTCGCGACCTGCCTGCAGCACGAGATCGACCATATCAACGGCGTCCTGTTCATCGATCACCTGTCGCGGCTGAAGCGCTCGCGCGTGATCAAGAAGTTCGAGAAGGCCGCGAAGCGCGAGACGACGGACGCGTGAGATCTCGCGCGTGACGCTGCGCGTCGTGTTCATGGGCACGCCGGATTTCGCCGTGCCCACCTTGGCGGGCGTCGCGGCGAGCCACGAGGTCGTGGTCGCCTACAGCCGTGCCCCCGCCGCCTCGGGGCGGGGCCTCAGGACGCGGCCCTCGCCCGTGCAGGCGGCGGCGGAGAGCCTCGGCGTGCCGGTCGCCACGCCGGCCGGCCTCAAGGGCGAGGACGCGGTCGCGGCGCTTCGGGCGCTGCGGCCGGACGTGGTGGTCGTGGTGGCGTACGGGCTGCTGCTCCCGGCGGCGATCCTCGCCGTGCCGCCCCGGGGCTGCCTCAACCTGCACGCCTCGCTCCTGCCGCGCTGGCGCGGCGCGGCCCCCATCCACCGCGCCGTGATGGCGGGCGACGCGCGGACCGGAATCGCGGTGATGCGCATGGAGGCTGGGCTCGATACCGGGCCGGTCGCGCTCGCGGAGACGGTCGAGATCGGCTCCGACGAGACGACCGGCGAACTGCACGACCGTCTGGCCGTGCTCGGGGCCGACGCGATGGGACGGGCGCTGGACGCCCTCGAGGCCGGGACCGCGACCTTCGTGCCCCAGCCCGGGGAGGGCATCGTCTACGCGCACAAGATCGCGAACGAGGAGGCCCGCATCGTATGGGACCGGCCGGCGCGTGCGGTGCACGATCAGGTGCGCGGGCTCTCGCCCTGGCCGGGCGCCTTCATGGAGGCGGATCTCGGGCGCGGATCGGAGCGGCTGAAGGTGCTGCGGACCGAGATCGGCGGGGGACACGGTGCGCCGGGAACGTGGTTCGGCGGCGGCGAGATCGCGTGCCGCGAGGGCTCGGTCCGGCTCGTCACGGTGCAGCGCGCCGGGCGCGCCCCGATGGCGGTCGCGGAGTTCCTGCGAGGCGTGCGGATCGAGCCCGGCACGATGCTCACCTGATGCCGCGCTACAAGCTCGTCGTCGAATACGACGGCACGCCCTTCGTCGGCTGGCAGCATCAGCGCAACGGCCGCTCCGTGCAGGAGGCCGTGGAGCGCGCGGTCGCGCGGTTCTCCTCCGAGACGCCGCGTGTGCAATGCGCCGGGCGCACCGACACCGGCGTCCACGCGACGGGCCAGGTGGTGCATCTCGACCTTGTGCGGTCCTGGCGCACCGACACGATCCGCGACGCCACGAACGCGCATCTCAAGCCCGATCCGGTGATCGTGCTCTCGGCCGAGGCCGTCGCGCCGGAGTTCGATGCGCGCCGCTCGGCGATCCGGCGGCACTATGTGTACCGCCTCCTCGACCGGCGCGCCCCGCCGGCGCTCGACCGGAACCGCGTCTGGCACGTGCCGCGGCGGCTCGACGCCGCGATCATGCACGAGGCCGCGCAGGCGCTCGTCGGCCGGCACGACTTCACGACGTTCCGCGCCTCCGAATGCCAGGCCGCGAGCCCGATCCGCACGATGGAGAGGCTCGACGTGTCACGGCGGGGCCCCGAGATCGTGGTCGAGGCGGCCGCGCGCTCGTTCCTGCACCATCAGGTGCGCTCGATCGTGGGCACGCTTGCGCTCGCGGGCGATGGGCGCTGGAGCGTGGCAGACGTCGCGGCGGCCCTGGAGGCGCGCCGCCGCGCCGCCTGCGGACCTCTCGCTCCGCCCTGCGGGCTGACGCTCGTGTCGGTCGACTACCCCTGAGCGAGGGCGACGAGCCAGCCGATCCCGCCGTTCAGCGCGAAGCCGAGCGCCACGACCCCGATGGCCGCCAGGTTGCCGACGCGCAGGATCGCCCGGGTGGCGAACCGGCCGGCCTCGAAGACCAGGACCGCGAAGGCGAGCGTGAACAGCCGGCAGAGCGAGGTCGTCTCGATCCCGGTGAGGTGCAGGATGCCCGGCACGGCGAGGACCAGCGCGCCGAAGACCCAGAACCAGTTCGCCACGATCACGAACGGCACATAGACCTCGCCCCACCCGAAGCGCCGCGCCAGCGGAACCAGCGCCAGCGGCAGCGCCAGGAACGACGCGACCTGGCCGAACGCCACGATCAGCGCGAGGCCCGGCGCGCCGAGCAACCCTGCGGGTGCGAGGCCCGCTTCGTGCCGCGCGAGGGCCAGCGAGACCACGTAGGCGGGCAGGGTGAGGCCGATCGCCCGGAACGAGCGGTGGAAGCCCTCCAGGGTCATATCGAAGGCGAGGACTCCCTCGGCGCGGCGCTGCACCAAGGCGGAGACGCCCCGCAAGGAGCGTCCGAACTCGTCGGCGGTGACCATGGGGTACGTCCCGGCTCGTGTGACGCCGTCTCTGTTCGCTTCCTCGACACGGATCATACGACTTTCGTCGTAGACGGCAAGCGCTCGGCTGCGGCCCAGCAGGGCTATCGCATATAGGGTCCAGCGCGGGTCACCTCTCCGAGGGGAGAGAGCCTGCCCGGACGCGATCCGGGGTCGAGTCGGCGCGAGCCGATCGGCTGCGGGAAGAAACGCCCTCTCCGGAGAAGCTGCTCCCTTCACGCTGCCCTCTCGCCCTCGGGGAGAGGGTTCCCCGCGCCAAGCTCGACTTTCACCGCGACTGTCCTGTCGCTTGGCCCAGATACGAGCGGATCACGCGCTCGTAGATGCGGGTCAGCGCCTCGATATCCGCCACCGCGACGTGCTCGTCGACGCCGTGCATCGTCGCCCCGACCAGCCCGAATTCGAGGACCGGACAGCAGGCCTGGATGAAGCGCGCGTCCGAGGTGCCGCCGGTCGTCGAGAGCGCGGGACGCAAGCCCGTCTCGGCCTCGACGGCGTCCTGCACGAGTGCCGTGAAGCGGTCCGGCTCGGTCAGGAAGGCCGGCGAGTTCGAAGGATCGAACGCGAGGTCCACCGCGACGCCGGACGTCTCGACGCGCGCCACGCGGGCGAGGATCTCGGCCCCCAGCGTGTCGGCGGTCCACCGATCGTTGAAGCGGATGTTGAAGACCGCGCGCGCCGAGGCCGGCACCACGTTGGTGGCCGGGTTGCCTGTGTCGAAGGTGGTCATCTGGAGGCTCGACGGGTCGAACCGCTCGGTGCCCGCGTCCAGCGGCTCGTCCGCGAGCGCCGCCACGATGCGGGCGAGCGCGGGGATCGGGTTCACGACGAGTTGCGGGTAGGCGACGTGGCCCTGCCGTCCCGTCGCGGTGAGCCGGCCGGTCAGGGAGCCGCGCCGGCCGATCTTGATCATGTCGCCGAGCCGCGCCGGGTTCGTGGGTTCGCCGACCACGCAATGGTCGAAGCGCTCCCCGCGCTCGTGCGCCCAGGCGAGCAGCTTGACGGTGCCGTTCACCGCCGGCCCCTCCTCGTCGCCCGTCAGCAGGACCACGATCGACCCGCGCGGGAGCGGGCCGTCCCGCACGACCGCGAGGGCGGCCGCGAGCATCGCCGCCACCCCGCCCTTCATGTCGGCCGCGCCCCGCCCGTACAGCATCCCGTCCGCGATCTGCCCGCCGAACGGGTCGTGCCGCCACGCGGCCGCGTCGCCCGGCGGCACGACGTCGGTATGGCCCGCGAAGGCGAGGCAGGGGCCGCCCGTCCCGATCCGGGCGTAGAGGTTGTGGATGTCGGGCGTGCCGGGAGCGGAGAAGACCGGCCGGTGCGTCTCGAACCCGGCCTCCTCCAGGAGGCCCGCCGCCAAGGCCAGCGCGCCGCCCTCCTCCGGCGTGACGGAGTGGCAGCGGATCAGGTCTCGCGCGATCGCCACGGGGTCGATCATGTCAGAACGCCTTCGGCAGTCCGGCCTGTTTCAGCACCTCGTTCGCCATGTGCCGGCTTTTCGTCGACCGAGGTACGGTGACGCGCCGCGTGCCGGCCGCATTGCTCCAAACCTCGTGACTGCCTTTGCCTGATCTTGCGCGAAACCAGCCCTGAGCCTCCAGGCGCGCCGCGATGTCGCGATAGAGGTCCGCCATCAGGCAACGAGGTCCAAGCGCTCCTCTGCGCGGAAAACGAGTGTCGCCGGCTTGGGAGTCCCCGCCATGTCCAGAAGCTCCGGCAGGACGAGCCTGACCTCGTGGATCATCGTCGTCCAGGTCGCGCCTTCGACGACGAGCCCCGGAACGTCGGGGCTGGTCGCGATCCAGACGCCGTCGTCTCCCACCCAATGCGCGTCGACGGTGATGGTCTGGCTCATGCGGTCCGCCGTGATCCGGTCGCAGCATCCGCCCTCGCGCTCAATCGCGCAACAGGTCGTTGATGCTGGTCTTGGCGCGCGTCTGGGCGTCGACCCGCTTCACGATGACCGCGCAGGAGAGCGACGGCCCGGGCGAGCCGTCCGGCAGGGGCTTGCCCGGCAGCGCGCCCGGCACCACGACCGAGTAGGACGGCACGCGCCCGACATGGATCTCGCCCGTCTCCCGGTCGACGATCTTGGTCGTGGCGGACAGGAACACGCCCATCGACAGGACGGAGCCGGTCTCGACGACCACGCCCTCGACCACCTCGGAGCGGGCGCCCACGAAGCAATTGTCCTCGATGATGGTCGGGTTCGCCTGCAACGGCTCCAGCACGCCCCCGATGCCGACGCCGCCGGACAGGTGGACGTTGCGGCCGATCTGCGCGCAGGACCCGACCGTCGCCCAGGTGTCCACCATCGTGTTCTCGCCGACATGCGCGCCGAGATTGACGAAGCTCGGCATCAGCACGACGTTCGGCGCGATGTAGGCGCCCCGCCGCACGATCGCGCCCGGCACGGCCCGGAAGCCCGCGGCCCGGAAACGGTTCTCGCCCCACCCGTCGAACTTCGACGGGACCTTGTCCCACCAGGTCGAGCCGCCCGGTCCCCCGCCGATCGGCGCCATGTCGGAGAGCCGGAAGGAGAGCAGCACGGCCTTCTTCAGCCATTGGTGGACGCGCCACTCCGCGCCGTCCTTCTCGGCGACCCTGAGGCTGCCCGAATCCAGCGCGTCCAGCGCCGCCTCGACCGCCTCGCGGACCGCGCCCCGCGTGCCCGGTCCGACCGAGGCGCGGTCCTCCCACGCGGCCTCGATCGTGGCGGCTAGGTCGGTGTGGGGCATCGCGGGAACTCGTCGGGGCGGGGAGGCCGCGGGATAGCAACAGGGGGCCGCCCTGTCATCCACCGCGCGATGCCGCGGCACGACGATCCAATAGGGGTCGAGCCGGCCTCTCCCTGCCCTCTCCTCATCGGGGAGGATTCCCGGCGCCAGACTCGAGTCCCGATGCGATATCCCTACGACCCGCGGAAGGTCCGGCAACGCTCTATCAAAACCGGCTGACCGGTCGGAGAATTGACAGCCTCCGGACCGAGGGCCTAGTGATCGGGGCATCATGGTCGGGATCTCTGCCTTCGGGGCCTATGTTCCACGCCAGCGGCTGCAGCGGGCTGCCGTCGTCTCGGCGCATGCCTGGTTCAATCCGGGCCTGAAGGCGCTGGGCCGGGGGGAGCGCGCCTTCGCGGGCTGGGACGAGGATGCGGTCACGATGGCGGTCGAGGCCGCGCGCGACTGTCTCGACGGCGTCGAGCGAAGCGACGTCGCGTCCCTGTTCCTCGCCTCGACGACCGCGCCCTTCGCGGACCGGCAGAACGCCGGCATCGTGAAGGAGGCGCTGAACCTCGACGACCGCGTCGCGACGCTCGATCTCGGGGGAAGCCAGCGCGCCGGTCTCTCGGCCTTGATCCAAGCGGTGCGGGCGGCCGTCGCGGGTCCGGTCCTCTGCCTCGCGGCCGAGAAGCGCCGCGCGCGGCCGGGATCCGAGGCCGAGCTGACGAACGGCGACGCGGCCGCCGCGATGCTGGTCGGCCCGGATGACGGCTTGGCCCGCTTCGTGGCGGATTGCTCGGTCTCGGCCGACTTCGTCGACCATTTCCGCGAGGCCGACCGTCCCTTCGATTACGGCTGGGAGGCCCGCTGGATCCGCGAGGAAGGCTACGGCAAGCTCGTGCCGCGGGCGGTCTCGGGCGTCCTTGACAAGGCCGGACTTGCCGGTGGCGACATCGCGCATTTCCTGCTGCCCGCGACGGGACGCGGGGTCGCGGAGAGCGTCGCGACGCGCTGCGGCATCCGGGCGGAGACGGTCCGCGACAACCTGGGCGAGGTCTTGGGCGAGGCCGGGGCGGCGCACCCGCTCGTCATGCTCGCGCGCGTGCTGGAGGAGGCATCGCCCGGAGACCGCATCCTCGTCGCGGCCTTCGGGTCTGGCAGCGAGGCCGTCCTGTTCGAGCGCACGGAGGCGGCTGCGCCCCGGCCGCGTCTCGGCGTCTCGGGCTGGATCGCGCGGCGCAGACCTGAGACGAACTATGTCAGATACCTGACGATCGCCGGCGAGATCGAGGTCGAGCGCGGCATGCGGGCCGAGCTCGACCAGAAGCAGCCGCTGACGGCCCTGTGGCGCGAGCGCAAGACGGTGCTCGGCCTCGTGGGCGGGCGCTGCGCCACGACCGGCACGGTGCAGTTCCCGAAATCCGCGATCAGCGTCAATCCGAACGACCGCTCCGTCGGCACGCAGGAGGATTACCCGCTGGCCGAGCGGCCCGCCCGCATCCTGACATATACGGCCGACAACCTCGCCTACACGCCCGACCCGCCGCTCTTCTACGGCATGGTGGAGTTCGAGGAGGGCGGCCGGATGACGTCGGAGTTCTGCGACGTCGACGCGCAGGACGTCGAGGTCGGCCGCCCCATGCGGATGATGTTCCGCGTCAAGGCGTTCGACGACCTGCGCGGCTTCCGCCGCTATTTCTGGAAAGCCGCCCCCGCCTTCTGATTCCCCGCCTTCTGACCGTCACGAGGAGATCCACGCCATGGCGTCGGGCATCAAGGACAAGGTCGCGATCCTCGGCATGGGATGCGCGAAGTTCGGCGAGCGCTGGGACGCGGACGCCGACGGCCTCATGGTGGAGGCCTATCTCGAGGCGCTGGCGGATGCCGGGATCGACACCTCGCAGATCGACGCCGCCTGGCTGTCGGTCGCGATGGACTCCGTCAATACCGGCGCGTCGGGCGTCCCCGCCTCCGTGGCGCTGCGGCTCCCCAACATCCCGGTCACCAAGGTCGAGAACTACTGCGCGTCCGGCACGGAGGCGTTCCGCGGCGCCGTCTACGCGGTCGCGAGCGGGGCCGCCGACATCGCGCTCGCGATCGGTGTCGAGAAGCTGAAGGATACGGGCTATGGCGGGCTCCCGGCCCGCACCCGCGGCACGACCTCCGACATGGTGGGCGTGCAGGGCTCGGCGCCGGGCAACTTCGCCCAGCTCGCGGGCGCCTACCGCGCGCGGCACGGCATCGCGAAGGACGACCTCAAGCGCGCGATGGCGCATGTGTCGGTGAAGAGCCACGCGAACGGCGTCAGGAACCCGAAGGCGCATCTGCGCAAGGCGATCAGCGTGGACACCGTGCTGAACGCCCCGATGGTCGCGGAGCCGCTGGGGCTGTTCGATTGCTGCGGCGTCTCGGACGGCGCGGCCTGCGCGATCGTCACGACGCCCGAGATCGCGCGCGGGCTCGGCAAGCGCGATCTCGTGACCGTGAAGGCGCTCCAGCTCGCCGTGTCGAACGGCTGGGAGCTGCAAGGTGCGGGCTGGGACGGCAGCTACTTCCACACGACCCGCGTCGCGGCCGACCGCGCCTACAAGGAGGCCGGCATCACGGACCCGCGCCGGCAGGTCAGCCTCATGGAGGTGCACGACTGCTTCTCGGTGACCGAGCTCGTCACCATGGAGGACTTGCAGATCAGCCCGGAGGGCGGGGCCGTGAAGGACATCCTGGACGGCGTCTTCGACGCGGACGGCACCAATCCCTGCCAGATCGACGGCGGGCTCAAATGCTTCGGCCACCCGATCGGTGCCTCCGGGCTGCGCATGATCTACGAGAATTACCTGCAGCTGCTCGGGCGCGCGGGCGAGCGGCAGCGCCAGACGCCGCCCGTCTTCGGCCTGTCGCACAATCTCGGCGGCATGCCGAACCAGAACGTCTCGGCGATCGCGATCGTGGGCCTCGCGGACGCCTGACCATGCGGCGCGAGACGCTCTACGACGAGCCGGGGTAGAGGGAGCGGTCCGATGAGCGACGACGACAGGCTCGTCCAGGTCCACCAGGACGGGCCCGTGACGCGGCTCGTGCTGAACCAGCCGGCCCGGCGCAACGCGCTGTCGATCCCGTTGCGCGCCGGGCTCGTCGCAGGCCTGGAGGCCGCGATGTCCGACACGGGATGCCGCGTCGTCGTGCTGTCGGGCGCCGGCGGCACGTTCTGCGCGGGCGGCGACATCACCGGCATGGCGGGGATCACCGGGGTCGCGGGGCGACAGCGCATGGCGCTCGTCCACCGCCTCGTCAGGCTCGTCGTGCAATCGGAGAAGCCCGTGATCGCGGCGGTCGAGGGGCACGCGATCGGGGCCGGCCTGTCGCTCGCGGCCCTCTGCGACATCGTGGTGGCGTCGGGGACCGCGAAGTTCACCTGCTCCTTCAACCGCATCGGCCTCGTGCCGGATCTCGGGGCCACCTGGGCGCTGCCGCTCCGCATGGGGCTCGGCCGCGCCAAGTTCGCCATCATGACCGGACGCACCCTCGACGCCGCCGAGGCGGAGCGGTGGGGATTGGCCGAGATGGTCGTGGCGGCCGGCGAGGCCGAGACGGCGGCGCTCGCGCTCGCGCGGGAGCTCGCCGCCAAGGCGCCGCTCTCCAACGGTTTCGCCAAGGCGCTTCTCGCGCGCATGCCGCGCGACCTCGACGAGATGCTCCGGGCCGAGGCGGACGCGCAGGCGATCCTCTACGGCAGCCGCGATCTCGCGGAGGGGCGTGCGGCGTTCGGGGAGAAGCGCGAGCCGTCCTTCGAGGGTGCGTGACGAAGGCAGGTCCGCCGCCGATCCGACATTGACAGGATCGCCCGCTTGCTGGACCGTGCGGACGATAAACCGGCTAACCGGTCTGAGAATCGCGACGGGGTGGAGGATGCAGGCTCGGCCATGAAAGTCCTGATCGTCTACGCCCATCACGAGCCGCGCTCGTTCAACGCCTCGCTTCTCGCGCGGTCGCTCGCGGTGCTGGCATCCGAGGGGCACGAGACGCAGGTCTCGGACCTCTACGCGATGGGGTTCAATCCTGTGGCGACCGGGTCGGACTTCCACGAGCGGCGCTTCCCGGACCGGCTGCAATACGACCGGGAGCAGAAGCACTCGGTCGCCCGGAGCTCGTTCAGCCCCGACATCGCGCGCGAGATCGGGAAGCTCGTCTGGTGCGACATGCTCGTCCTGCAATTTCCGCTCTGGTGGTTCTCCGTGCCGGCGATCCTGAAGGGATGGCTCGATCGCGTCCTCGTCAACGGCGTCGCGTACGGCAACGGCCGCCGCTACGACACGGGCGGGCTCAAGGGCCGGCGCGCGATGGTCGTGACCTCGACGGCCGCCTACGCGACGATGTGCGAGCCCGGCGGGCTCGTCGGCGAACTCGACGTGGTGCTGTGGCCGATCCAGAACGGCACGCTCGCCTATACGGGCTTCGAGGTGCTGCCGCCGGTCGTCGCCTACTCGGTCAACTTCGTCGACGACGCGACGCGGGAGGGCTACATGGCGGCCTACGAGGAGCGTCTGCGCCGGCTCGCCACCACGCCGCCGCTCGATTTCCACGCGCTGTCGGATTTCGGCCCCGACTGGCGGCTGAGGCCGGAGGTCGCGCCCCGGGCGGTCGGGCAGATGAGGTCGCAGGTCACCCTTTAGGCGGGCTGCCGGCGACGTGCCGATCCAGGAAGGCACCCGCCGACGCGATGGCGTCGCGCGCTTCGGGCAGGTCGTCGGCGAAGAGCTGGAAGACGTGGATCATCTCCTCCCAGACCTGCAGCTCGACCGCGACGCCCGCCGCCCGGGCCCGCCCGGCGAGCACGCGGGAATCGTCGAGAACCGTTTCCCGGTCGCCGACCTGCACGAGGAGAGGCGGCAGGCCGCCGAGATCCGCGTAGAGCGGCGAGGCGAGCGGCGACAGCGGGTCGGCGCCCGACGCCGCGAGATAGCCCTTCGCGAGAGCCAGGATCATCGCGCGCTGGTGGATCGGGTCCCGGTCGGCGCGCGTCGTGAAGCTCTCGCCGGTCGCCGCGAGGTCCGTCCAGGGCGACATGAGATGGCAGGCCGCCGGGAGCGGGCGCCCCGCGTCGCGCAGCGACAGCACCGTCGAGAGGGCGAGCCCGCCTCCGGCGGAATCGCCCGCGAGGGCGATGCGTCGTGCATCTCCGATCCGCTCCAGCACCCAATCCCAGGCGGCCAGCGCGTCCTCGATCGGGGCCGGGAAGCCGTGCTCCGGCCCGAGGCGATAGCGAACCGCCAGGACGCTGCACCGGCTCGCCTCCGACAGGCGCAGCATGAGCGCGCGGTGCGACGCGAGCGAGCCGAGGCGGAAGCCGCCGCCGTGAAGGAAGACGACCACACGGTCGCGTGCGACGCCCGGGCTCCTGACCCATGCCGCCGCGCCAAGGCCGTCCGAGATCGTCTCGACCGTGCCCTCGGGCGGGACGACGTCGAGCAGCGCGTCCCAGTCCCGGCGCATCTGCGCGATCCCGGTCTCGCGCCCCCAGCGGCCGTAGACGGCCCGGATGCGCTGGATCACGCGCTCGACCGGCGGCGTCGGGTCGCGCGCGTCGTTCACCCGCCCATTCCCATGCCGCCCGACACCCCGAGGGTCTCGCCCGTGATGTAGCCGGCCTCCTCCGAGGCGAGGAACAGGATCGCGGCCGCGACCTCGTCGGGCTCGCCCAGCCGGTTCATCTGCGTCGCCGCCACCATGGCGGGCAGGACGTTCGGCCCGCCCTCCGCGATCGCCCGCTCCAGCATGGGCGTGCGGATCGGGCCCGGCGCCACGACGTTCGCCGTGATGCCGTAGCGGGCATTCTCCCGCGCGATCGACTTCGTGAACGCGATGACGCCTCCCTTCGCGGCCGCGTA
>CAXUHE010000052.1:0-19623 GCA_964250725.1 uncultured Enterovirga sp. | reverse complement strand
GCACCGAGGAGCCCGTCGCGTTCTTCGCCTATCCGGGGCAGCAGAGCAAACCCCTGCCGCCCGACAGCTCGGTGCATCGCGCCGTGACCCTGGACGAAGACCCGGTCGAAGGCTTGCGCATGCTGGAAGACCTCGTGGGCGCCGGGAAGGCGGCTCCGAGGATCGCTCCGACGGCGTCCCCCGGAGCTCCGGGCGGAGACCTGGATCTGCCGAAGCTCGCCGCGGCGGTGACGAGATTGTTGCCGGAGAACACGATCGTCGTCGACGAATCGATCACGTCGAGCTTCGTCCTGCTGCCGCAGCTGCGATCGGCGAAGGCTCATGAGTTCCTTCAGCTCACGGGCGGCGCGATCGGGATCGGCCTGCCGCTGGCCAGCGGGGCAGCCGTGGCGGCGCCGGACCGGAAGGTCGTCTGCCTCCAGGCGGACGGCAGCGGCATGTACACGCCCCAGGCGCTCTGGACCCAGGCCCGCGAGAAGCTCGACGTCGTCACCGTCGTGCTGGCGAACCGGGCCTACGCGACGCTGCGCGGCGAGTTCAAGAGCGTCGGCATCGAGAACCCGGGCGACGATGCCCTCAGGATGCTCGATCTGGCCAATCCGGAGCTGCGCTGGGCCGACATGGCCTGCAGCATGGGGGTGGAGCCTGTCGCGTGAGCACCGCGGAGGCCTTCTCGCCGGCCTTCGAGGCCGCGAGCCGGCAGACCGGCCCCTTCCTCATCGAAGCGATGATCTGAGACGGCACATGGCTCGACGTCGACGCTGCCAGATCGACGGCGCCTGGCACGGGCCTCGCATATCACCGGGACGACCGGTGACCGAACATCCATCCTGACGGCAGCGGAAAAGAGACCATGACCAGCCCATCCATCACGCTCGATCAGCCGTCGGCACTGGCCGAACCGCAACCGACGATGCGCCGCATCGCGGTCGCGAGCGTCATCGGCACGACCGTCGAGTGGTACGACCTCTTCATCTTCGCCACCGCGTCGGCGCTCGTCTTCAACAAGGTCTTCTTCCCGAACGTCGACCCGCTGATCGGCACCCTGCTGTCCTTCGGGACGTTCGCGTCCGCCTATCTGGCGCGCATCGTCGGTGCGGCCATCTTCGGCCATTTCGGGGACAGGCTCGGCCGCAAGTCGATGCTCCTGATCTCACTCGTCATGATGGGCCTCGCGACCTTCGCGATCGGCCTGCTGCCGGACTATACCGAGATCGGCATCTGGGCCCCGATCCTGCTGTTGTCGCTGCGCCTCCTGCAGGGACTTGCCCTGGGTGGAGAATGGGGCGGCGCGGTCCTGATGGCCGTGGAGCACGCACCGGCCGGCCGGCGCGGGCTCTACGGCTCCTGGGTCCAGATCGGGGTTCCGGCCGGCACCTTGCTGGCCAATCTCGCGTTCCTCGCCATCAGCGGGGCCATCCCGAACGATGCGCTTCTGTCCTGGGGCTGGCGGATCCCGTTCCTCGCGAGCATCCTGCTCGTCGGGATCGGCATGTACATCCGGCTGAACACTTCCGAGACACCATCCTTCAGGAAAATAAAACACGAGGAATCCGCGGCCAGGCAGCCGTTCCTGGCGCTCCTGAACACGTCGTGGAAGACCGTGATCCTCGCCGCGATCGCGACCATGTCGACCGGCGCCTCGTTTAACCTGCTCGTCGCGTTCGGCTTGAGCTATGGGACGCAGACGCTCGGCTTCTCACGCGATGCCATGCTGCAGATGACCTTGATCTCCTGCGCGGCCTGCATCCTGCTGCTGCCCCTGTTCGGGCTTCTGTCCGACGCCATCGGACGCAGGCCCGTTATCATCGGCGGCATCATCGCCGAGGCCGTCTTCGCCTTTCCGATGTTCTGGCTTCTGGACACGAAGGTCTTCGGTCTCGGCCTTGCGGGCTACCTGCTGATGATGACGGCGTTCGCCGCCAATTACGGCCCGATCGCGACGTTCCTGGCAGAGCTTTTCGGAACCAGGATCCGCTATTCCGGCCTATCCGTGAGCTATATGTTCTCAGGCGTGCTGGGAAGCGCCGCGACGCCGATCGTGACGACGTGGCTCCTCGCGGCGACCGGCAAGGGCTCATCGGTCGCCTGGTACATGATCATCTGGGCGGTCCTGTCGGGAGTCGCTCTCGTTCTCCTGACGGAGACGGTCCGTCGAGACCTGAAGCCATGAAGGTATCGGACGCAGAGATCGGGGCGAGGCGTCCGCGCTCGTCACGACGTCGATCGCGTCTGTAAGGGTCCCCGCGGATCAGATCAGCTTGCGGCGGATGTCGTCCGCCGCCTTCAACAGGACGTCCAGGTGGCGCGGGCGGCCATCCGCCGCCACGATCTGAGCAGTCAGGCTCGTGATGCTGATGGACCCGGCGAGCGCGCCGGACCGATCGAAGACCGGTACGCCGACGGCCGCCAGTCCCTGAACGAAGTCGTCGATCGCCAGCTCGAAGCCGGCAGCCCGGATCCGCTCGGCAGCTTGCCTGAGAGCTTGTGGATCCGTCTCGCTCGCGTCTGTCCGCGCAACGAGCGCGCGTGCCAGCGCCTTCTCCCGTTCGTCCGGCGAGATGAATGCAAGCAAGGTGCGGGGACCGCCACCGCAGTTCAGCGCGGCACGAGTGCCCACCGTTAACCATGAGGCATCGATTGCCGGATGAGCTGCCCTGACCCGTTCGGTACAAAGAGCCATGCCGTCGTGACAGACCCACAGAAAGGCCGTTGCCCGACAAGCCTCCGCAATGTCGCTCAGGTATGGCGCCGCGACCTCCCGCAACTCGCGGCCGGTGTGCACCGCAGCCGCGATCTCAAGCAGGCCGGCGCTCAATGAGTAGAGGGCCGTGCGATCGTCATGCTCGACGAGCCCGGCAAGCATCAATGTCTGCAGAAGCCGCCTCGCAGTTCCCATATCCAGGTCGGCCGCCCGGGTCAGTTCGGTCAACGTCTGCCGCGGCCTCGCGGACGTGAAGGCTTTCAGCAAGGCAAGGCCGCGATCGAGAGCCCGAACGACTGGCAGACCCGGTTTGGTCTTGATCTCGCTATGCTGTTGACCTCGCGCCTTCATGCAAGAATATCCAGATCACCGGCCGACACGTCGAGGCAGGCACTGAGTGTCGCGCTTCGAAGAGCTTCTATCATCAGATGACAGTATCTGTCCTTCATTGGTGATACGAGTGGCATTGTTAGGGTTTGAAGACGTCCGCCCGCGACGTAGACGGCAGGAGACCATGCCTACCGGTCCAGCCTGCGCGACAAGCTCTCGGCGTCTGCCGACGCTCAATTCGTCGAGCAGATTGCCTTTAAATCCCCAGGATTCATCCGTTTTGCCTCCGTGCGTGGTGCCGAGCATATGTGCCAGGTTTTCGTATTTCTGCCCTGCGCGAGGGGATTGCTCGTCGCCGAATGGTTCGGCGTCGAGTTCCTCGAGCCCTGAGGTGCCCCGCAAGGATTCAAGACCTTGAGAGATGATGCGATCGCTCTGCTGACGAATGTCGAAACGGCCACGCTCGGTCACCTGTCGGGCGACGGCTTCATGGCGCCGTGGATGCAGCAGCTCCACGAGGGCCCACGCGTGTGCGGGCCTGCGCTGACGGTCAGCACCGACGCGGATGATGGATCCGCGATCGTCCGTGCCATCGCGGCGGCCAAGCCGGGCGACATCCTGGTCATCGAGCGCCGCGACGACGACAGGCACGCCTGCTGGGGAGCGGTCCTGACGGCGGCGGCTCAAGGCGCCGGTATCGCCGGCGTGGTGATCGACGGTTTCGTGACGGATGCCGGCGCCATCCGCGCCGCCGGCCTGCCGGTCTGGTGCAAGGGACGCTCGCCGCTCACGACGAAGGCCGGCAGGCGCGGCGGGAGCTTCAACGAGGATATCCGTTGCGCAGGCGTGACGGTGAGGGCTGGAGACCTGATCCTCGCCGACGAGAACGGCGTCTGCGTGCTCGACCCGGAACAGGCTCTTCGGCTCGCCGGGAGGGCACTGCAGATGCAGGCGGGCGAGCCGGAGCTGATCGCCAGCCTGGCAGCCGGCAAAGCCGTCGATCAGGTGCTTGCGCCTCCTGCCGGCACCCAGGCGACTGACGGGCTTGCATCGATGGGCCCAGGTCGGGTCGACGGCGCGATCGAAGTTCCCGTCATCTCCGACGGGCTGCGCCGGCTGGGCAGTCCCGTCTCCGCCGTGGTGAGGGCCGGCAACCTCCTGTTCACGTGCGGCATGCCTCCGCTCGATCCCCAGAGCGGCGATATCGTCGAAGGCGACATCGGATTGCAGACGGACACGGCCCTCGACGCGCTGGACCATACGCTGCGTCACGCGGGCGCAAGCCTCAGGCACATCGTGAAGGTGAACGTCTTCATCACGGATGCCGGCCTGGTGCCTCGTTTCAATGAGACATACCGCAAGCGGATCCTGCCTCCTTTTCCCGCAAGAACGACGGCCATCGTGTGCCCATGGCCGTCCGCATTCGATATCGAGATCGAATGCGTGGCCTTAACGTAGCATCCGCTCAGGTTGACTCGGCATGCGTGCTTCGAGGCCGACCTTCGGTCGACACGTCAGCGTTAGGATGTAGTTGATCCCACTGACGTCCTCATCCTGAGAGCCTGGCCGGAAACACCCGACCTCCCCATCCTGAGGTGCCCGGCGGAGCCGGGCCTCGAAGGACGCACACGTTCAGATCTCTCGGACCCTGCTCTCGCTGAAGGCAAGTCGAGCCCAGCGAAGCGTTTCCGCCTGCGGACAGCGATGCCGAATGGGCGTTATACACCTGCGGGCGGGCGGCCCTGGATCATGGGTTGCTCGGGGTGAACCGCCCCGGGTTTTCCGGAGGCCATTTAATTCGAGTCACGCGGCCAAGGCTTGGACCTCGGCCTGGGCATAGTAGCGTGCTTCTGCCTCGGCTGGTGGCACGTTTCCGATCGGCTCGAGGAGACGGCGGCGATTGAACCAGTCCACCCATTCGAGCGTGGCGAGCTCGACGGCCTCGAAGGACCGCCACGGCCCGCACCGATGGATCACCTCGGCCTTGTAGAGCCCATTGATCGTCTCGGCGAGAGCATTGTCGTAGGATTCGCCGACGCTGCCAACGGACGGATCGACGCCGGCCTGCGACCCGCGATCCGAATGATGAACGAGGCCGCCCCCTCGGAAGGGGCGACGCTCGTGCAAGCCTGCTTCCGAGCGTCGAGCACGAAGGCCGTGTGGGCTGTTTGGGAGACGCGCCAGCCGACTATACGACTCGCGAACGTGTCGATCACGAAGGCCACGTAGACGAAGCCGTTCCAGGTCGCCACGTAGGTGAAGTCCGAGACCCACAGCCTGTTAGGGCCGGTGCGTGGAACTGGCGGTTGACCCGGTCCAGCGGGCAAGCCGCCGCCGGGTCTGGGATCGTCGTCCGGACCTTCCTGCCACGCACGACGCCCTGCAGGCCCATCTCGCACATGAGGCGCGCCACCGTGCATCGCGCGACCGCGATCCCCCTCGGCCGAGCTGTCGCCAGATCTTCCGAACGCCGTAGACCTGGAAGTTCTCCTCGAACACGCGCCGGATCTCGGTCGTCAGGGCCGCGTCGCTCCGGGCTCGCGCCGGCAGCCTGCCGGGATCGGCACGTCGCGCCGCATGGGCATGGTAGGTCGACGGGGCGATCGGCAGCACGCGGCAGATCGGCCTTGTCCTGAGGCTCTCGAAGGACGACCCCGTAGGCGCGATGCTCGTCGACGAACGCGATCATCGCCGGAACGGGCGGTCGAGCTCCGACTGAGCAAAATACGCCGACGCCTCGCGCAGGATCTCGTTGGCCTGGCGCAGTTCGCGGTTCTCCCGCTCCAGCGCCTTGATCCGCTCGCGCTCGTACGTCTTCGGGCCGGCCCGGACGCTTCGGTTCTGCTCGACCTGCCGAACCCAGTTGCGCAGCGTCTCGCCCGAGCAGCCTATCTTCGCTGCGATCGAGTTGGTCGCAGCCCACTGCGAGGCGTGCTCGCCCTGGTGATCCAGAACCATCCGGACCGCCCGTTCTCGGATCTCAGGTGAATACGATGGTGTTCGCTTCGTCATGGCTCCATCCGCTCAAGAGTTGGAGCCTCCGGAAAACCCGGGGCGGTTCACCCTCGATCGGCCGATGGGTTCCGACCCTGCGATTTGGGCTCAAGCGGTTCGTCAGGTCACGGCCGCCGGCCTCGACGAACGGACCGGCGCTTGGGACGAGCCGGTGCAGCCCTTCGTTCAGGCTTTCTCATGCCGCGCAAGGCCACGCATGGAACGATGAAGCTGCTCGAAAACGGCCGCCGCCTGATCACGATCGAAGGCGGCCCACTGGTCGGCAAGAGCAATGTCCTCCGCGAGATCGCGGAGCGGTCCGCTCAGCATGACGGGTTCGTGTTCTCTACCCCGGGAGCGTGCCCGATGCTGCTGCGAACGTTGTCTGATCATGTATAAACACGTCCAGCGGCGCGATCAGATCGCTGCAGCGGGCCAGGGAACCCACGCGTGAATGTAATCGATCCGATCACCCGGTCCGTCGTCGAGCATCGCCTCTCGTCGATCGTCACCGAGATGGGGGAAGCCATGCTGCGGACCTCGTACTCGCAGATCCTCAATTCCAGCCGCGACTTCTCCATCGGCATCACGGACGTCACCGGCCGGCTCGTCGCCCAGGCCGATCACATCCCGATACATGTGGGTGCTCTCCCGTGGGCTACGAAGGCGGTCGAAGAGCGGTTCGGGGATATTCAGCCGGGCGATGTCGTTCTCCTGAATGATCCGTATCACGGCGGGTCACACCTGCCCGACCTGACAGCCTTCGTGCCGGTCTTCGCTGGAACAGATCGCCTGTTCTGGACGGTTGTTCGCGCTCATCAAAGCGATATCGGAGGCGCGACGCACGGCGCCTACAATCCAGACGCGACCGAGATCTGGCAGGAGGGTCTCCGTATCCCGCCCTTGAAGCTTTATGAGGCAGGCCGGCTCCGGGACGATCTCCTCGACATGCTGGCGCTGAACACCCGCAACGGACGTGATTTCCGAGGGGATCTCGCGGCGATGGTGGGGGCTGCTCATCTTGGCGAGCGCCGGATGCTCAAGGTGTTCGGCGAATTCGGCGCGGAGGTCGTCGTTCAAGCGATCGAGGCCATGTTCGATGCCGCCGAGCAGCGGACCCGCACGATCATATCGACGTGGCGGGATGGCGTGTTTCACGGCGAGGCCGTCCTCGACGATGACGGGCACGGCCGCGAGGACATTCGCATCGTCGCCAAGGTCACGAAACGCGGCAGCGATGTCGAGGTCGACCTCACCGGATCGGACCCGCAATCGACGAGCTTCGTCAACTCGTCGCACTCGAACATGCAGGCGGCCGTCGTCATGGCCTTCGCCTACCTGATCGACCCCGACATACCGAAGAACGCCGGGGCGCTGCGCCCGCTCACGGTCATCGCAAAGGAGGGGACGATCGTGTGGGCGGAGCCCGGGCGGCCGGTGACGCTCTGCACCAGCCATCCCTCGAACGAGATCGTCGAGGCGATCGTCAAGGCCTTGTCGCAATCCTGTCCGGATCGCGCCATGGCGGGCTGGGGCCGCCGTTTCCGCATCGCGATCAAGGGCGAGGACCCGCGCACGGGACGCGGGTTCATCTGGCACCTGTTCCACGCCCGCCCTGGCGGCGGAGCCTCACCCGGAGGCGACGGCTGGTCGTCGACGGGGGAATGGCACTCGGTGGGGGGACTCAAATTCGGCAGCGTCGAATTTGCCGAGGTTCGATTCCCGCTTCACTTCAGGACTCACGAGTTCCGGCCCGGCTCGGGCGGGGACGGCCGGTATCGCGGTGGGCTCGGCGTCATGCTCGATCTCGTCGTCGAGACGGAGAAGCCGGCGCTCGCCAACACCGCGGGCGACGGCGTGCGGCACGGCGCCTGTGGGATGCTCGGCGGCCAGGATGGTTCTCCGCACGATTATCGGCTCCTGTCCGCCGGCCGGGAGCCGCGTCCGCTCAGGACGAAGGAGGCCGGGATCGTCGTTTGGCCGGGCGACACGTTCGCCGTCCGCTCAGGTGGCGGGGGCGGTTGGGGGCCGCCGGAGGAGCGCAGCGCCGACGCGCGCGCGCTCGACCGCCGGGAGGGCCTCGTCTGGCCCTCGACCGAGGGAGTTCGCTGACATGTCGCGGTTTCGCATCGGGATCGATGTCGGCGGCACCTTCACGGACCTCGTCTCCGTCGATGACGAAGGCCGCACGCTCTTCGCGAAGTCGCCCTCGACGCCGGACGATCAGTCGCTCGGCGTCATGACCGGCCTCGACGAGATGGCGCGCCGGCACGGGCTCACGCTTGGCGACTTGCTTGCCCGGACCGAACGGATCGTCCACGGGACGACGGTGGCCACGAACGCCCTCCTGGAGCGCAGGGGCGCGCGTGTCGCGCTCCTCACCACCGAGGGTCACCGCGACATCCTGGAGATGCGGGAGGGGCTGAAGGACGACCGCTACGATCTGAGGTCGCCGCCGCCGGAGCCGCTGGTACCGCGCCATCTCAGGATCGGCATCCGGGAGCGCCTGCGGCCGGACGGCTCGGTGCTGACCCCGCTCGATCCCGCCTCGCTGGGTGCCGGGATCGCGGCGATCCGAGGATCCGGCGCGACGTCGGTCGCGGTCTGCTACCTGCACGCCTACAAGAACCCGGTCCACGAGATCGCCACCCTGAAGCGGCTCGAGCGGGAACTGCCCGGGTGCCAGGTGTCGCTGTCGAGCGACGTTCTTCCCCAGATCAAGGAGTACGAGCGCGTCTCGACGACGGTCGTGAATGCCTATGTCGGGCCGGCAGTCCGACGCTATCTCACCCATCTCGAGCAGCGGCTCGGCGAGGCGGGCCTGGCGGGCAGCCTCTTCATCATCCTGTCGCATGGCGGCATGGCGCCCGTCGCGGAAGCCAGTCGCCTCGCCGCCGCGACCGTGCTGTCCGGGCCGGCCGGCGGGATCGCGGGATCGCGGCGGTGCGCGGTCCTCCTCGGCGTGCCAGACCTGATACCATTCGACATGGGCGGGACCTCGACGGACATCTCGCTCGTCGCTGGCGGACAAGCGGCCCTCTCCGCCGAGCGCGGGTTGGCGGGTCAGCGGATCGCACTCAAAAGCCTCGACATCGCGTCGATCGGGGCCGGTGGCGGCTCGCTTGCGCGTGTCGATAGCGGCGGTACGTTTCATGTCGGGCCCGAAAGCGCCGGGGCCGTACCGGGACCGGCCTGCTACGCCCAGGGCGGCGAGGCGCCGGCCGTCACTGACGCGAACCTGCTCCTCGGTTATCTCGACGCCCGGACGTTCCTCGGGGGGCGGCGAAAGCTCGACTGGGACGCAGCCGCGCGCGCGGTCGACCTCTTGGCAAACCGGCTCGAGCTGTCCCGCGACGCGACGGCGATCGGCATCTACAGGCTCATCAACCTCAAGATGGCGGACGGCATCCGTCTCATGACCCTGAGGCGCGGGGTCGATCCGAGGCGCTTCGCACTTCTCAGCTTCGGCGGCGCGGCCGGCCTGCACGCGGTGGAGGTCGCGCGCGAACTGGAGATGCCGCGCGTGATCGTGCCGAGCGTCGCGTCCGTGCTGTCGGCCTGGGGCATGCTGGCGAGCGATCTGCGCTACGAGGTCGGTCGCACCCATGTGGGCGACGGCGTGCGCATGGACGACACCAAGCTCCGCGCCGTCTTCAGGGATCTCGAACGGGACGCGACGCAACGCCTCGGCGGCTGGTTCACGGGTCCGATCCGCATCGAGCGGTCGGCGGAGATGCGCTACGGCGAGCAGATCTTCGAGATCGACGTTCCGCTCGACGAGGTCGGCTGGGACCGACCGGATCCGGCCGGACAGGAGCAGATCGGCCCGACCCTGGTCGCGCAGGTCCACGATGCGTTTCACCGCCGTCACGAGGACCTTTACACGTATGCCTCGCGGGACCAGGAGGTCGTCTTCGTGAATGCGCGGGTGGCGGCGATCGGCGAGGTGCCCGGCGTGGCGCACCCGCCGCGGGCGACCGATGTCCAGCCCGCGGCGGTGCCTCGCATGCGGCAGGCGCATTTCGGCACGTGGCGGAGCGTTCCCGTCCACCAACTCGACGGACTTCCGCCGGGCTCGTCCGTGGAGGGTCCGGCGATCTTCGAGGCCGAGACCACCACGGTGATCATCGGCGAGGGTGACCGCGCCGTCGTGAACGCGCTCGGGTGGCTGGACATCCGTCTGCGCGCGCCCGACAACCAAGCTGTCGGCACGACCTGAGAGCGACGCCGGCCGCCGTGATAGGAAGAGGACGAGAGATGAGGTTTTCGGGTTCGGTCTGCATCCTCGCGGCCCTGATCTCGGCGGGCTCCGTGCGCGCCGATGTCGTGTTCGGCGTCGCGCTGCCGCGGACCGGTGCCGTGGCGTCGATCGGCGACCAGGTCCTGAACGGGGCGACCGCCGCCGCCGCCGACGTGAACGCGCATGGCGGCATCAACGGACAGAAGCTCGTTCTCGACGTCCAGGACGATGCGTGCGACCCGAAGCAGGCCGTCTCGGTTGCGAACCGCTTCCTTCAGGCGAGCACACGCTTGATCGTCGGGCATGTCTGCTCGGGGGCATCGATCGTCGCCTCCGACATCTATGCCGAGAACGGCGCGGTGATGATCACGCCGGCCTCGAACAGCGCGAGGCTGACAGATCGTGGACTGGCGGGGATCTTCCGCGTCTGCGGCCGAGACGATCAGCAGGGCCAGCTCTCTGCCAAGATTATCTCCGATCGGTTCCCCGGCCGGAAGATCGCGATCCTGCACGACAATGCCCCGTTCGGGCGCGGGCTCGCGGATGCCACCAAGGCAAACCTCAACAGGCTCGGCGTCACGGAGGCGCTGTTTGCCGGGATCACGCCTGGCGAGCGCGACTACACGGCCGTCATCTCGCGCCTGAAGGCTGCCGGCGTCGATGTCGTGTATTACGGGGGCTACCATCAGGAAATGGGGACTCTGGTGCGCCAGTCGGCCGACCAGGCCTACAAGGGCCAGTGGTTCGGGACGTCCGGCATCGCGAGCAAGGAATTCGCCGCCATCGCCGGACCCGCGGCCGATGGCGTGCTGATGACCTTCAACCCGGATGCCCGCAAGAATGATGCGGCAGCGTCCGTGGTCGCAGGCTTCAAGGCGAGGAACATCGATCCCGAGGGCTTCACCCTTTACGGATACACTGCCGTACAGGCGCTCGCGGAGGCCGCCAACAAGGCGAAGTCGACCGATCCGAAAGTCGTCGGCCAGAGCCTCAAGGGCGAGCGGTTCGACACCATCCTCGGGAATGTCGGCTTCGACGTCAAAGGCGATATTACCGCGCCCGGGTACGTCCTTTACGTGTGGAAGAACGGAAACTTTCAGTATCCCGAGTAGCAGTTCGACGTAGACGTATAAATTGAGAAGTTTGCACCAAGCAAACTGTGGTATCGCCCGTCAATAAAAGATCGGTCAACCTCTTTAAATCCGCTAATTATACGGTCATGTCGTGAGGTACTGGCGAAAGGGGCGTCGAGCGCCTGAATTCTGACCCTTGGCAATCACAGCGCAGAGCGTGCCCTGGTCACGAGCTGGCGCGCGCCTGCGCGATCCGCGCCGCTCGCTCGGCGGTCAGCTCGGGCACGGCGTCCGCCTGGGCCGACTGCTAACGTGTTCTTCGTCGGCGAGGGATCGAGACGGTGCTGTCGATCCGCAGCGCCCTTCCCGCGATGCCCATGATGGCCGGGCTCTCGGCCATCCACCTCGGGGGCGCTCGAACTGCCGCCGGGGCTGCGGCGCTTCTGATCGCGACCGGGACAGGGGCGACGCGGCGCGACGGTTGCGAGAGCGAGGAGACGTTGTTCGGCGACACGGCGCTCGTGCGCGAGCGGGGACGGATCGGGACGATCGGCCGTCGCCGGCTGGACTTATTCGAGAGGCGGGCACAGGCGAGCGAAGTGCTGGAGCTCTGGCTCGGTCGCAAGGTGCGGAGAGGGTACCGTCGTTCGACAGCTCCGTGACGCATCGACCTCTCAACCGGAAACGACACGATGAGCAGCCGCGCGCGCTGCCGTCCAAGCAGGTTGGCATGAGCGTGGTCTGCGGCTGGGACACCCCGCTCCAGACGTACGGGGCGAGCGGGCGCAGAGCGTTCGTCACCGCTACACGCTTGCCCCAGGACAACGGACGTCGCCAGGTTGCTCATCGACATGGCCGACAGATCCAGCGCACGGTCGGCCGGAAATCACCGTCGAGACGAGTGGCTGGGCCGCGACCTCCTCGGACTCCTCATCTTCAGCGGCTCGCTCCCTGCGACGCCAGACGACGCGTCTCGCTGCCGACGGACAGCGATGTCGAACGGGCACGCAGTACAAGTGCCCTGCGTCGGCTGGTCCGGGTCGACGAGCGCCGTCGGCGTTCGTCAGGCTTCAGGCGGCGGCGCGAACCCAGACCGACGTGTCGTGGAACACCGCTCCGTCGTTCGGCGCCGCGGGAGCGTCGCTGATCAGCGCGTTGATGGCGCGCCCGCCTGCGAAATCCTCCTCCGGCCAGATGCTCTCCACGACCACGATCCCGGCCTGATGCCCGCCCGAGAGGGTCGCGTGGAGACGCACGCTTCCGCGCGCGTTGCCGACGAGGACAAGATCGCCGGCGGCGACGCCGAGGCGCGCCGCATCGCTCGGATGCAGCGCGACGGAGGGGCGGATCTCGCGCCGCCGCGACGTCTCGACGTTCGAGAACGTCGTGTTGAGGAATTGCCGCGCCGGCGGGGCGATCATGCGGAAGGGGTGCCGATCGTCGCTCTCGTCCGTGACGGACCAGTGATCCGGAAGGGCCGGCATGCCGTCGCTCCGTGGTCCGAGCGCCTCCCAGTCTGGCGAGAAGCGGAACCGGCCGTCCGGATGGCCGAAGCCGGACAGGAAATGGCTGTCGGCGAAGTACGGCTGCGCATCGATCCAGCGCTCGCGCGCCAGGCGGTCGATGCCGCCCCATCCTGAGCGCCGGAGGGTCTCGTCGGCGAGTTCGCGGCCCGTCATGGCGAAGGCCGGATGATCCGCGCCGAGCCGCCTCGCGAGGCCGGAGAGGAGGTCGTGGTTCGAGCGGCATTCGCCCGGTGGCGCGATCAGGGCCGGACCCATCTGGATGTGGCTGTGGCCGCCCGCGCCGTAGATGTCGTCGTGCTCCACGAAGGTAGTCGCCGGGAGGACGATGTCGGCGAGCCGGGCGGTGTCCGTCATGAAGTGCTCGTGGACGGCGACGAACAGGTCCTCCCGCGACAATCCCTCCCGCACCCGGCCGCAATCTGGCGCGGAGGCGGCCGGGTTGGCGGACTGGATCAGCATGGCGGCAACGGGCGGCCCGCCCTTGAGCGCGTCCGGATCTCCGGCCAGGACCGCCCCGATGCGGCTCATGTCGAGTTCGCGGACGCCCGCCGCCTTCGCGTCCAGGCCCTCGGTCAGGGTCTTGTCCCAGTTGAAGATCGCGGCGTGCATCCAGAACGCGCCGCCCCCCTCGTGCCGCCACGCCCCTGTGACCGTCGGCAGGCAGGTCACGGCGTGCAGGTTCACGGCGCCGTTGCGCGAGCGGGTGAAGCCGAAACCGCACCGGATGTAGCTCCTCGGCGTGCAGCCGTAGAGACCCGCGAAATCCTCGATCTCTCGTACGCCGAGGCCCGTGATCGCCGCCGCCCATTCGGGCGTGCGGGAGCGCAGATGCTCCTCCAGCGCGGCGGGATCCTCCGCATGGGCTGCAAGATACCCGCGGTCGGCATGCCCGTCCCTGAACAGGACGTGGAGCACCGCGCAGGCGAGCGCCCCGTCGGTACCCGGCCGGAGGGCGAGATGCATGTCGGCCGCCGCTGCCGTCCCGGTGCGGTAGGGATCGACCACGACGAGCTTCGCGCCGCGCGATTTCCGCGCCCGGCTGATATGCGTCATGGCGTTGACCTGCGTGCTGACGGGATTTCCGCCCCACACGACGATGAGGTCGGACGCCGCCATCTCACGCGGGTCCGGCCCGGCGACCCGTCCGACGCCCGCGTTCCACCCCGCGGTCGCGATGGACGTGCAGATGGTGCGCTTGCGGCGCGAGTAGCCCATCACGTTGGTCAGGCGGTGGATGCCGTCCCTCTGGACGAGGCCCATCGTGCCGCCGGAATTGTAGGGCCACACGGCTTCCGGGCCCCAGCGCTCGGCCGCGTCCCGGAACGCTGTGGCGACGAGGTCCAGCGCCTCGTCCCAGCCGATCCGGCGCCAGGTCCCGCCGCCCTTCGCGCCCACTCGCACCATCGGGTGGGTCAGGCGCTCCGGATGGTGCACGCGCTCGGCGTAGCGGCTGACCTTGGCGCAGATCACCCCGGCCGTGTACGGGTTGTCGGCTCCGCGCACGCCGGTGACCCGTCCGTCGGTCACCTGAATGTCCAACGCGCAGGCAGAGGGACAATCGTGCGGGCAGACTGACGGAGAAGTCACCATGGCTGTCCTCTCATAAAGGCTTGCCACATGCAAAAGCTGTGCACGCGCGCGGATGACGCCAGGAGGATTGTACGCGAGAGCGGCGACCTCGGTGCGCGTCTCCTTGCTACCGGGTAGCTCGACGACGCTGGAGCCGTTCACCCGGCGCCGTCAAATCGCGTGCGCGCGGCAGCGAACCGCCTGGAGAAGGTGACGCGGATCATATGAGCGAACTGACGGACGCGGCCTACGCGAGCGCCGGCACGCGACGCCGGATTTCCTGTTGCCAGCCTCCTTACATAGTGTACAAGTAGTCCATTAATCAGGGCGCGTGCAACGTTGTTGTACGGGGACGGGAGGTTCATGGTTAGCCAGCTGAACTTCCTCAATCGCGTCGAGTTCGGGCTCGGGGCCGTCGACAAGGTGCCCGACGAAATCGCCGCCGCGGGCATCACGCGCGCATTGCTCGTGACGGATCCCGGCCTCGTCGCGACGGGGCTTCCTCATCGGATCGCCGCGATGGCCGGCATTCCGGTGACCCTCTACGGCGACGTGCCGCCGAACCCGACGGAAGAAGCGGTCCTCGCGGCGAGAGCGGCCTATCTCGCCGGGGAATGCGACGGCATCGTCGCCGTCGGCGGCGGCTCGCCGCTCGATTTCGGCAAGGCGGTCGCATTGCTGGCGACTCATGACCTGCCGCTCGAGCGTTACGCCGCGATCCGGGGCGGCACCGGCCTGATCGGCCCCACGGCTCCGGTCATCGTCATCCCGACGACCGCCGGCACGGGCTCCGAGGTCGGCCGCGGCGCGTTGATCACCCTGGCTTCGGGGTCGAAGCTCGTCTTCGCCTCGCGGCACCTGCTCCCCGTCGTGGCTCTCTGCGATCCGGCCCTCACCGTGAGCCTGCCTCCCCGGCTGACGGCCGCGACGGGCATCGACGCGTTCAGCCACTGCGTCGAATCCTATCTCTCGCCTCGCTTCAACCCGCCCGTGGACTCGATCGTGCTCGCCGGCGCGGCGCGGATCTGGCGGGCGATCCGGACCGCGGTCGAGCGCCCGCAGGACCTGCAAGCCAGGACCGACATGATGATGGGCTCGATCGAGGGCGGCCTGGGCTTCCAGAAGGGGCTGGGAGCGGTCCACGCGCTGAGCCATCCTCTCGGTGCGCTCAAGACGATCTCGCTCCATCACGGCAGCTGCAACGCGGCGGTCCTGCCCGCGGTGCTGCGCTTCAACCGGTCTGCCGCGGGTGCGCGCATCGCCGCGCTGGAGCATGTGCTCGGATTGCCGCCCGGCCTGAGGCTGGAGGACGCGGTCGCGGGCCTCAATGCCGAGATCGGACTGCCGCCCGACCTGCGCAGCATGGGCGTCATCGAGGACATGATCCCTGGCCTCGTCCCCGGTGCGCTCGCCGACCATTCCCGGCCGACCAACCCGCGGGACCTCACCGAGCCGGACGTGCGCGCCCTCTATCTCGAGCTGGTCGCGTGAGCGCGCCGGAGGATTACGCGCTCTTCCATGCCGGCGACGTCGTCCTGCAATCGGGCGTCGTCTTTCCCGACATGCGCCTGGCCTACAAGACCTATGGCCGGCTCAACGAGGCTCGGGACAACGCCATCCTCTATCCGACATCGTTCAGCGCTCAGCACTACGACACCGAGTGGATGGTCGCGCCGGGCGGCGCGCTGGACCCCGACCGGTACTTCGTCGTCATCCCGAACCTGTTCGGCAACGGCCTGTCCTCCTCGCCGTCCAACTCGCCCGGGACGTTCGGGGACGAGCGCTTCCCGGCGATCAGCTACCACGACGCCGTATCGGTCCAGCGCCGGCTGCTGGTCGAAGAGCTCGGCATCTCCCGCCTGGCGCTCGTCTACGGGTGGTCGATGGGCGGCATGCAGGCCTATCACTGGGCCGCGCTCCATCCGGACATGGTCGAGCGGGCGGCCGTCATCTGCGGCAGCGCTAGATGCTCGCCCTTCAATTTCGTCTTCCTCGAAGGAGTCAAGGCTGCCCTGACCGCCGATCCGGCGTTCCAGGACGGCCGCTTCGTCTCCAAGCCTGTGACAGGCCTGCGGGCCATGGGGCGCGTCTACGCAGGCTGGGCGATGTCGCATGGGTTCTATCGCGACGAGCTCTGGCGCGAGACCGGCTTCGCCTCCCTGGAAGACTATCTCGCGCGCTCCTGGGACCCTGCCTTCAGCCGATGCGACGCCAACGACCTGCTGTCCCAGATCTCCACTTGGCAGAGCGGCGATGTCAGCCGCTGTCCCGAGTTCGGCGGCGATTTCCCGGCCGCGCTGGCGGCGATCCGGGCGCGGATGCTGCTCATGCCGAGCCGCACCGATTCCTACTTCCAGCTCCGGGACAACGAGGACGAGATCGGCTGGCTGGTCAATGCGCGCTCGGCCGAGCTTCTCCCCATTCCGTCGATCCATGGGCATCGCGCCGGCAATCCGGCCCTGATCCCCGCGGACCGGGCCTTCCTCAACACGGCCGTCCAGGCCTTTCTTGAACGCTGAACCAATCGGGAGATCGCACGACATGAGCACGATAGCCTCCGCCCCTAACGCGCGTCCGTTGAGCCCGGCGCAGATCAAGCAGCTCTCGGTCCGGTCCAACGTGCCCGGTCTGGTGAGGGCGGTCACGCATTACGGGGCGATCGTCGCCGCGGGTGCGATGATCTGGTTCGTCAGGTCGCGTTACGGACTGGTCTGGACGCTTCCCCTCCTGCTGCTCCAGGGATACCTCGTCGCCTTCCTGTTCATGGCCGTCCACGAAGCCGCGCACAAGACCGTCTTCCGGTCGCGAAGGATGAGCGTCATCCTGGGCCATCTCTCCGCGTTCACGATCATTCTTCCCTACGAATACTACGCGCTGTTCCACTGGGACCATCATCGGCACACGCAGAACCCGGAGCGCGATCCCGAGTTGCTCACGGGGACCATCCCGTCATCGGATACCAAGCTCGCGGTCGCCTATACCGGCCTCGTCCAGATGGTGAACCGCATCCGGCTGCTGCTCCGGCACGCGATCACCGGGACCGTCACGGTACCGTGGGTTCCGGAGGGCAAGCGGGCCATGATCGTGCTCGAGGCGCGCGCCTATGTCCTAGGCTATCTTGTCCTCCTGACCGGGTCGGTCGCGTTCTCGACGGCGATCGTGCTCTGGACCTGGCTCGTGCCACTCTTCGTCGGCCAGCTCTTCCTGCGCCCCTATCTCTATGCCGAGCACACCGGCTGCGACGACCACACCCACAGCGCCTACGAGAACACGCGGACGACCTACACCGGGGCGCTCATGAAATGGTTCGCCTGGAACATGCCCTACCATGTCGAGCACCACGCCTATCCGTCGGTGCCGTTCCACGCGCTCCCGCAGCTCAACGAGGTCATCGCGGACCGGATCACCCATCGGGGAGAGAACTACAGGGCCGTCACCCGCGAGACGTGGAGCTGGTTTCGCCGCGCGCGCCAGGCATGAGCCTGACGACGGTCGTGCTCGACATGTGAGCCTCGGAGATCGAAGACCGGACCGCTCGCGGCCGTCGGGCTCGTCCGGTCACGGCTCTCCGGCGCGCACGCCGTCACCGGTCAGGACCGAGGCAACCAGCTGCGCCGCATAGCGTCGGGACAGCAACCGTAATCCGAAGACGTATTGATAGAACAACGTCCCGTAGATGCGGTCGTACAGATCGCCCGGCGGATTCGAGCCGGTGATGCTGCCATCCTGCTGCCCGGCCTCGATCGTCTGCACGACGATGTCGCGACGGGGCCCGAGATAGCGCTCCGAGAACATCATGGCGGAGCCCGTGTTCGAGATGCACTCGGCGACCACGGCGAGCTGAACCTTGCCGAACTCGCTCAAAAGCGCGTCCACATAGGCGGCGGCATGCTCCTTCAGGGCAGCGAGCGGAGCCTGTCCGGGCGGGAGCGTCATGATCGATGCAGCCTGCTTGAGAAATGCGTCGATCAGCAACGCTTCACGAGAAGGCCACCACTTGTAGATCGTCATCTTGGACACTCTGCTGTGCCGCGCCACAGCGTCGATCGTCGCGGCCGCAAGCCCATCTGCTGCCATGATGGCGTATGCGCTATCCAGAATGGATCGTTCGGTCTCCAGAGATCGCGGGCGGCCTCTCCGGATGGGCATCTCGTCGACAGGGACCACATTGACCTCCATGACGCTCTGACCCGCTCGCGCCGGACTCTTTCATTCGGGACTACGGGGGTGGTCGTCCAAAGTGGAAAACGCTTGCAGATCAGGGCGATCCCGCATTCCCGTTCGGCCCTGCAAGCAGTCCGGCCAAGGCCGCGAGATAGGCGAGGACATCATGGAATTCTACACCCGAACGAAGGCGCTCGGCCCGCGCCTCGTGTAAATCTTCGACGCCTAACGTCTTCAGCGTCTCGCAGACAGCATCCGAGTTCATGCGCTTCAACGTGGCCCAGATGGTCGGCCCGCAGGTCTTCGAGGTGCTCGAACGGTCGCTCGCCACCACACGACACACGAGGACCACAGGGTCACCCCCGGGACGTTGAACGGCCGCGTCCGGCTCTCTTCTTGAAGGCGGAGAGCTCACCGTCGTTCGGGCTGGCCTCGTTCAGGTCGGCGTGCGATCCCGCCCTCCTCTCAGAGCTGCGACCGCTCGTCGCTGTAAGCTGGTCGGTCCGCGATCGATATCCCGGGCGCGATCGGACCGCAGGAGTTCGATCATGGCTGCGTCGAGCTCTGCGTAGGGCGCGAGCGGCGCCACCATATCGTCGGGCCTTCGTACCTCTCCGGAATCCAGCCCGAGCCAGAGCACGACGGGGTCGTTGTCGGCTTGCGTGGGGGAAAGTTCACGCAGGACCGTGCAGAAGAAGGTCTGGAGCGGGTTGTCCCAGCCACAGACCACGCTCATGCCAACCTGCTTGGACGGCAGCGTGCGGCGACGGCTCACCGGAGCGACTCCGGGCAGGCGACCGTTGCATCACGACACGGTGGACGGCCGATACCCTCTTCGTATCTTCCGGCCGAGCCAGAGCTCGAGCGCTTCGCTCGCCTGCGCCCGCCTCTCGAACAGGTCCAGCCGCCTACGGCCGGCCGTCCCGATGCGGCCCCACTCACGCACGAGCGCGGTGTCGCCGAACAGTGTCTCCTCGATCGACAGGACGTAGAAGCGGGCCATGTCGACGGCCGGCTCGCGGC
>CAXUHE010000051.1:0-19714 GCA_964250725.1 uncultured Enterovirga sp. | reverse complement strand
GGACGAGGCGCTCCGCCGGGTGGCCGCGCGTTGAGCGAGGCCGCGACGCCCAAAGCCGGACGCTTCGCCCGGCTGCCCTTCGCGCCTTTCGAGTGGATGCTCGCCGGCCGCTACCTGCGGACGCGGCGCCGAGAGGGGTTCGTCTCCGTCATCGCGCTGTTCTCGTTCCTCGGCATCATGCTCGGCGTCGCGGTGCTCATCATCGTGCTCTCCGTGATGAACGGCTTTCGCCGCGACCTCCTCGACAAGATCGTGGGCATCAACGGCCATGTCTTCGTGGCCGCGATGGACAAGCCGCTGACGGACTATGCCGAGGTCTCCGAGCGCCTCTCCAACCTCTACGGCGTCAAGCGCGCGATCCCGATGGTCGAGGGGCAGGCCTTCTCGTCATCACCCTACGCGGGCAGCGGCGTCCTGGTGCGTGGCGTTCGGGGCGAGGACATCCGTCGCATCCCCTCCATCGCGGACAACGTCCGGCAGGGCACGCTGGAGAACTTCGAGACTGGGGGCGGCGTCGCGATCGGCCGGCGGCTGGCGGAGAACCTCTCGCTCCAGGCGGGCGACTCCATCACGCTGATATCCCCGCGCGGCGCACAGACCCCGTTCGGCACGACGCCGCGCATCAAGACCTATCCGGTCGCGGCCGTGTTCGAGATCGGCATGTCGGAGTTCGACGCGAGCTTCGTGTACATGCCGATTATCGAGGCGCAGACCTTCTTTAACCGCGACGGCGACGCGACCGTCATCGAGGTGTTCCTCGACGACGCCGACCGCGTCGACGAAGCGCGCTCCGCGATCGACATGGCGGCAGAGCGCCCGGTTCTCCTGACCGATTGGCGCCAGCGCAACCGCACCTTCTTCTCGGCGCTGGAGGTCGAGCGCAACGTCATGTTCCTGATCCTGACGCTGATCGTGCTCGTGGCCGCTCTGAACATCATCTCCGGGCTGATCATGCTGGTGAAGGACAAGTCGTCCGATATCGCGATCCTGCGAACGATGGGTGCGACGCGCGGCGCCATCATGCGCGTCTTCCTCATGACGGGAGCGTCGATCGGGATCGCCGGCACGCTCGCGGGCTTCGCGCTGGGGCTTCTCGTCTCCCTCAACATCGAGTCGATCCGCCAGGGGCTCTCGCGGCTTCTCAACACGAACCTGTTCCCGGCCGAGCTCTACTTCCTGTCGCGCCTGCCGGCCGAGGTGAACGGGCAGGAGGTCGCGAACGTCGTCACGCTCGCACTGACCTTGTCGCTCCTGGCGACGCTCTATCCCTCCTGGCGCGCCGCGCGGCTCGATCCCGTGCAGGCGCTCCGTTACGGCTGACATGGCGGATCAGTCCGCGCCCATCGCGGCGCTGCATCTCGCCGGGGTCGAGCGGCGCTACGCGCAGGGTGCGGGGGCGCTCGAGATCCTGCGGGGTGCCGAGCTCACCCTGTATCCGGGCGAGATGGCGGCGCTGGTCGCGCCCTCGGGCGTGGGCAAATCGACGCTGCTCCACGTGGCGGGCCTACTGGAGCGTCCGCAGGGCGGCGAGGTCTTCGTGGGCGGGCGCGCGACGTCCGGCATGGGCGACGGCGAGCGCACCCGCATGCGGCGCGAGGAGATCGGCTTCGTCTACCAGTTCCACTACCTGCTGCCGGAGTTCTCGGCGCTTGAGAACGTGGTGATGCCCCAGATGATCCGGGGCCTCGGCAAGCGCGACGCGGGCGGACGCGCGGCCGAGCTGCTCACGTTTCTCGGCCTCGGCGAGCGGCTGTCCAATCGGCCGGGCGAGCTGTCGGGGGGCGAGCAGCAGCGCGTCGCGATCGCGCGCGCCGTCGCCAACGCGCCGCGCCTGCTGCTGGCGGACGAGCCGACCGGCAACCTGGACCCGGCGACCGCTGCCCACGTCTTCGCGACCCTGATCTCGCTCGTGCGCGCCTCCGGCCTCGCAGCGCTTGTTGCCACCCACAACATGGACATCGCGGCCCGGATGGACCGAAGGCTGACGCTGAAGGACGGGCTGGTCGTCGAGCTGGATTAAGCCGCACGCCACGCGAGCGGATGATCGACGAGCGCCCGGTCGACAGTCACGAGGCGCAAACCGTCCACTTGGCACTGCGCGAGCAGCATGCGATCGAACGGGTCGCGGGTAGGTGGCTCGGGCATTACGTCCGCCAACGCGTGGCTTGCATTCACCTGTACAACCTCCAAGCTCAACGAGGTCAGCAAGTTCGGCAGGTCAGACAGTCGGCCACCGAGCACCAGCTTGCCCAAGCGCACCTTGATCGCGATCTCCCACAGGCTCGCCGCGCTGACATAGGCTTTGACCCCGGGATTCGACAACGCCGCGGCAGCTCTCGGATAAACGGAACCAAGTCGTTTGAGGCTGATGGCTATGATGATGTGACTGTCGAGGAGTAGACGATCGCTCACGGGAGAGGTTGTAGAAGAAAATCTTCGGGCAATGGATCGTCGAAATCCTCCGCCACGTAGGTGAAGAACTCCTTGATTCCCCGCTCTTCCAGGAACCGGCGTCCGCCCTCCCAGTCGATCCCGCCCTTGCGTGCCGTCGCGGGTTTCGGATGGGGTACGAGGTCGAGGATCGGTTCGCCGTCGCGGGTCACGATGACGGTCTCGCCCGACTCGACCGCGCGGGCGATCTCCGGCAGCCGGCTCTGCGCGTCTTCGAGCGTGATCGTGGTCATAGCAGCAGGATGATGCCGGCCCGGCGACCCGTCAAGAACCAACGCCCCAAGACCTGAGACAAGACCCGCGATCCACAGCCAGGCCGCACGCGCCGCATCGACTCTCGGGCGGAGTGGCGCGACACTCTGGGACCCTCGCGATTCCGGCCCCATGCCCATCCTGAACGATATCGGCTTCGTGCACCTGCACGTGCACTCATCCTATTCCCTCCTGGAGGGTGCGCTGAAGATCGGCGCGATCGCCGACCTCGCGAAGGCCGACCGGCAGCCGGCCATCGCGCTGACAGACACGAACAACCTGTTCGGTGCGCTGGAATTCTCCGAGAAGCTCGCCGGCAAGGGCATTCAGCCGATCCCGGGCGTCCAGCTCTCGGTCTGCTTCGAGGAGCCGGAGCCGAACGCGCGGGGCTCGCAGGTCCAGCGCTGCTCGGACGTCGTGCTCCTGGCGCAGAGCGAGGACGGCTACCGCAACCTCATGCGGCTCGTCAGCCGCGCCTATTTCGACGTCGATCTCGGCGGATCGCCCCACGTGGCGGCGGCGATCCTGGCGGAGTACGCGGATGGCGTGATCGCGCTGACGGGCGGGTTCACGGGGCCGCTCGATACGGCGTTGCGGCAGGGCGGGCGGACCGAGCTCGCGGAGCGCCGTCTCGCGCTCCTCAAGGGGGCGTTCGGCGACAGGCTCTACGTCGAGGTCCAGCGCCACGCGCTCGACGCCGAGCGGGCGATCGAGCGCGAGATCATCGCGCTCGCCGACCGGCACGACCTGCCGCTCGTCGCCACGAACGAGCCGTTCTTCGCGGGCGAGGGCGATTACGAGGCGCATGACGCGCTTCTCGCGATTGCGGACGGCCGGCTCGTCTCGGACGACAACCGCCGCAGGCTCTCGGCCGAGCACCGCTTCAAGACGCGCGCCGAGATGGCGGCCCTCTTCTCGGACCTGCCGGACGCGCTGGCCTCCAGCGTCGAGATCGCGACGCGCTGCGCTTTCCGGGTTAGGACCCGCAAGCCCATCCTGCCGAGCTTCGGCATCGCGGGCGAGGGGACGGTCGACGAGGCGTCCGAACTGAAGCGGCAGGCCGAGGAAGGGCTCGAGGCGCGCCTTGAGGCGCATGGGCCCGCGCCGGGGCTCGATATAGCGACCTATCGCGAGCGGCTCGCCTTCGAGATCGACATTATCAGCCGGATGCAGTTCCCCGGCTACTTCCTCATCGTGTCCGACTTCATCAAATGGGCGAAGGACCACGACATCCCGGTCGGCCCGGGCCGCGGCTCGGGCGCGGGGTCGCTCGTCGCCTATGCGCTGACCGTCACCGACCTCGACCCGCTCCGCTTCGGGCTCCTGTTCGAGCGCTTCCTCAACCCCGAACGCATCTCGATGCCGGACTTCGACATCGATTTCTGCGTCGACGGGCGCGAGCGCGTGATCAAGTAC
The DNA here is from genome assembly GCA_964250725.1 of uncultured Enterovirga sp. Taxonomy (GTDB): domain Bacteria; phylum Pseudomonadota; class Alphaproteobacteria; order Rhizobiales; family Beijerinckiaceae; genus Enterovirga. The sequence goes on along the minus strand of CAXUHE010000051.1, from coordinate 15,595 downwards.
GTGCAGCAGCGCTACGGCGAGGAGCAGGTCGGGCAGATCATCACCTTCGGGACGCTGCAGGCGCGCGGCGTCATGCGGGACGTCGGCCGCGTGCTCGAGATGCCCTACGGGCAGGTCGACAAGCTGACGAAGCTCGTGCCGAACAACCCGGCCAACCCGGTCACGCTGGACCAGGCGATCGCCGGGGAGCCGAAGCTCCAGGCGGCGGCGAACGACGAGCCGGTCGTCGGCCGCATGCTGGAGATCGCCCGCAAGCTGGAGGGGCTCCACCGGCACGCCTCGACCCACGCGGCCGGCGTCGTCATCGGCGACCGGCCGCTCCAGGAGCTCGTGCCGCTCTACCGCGACCCGAAGACCGGCATGCGGGTGACCCAGTACAACATGAAGTGGGTCGAGCAGGCGGGGCTCGTGAAGTTCGACTTCCTGGGCCTCAAGACGCTGACGGTGCTCAAGCGCGCGGTCGCGCTGATCCAGGCGGCCGGCACGCCGATCGACCTCGCGTCGTTGCCGCTCGACGATGCCGCGACCTACGAGGCGCTCGGCCGGGGCGAGACGGTCGGGGTGTTCCAGGTGGAATCCTCCGGCATGCGCAAGGCGCTCTGCGAGATGGAGGCCGACCGCTTCGAAGACCTGATCGCGCTGGTCGCGCTCTACCGGCCGGGCCCGATGGCGAACATCCCGGTCTATTGCGCGCGCAAGCTCGGCCGCGACCCCGACCCCGAGGCGACCTGGTATCCGCACCCGAAGCTCGAACCCATCCTGCGCGAGACCTTCGGGATCATCGTCTACCAGGAGCAGGTGATGGAGGTGGCGAAGCTGCTGGCCGGCTACTCGCTCGGCCAGGCGGACAACCTGCGCCGCGCCATGGGCAAGAAGATCAAGTCCGAGATGGACGCCCAGCGCTCGATCTTCGTCGAAGGCGCAGTCGAGCGCGGCCTCGACCAGGAGAGCGCGAACACGATCTTCGACCTGCTCGCGAAGTTCGCCGATTACGGCTTCAACAAGAGCCACGCGGCCGCCTACGCGCTGATCTCGTACCATACGGCCTACCTCAAGGCGAACTTCCCCGTCGAGTTCCTGGCCGCCTCCATGACCTTGGACCTCGACAACACGGACAAGCTCGGCGAATTCCGCCGCGAGGCTCAGCGGATCGGCATACCGGTCGAGCCGCCCTCCATCAACCGCTCGGGCGTCGAGTTCGAGGTCGAGCGGGGCGGCGAGCGGCCCGCGATCCGCTACGCGCTCGCGGCCGTCAAGGGCGTCGGTCGCCAAGCCGTGGAGGGATTGGTCGAGGCCCGACGCGCCGGGCCGTTCACGAGCCTGACCGATCTCGCGCAGCGCATCAACCCGCGCTTCCTGAACAAGCGCACGCTGGAGAACCTGGTCGCGGCCGGCGCCTTCGACGAGCTGGAGGAGGATCGTGCCCGCGCGACCGCGATGCTCGAAGCGGTGCTCGGCCTCGCCCAGCGTTCGCACGAGATGCGCGAGGGCGGCGCGATCGACATGTTCGGCGGCGTCACCGCGCCCGAGATCACGCTGCGCGTGCCGCTCTACGAGCCCTGGCCCGCCTCGGACCGGCTGCGCAAGGAGTACGAGGCGGTCGGCTTCTTCCTGTCGGGCCACCCGCTCGACCAATACGGCGACCTCCTGAACAAGCTCAAGGTCCAGAGCTGGGCGGATTTCTGCAAGCAGGCGAGGACGCAGGGCGGCACCGTCGGGCGGGTCGCGGCCTCCGTGCTGGACCGCCAGGAGCGCCGCACGAAATCGGGCAACAAGATGGGCATCCTCAACCTGTCCGATCAGACCGGGCATTACGAGGCGATCATCTTCTCGGAAGGGTTGCAGACCTACCGCGAGCTGCTCGAGCCGGGCCGGGACGTGATCCTCGTCATCCAGGCGAGCCTGGAGGGCGACGAGGTGCGCGCGCGCATCCAGACGGCCGAGCCGCTCGACGACGCGCTCTCGAAGCACCGCAACGACATGCGCATCTTCCTGCGGGACGCCGCGCCGATCGGCGGCATCCGCGAGCGGCTGCGCAGCCGCCGCGGGGAGGGGAGGGGCGACGGCGAGGTCTCGCTCATCCTCATCCTGGAGAGCGGCCAGCGGGAGGTCGAGCTAAAGTTGCCCGGCCGCTACCCGGCATCCGCTCAGATCGCGGGCGCGCTGCGGACGGTCGCGGGCGTCGTCGACGTACAGATGATCTGAGCGCGAGGCACGATCCTGGATCCCGGCTCTCGCCGGGATGAGCGGCCGTGCCGCTCAATCCGTGAAGCGGATGCCCTTCTCCTTGCAGATGTCGTAGCTCGACGAATCCGCCTCGCCGACCCCTTCGAACGTCGCCACGACCGTGACGGTGCAATCCTTCAGTGCCGGCAACTTGAGCGTCGCCTTCATGTCAGGCGCGATCGGCTTCGTGATCTTCGCCGACTTCCCGCTTCCCGAGACCTCGAGATCCGTCAGCACGTTCTTGCTGGCGTTCGAGATCACGAGCGAGCGCGCGGGCGTCGGACCTTTCGGCTTCATCCGCCTGGGCTTCGGCTTCGCGGCAGCCGCCGGGTCCGGAGCAGCGACATCCGGACCTGGCGCGACCGGCTGGGCGAAGAGTGATGTCTGTGCGCCGGCGCCCGAGGCCGTCAGCATGAGCCCCGACATCAGCCCCAGCATCCGTATCATCCTGGTCATGTTCGCCGTCCCCCCATCCCGGCCGGAACGGATCAGAACAGCGCGACGCTGTCCAGATGCACCGACGATCAAGCTCCTCAGAGCCGCTCGACAAGCTCCGGTACAGCGCCGATGGCGCGCTCGCGCGCCGCCTTCTCCAGAAGCGGGAGCACGTCGTCCGTCTTCCCGGTCACGAGGTAACTGAGCTCGAGACCCGGCCTGATGAAGCCGCTCACGCGCATATGCGCCAGAAGCTCGATGAGGGGCCGCCAAAAGCCGCCGCTATCGAGGAGGAGGATCGGCTTCGTGTGCTGGCCGAGCTGCGACCACGTCATCTGCTCGATGAGCTCCTCCAGCGTCCCGATGCCGCCGGGCAAGGCCACGAAGGCGTCCGCCTTGTCGAACATCAAGCGCTTGCGTGTGTGCATGTCGGGCACGACGATCGTCTCCTGCGCGGCCTCCAGCATGTTCTCGCGCCGCGTCAGGAATTCGGGGATGATGCCGGTCACGTGGCCGCCATGCTGAAGGACCGCCCGCGCGACCGTTCCCATCAGTCCGATATCGCCCCCGCCATAAACGAGCCCGATGCCGCGCTGCGCCATGTCCCGGCCCAGCGTCTCCGCGGCCTCGGCGAAAGCCGGATCCCCGCCGAGTCCCGATCCGCAATACACGCAGATCCGCCTGAGGATCCGGTCCGGGTCGAAGTCGTGGCGCGCGTCGGTCCCGCTCACGGCGTGCTCCTTGTTCGCGCGCATGTTGATTTGTAAAGTGATCTCATTCTCCACAGGTAGAGCGGGGTGGAGCGTGCAGATAGGGTGTCCATGAGCGCAGGTCTCGCCAAGCTCGTCGTCGCGATCACGGTCGCGCTGCTGGGCGGCGCTGCGGCTTGGTTCGGCTATCCGCGACCGGCGGGACCGGACCCAGTCCCTCCTGTCGCCGTCGTGGCGGTTCCCGACGCCACGAAGCTCGCGTCCGCAATCCCACCCCCTGTCTCGCGCGTGGCGGCCGACGCCGCCGCCGGACCGACCTTCGACGTCGTGCGGGTGGAGCCCAACGGTGACAGCGTCATCGCGGGCCGCGCGGCACCCGGTGCGACGGTCGACCTCCTGCGCAACGGCGAGCCGCTCGCGCGGGTCGTGGCGGACGCGACGGGACTGTTCGCGATCGTGCCGCCCGCGCTGGCGCCCGGATCGTACGAAATCACCCTGCGTGCGATCGCGCCGGACGGCTCCCAGGCGCAATCGGCCCAGAGCGTGACGGTCGTGGTCGGTGCGACGCGTGGCGAGGCACCGCTGGTCACGGTCACCTCGCCCGACCAGCCAACGGTCGTCCTGTCCCGGCCCGACGCTCCGGCAGGTGCGCCGACCCGTTCCGGCTCCGCGGCGGCGGCGGGGTCTCCTGCCCCGGCAGGACCCCGCCCGGAGGTCAAGATCGCGACCGTCGAGACGCAAGGCAGCGGACAGCTCCTGGTCAGCGGTATGGGGGCGCCGGGCGCGACGCTGCGGCTTTATCTCAACGATGCCTTCGTGGCCCCGGGCGCCGCCACGAAGGACGGCAAGCTCGCCTTCTCGATCGAGCGCGGCATCCGGGCGGGCGATTACCGGGTGCGGCTCGACGACGTCGATCCCGTGACGGGCCAGGTCAAGTCGAGGGTCGAAGTCCCGTTCACCGTGCCGCCCGCCCTGGCGTCCGTCTCGAACGTCCCGGGCTCGCCTCGCCCGCCGGAACGGCTCTCGGGAGCGGGAGGCCGCGTCTCGGCGGTCGTCGCATCGGCGGGTCCGGCATCCGCCCTCCCGACCGCCGAAGGGCGCGTGGTGATCCCCGAGATCAACACCGCGATCGTGGTGCGCGGCGAGACGCTCTGGCGCATCTCGAAGCGGGTCTACGGCCGGGGGCTGCGCTATACCGTGATCTATGGTGCGAACACACCGCAGATCCGCAACCCGGATCTCATCTATCCGGGACAGCTTTTCGTACTGCCGGCCGAGCCGCAGGGCGCGACCCGCTAGGAACGTTCGGCCGGGCTAGACTGGAACGGGTGCAAACACGGGCGCGCCGATCCATATAGCCCGCAACCCGGCAAGGATCTCATGCTCGCCCCACCCTCGGACGTCGAGGCGCCGCTCGTGCGCCCCGGCCTCGTTCCGACGCTCGTCAAACTCTGGCCGTATCTCTGGCCGAACGGCCGTCGCGACCTTCAACACCGCGTCTACCTGGCCTTCGGCCTCCTGCTGGTCGCCAAGGGCGTCACCATGGTGACCCCTTTCACATTCAAATGGGCGACCGACGGTCTGGTGGCGGCCTCCAAGGATGGGGCGGAGGCCGGCATTCCGGCCTCGCTCTGGGGTGCGCCGCTGCTGCTGACGGGAGCCTACGGCGTATCGCGCATGCTCCAGGCGTTGCTCACGCAGGTGCGCGATGGGCTCTTCGCCAAGGTCGCGATGCACGCGGTACGCAAGCTCGCGCAGCAGACCTTCGAGCACATGCACGCGCTGTCGCTGCGCTACCACCTGCAACGCAAGACCGGCGGCCTGACGCGGGTGCTGGAGCGTGGGCGGGCCGGCATCGAGGAATTGTCGCGGCTCTTCGTGCTCCAACTCATCCCGACGATCGTCGAGTTCTGCCTCGTGATCGGGATCCTCGCCTGGGAGTTCGATTGGCTGTACTCGGCGACCGTCGTCGTCATGGTCGTGGCCTACCTCGTCTACACCTACCGGGCGACGGAGTGGCGGATGGAGATCCGCCGCCAGATGAACGAGTCCGACACGGACGCGAATGTCCGCGCTGTCGACTCGCTCCTCAACTACGAGACGGTGAAGTATTTCGGCGCTGAGCGTCGCGAGACCTCGCGCTACGACAAGTCCATGGCGCGATACGAGGCTGCCTCGACGCAGACCTACACCTCGCTTGCCGTGCTGAACTCCGGCCAGGCGATCATCTTCTCGCTCGGCATGAGCATCGTCATGCTGCTCGCGGCCCGCGACATCGTGGCCGGCCGGACCTCGATCGGCAGCTTCGTCCTCGTCAACGCGATGCTGGTCCAGCTCTACATCCCGCTGAACTTCATGGGGATGATCTATCGCGAGATCAAACAGGCGCTGATCGACATCGACGACATGTTCCGCATTCTCGATCAGAGCCCCGAGATCGAGGATCGGCCCGGCGCGCGGGCTCTCGCGGTCGGCCTCGGCGAGGTGCGCTTCGAGAACGTGCACTTCGCCTACAATCCCGAGCGGCCGATCCTGCGCGGCATCGACTTCACCGTGCCGGCGGGCCGGACCGTCGCGGTCGTGGGTCCCTCGGGTGCCGGCAAGTCGACGATCTCGCGGCTGCTCTTCCGCTTCTACGAGCCTGGGCGCGGCCGGATTCTGATCGATGGGCAGGACATCGCCGACGTGCGGCAGGACTCGCTGAGGGCCGCCCTCGGGATGGTGCCGCAGGACACCGTCCTCTTCAACGACACGATCGGCTACAACATCCGCTACGGGCGTTGGGAGGCGAGCGGGACCGAGGTGGCGGAGGCCGCCCGCCTCGCGCAGGTCGACGGGTTCATCCGCATCCTTCCGGAAGGCTACGACACGCCGGTCGGCGAGCGCGGGCTCAAGCTGTCCGGCGGCGAGAAGCAGCGCGTCGCGATCGCCCGCACCATCCTGAAATCGCCCCCGATCCTGGTCCTCGACGAGGCGACCTCGGCGCTGGACAGCTTCACCGAGCGCGAGATCCAGGACGCGCTGGACGGCGTGTCGCGCGGCCGCACCACGATCGTGATCGCGCATCGTCTCTCCACGGTCGTCGGCGCGGACGAGATCATCGTGCTCGACGCCGGCATGATCGTGGAGCGGGGCACGCACGAGGCGCTGCTCGCCCGCCGCGGCGTCTACGCGGCGATGTGGGACCGCCAGCGCCGCGCCGCCGAGGCGCGCGAGACGCTGGAGAAGACCGAGGCGATCGAGGGACCCTCTCTGCGGCTCACGATGGTAGGATGACTTGCTGCCGCGGGCGGTTGACGGACGGGGCCGCGATCCGCGAGGGATGGCGGGCCACACGACACATGCAGGCGACATGACCGACATCTACGAATCGATCCGGCGGCTCTTCGTGCCGATCCGGCGCGAGGGCTACCCGTTCATCGCGATCGCGGTCGTGGCCGCCATCGCGCTCGGGTTCATGTGGGTGCCGCTGTTCTGGCTGCTTCTGATCGTGGCACTCTGGATCTGCTACTTCTTCCGCGACCCGGAGCGTGTGACCCCGATCCGCGACGGGCTCGTGGTCTCGCCGGCCGACGGGCGCATCAGCATGATCGCGCCGGCCGTGCCGCCGCTCGAGATGGGGCTCTCCTCGGTGCCGCTCATGCGCGTCTCCGTCTTCATGAACGTCTTCGACTGTCACGTGAACCGCTCGCCCGTGACGGGGCGCATCACGCGCATCGCCTACACGCCCGGCCTGTTCCTCAATGCCGATCTCGACAAGGCGAGCGAGCACAACGAACGCAACGCGCTCGTGATCGACAGCGACGGCATCCAGGTCGGGGTCGTGCAGATCGCGGGGCTCGTCGCACGCCGCATCGTCGACTGGGTCAAGGAGGGCGATCCCGTGGGCACGGGCGAGCGCTTCGGACTCATCCGCTTCGGGTCGCGTGTCGACGTGTACCTGCCGCTCGACAGCCAGATCCTGGTCGGCGTCGGCCAGAAGGCAGTCGCGGGCGAGACGGCTCTGGCGGACCTGCGGGCCGCCGAGCCGGCGCGTCTGTACCGCACGGCCTGACCGATGGTGTCCGGAGCTCGCCGGTGACGGACCTGTTCCAGCCCTTCGCGCCCGACCCGCTGGAGCCGCGTCCGCGACGCTTCAAGCCGGTGCCGTTCCGGGTGATCGCCCCGAACCTCATCACGCTCGTCGCGCTCTGCCTGGGGCTGACCGCCATCCGGCTCGCCTTCGAGGGGCGGCTGGAGCCGGCCGTCATCGCGATCGTGGTCGCGGCCGTGCTCGACGGCGTCGATGGCCGGGTCGCGCGCCTCCTCAAGGGCACGTCGCGCTTCGGTGCTGAGCTCGATTCGCTGGCGGATTTCCTGAACTTCGGCGTCGCGCCGGCCCTCGTGCTCTACAGCTTCCTCCTGCACGAGGCACAGGCGATCGGCTGGGTCGCCGCGATGATCTTCGCGATCGCGATGGCGCTCCGGCTGGCGCGGTTCAACGTGATGCTCGACGACCCGAACCGGCCGGACTGGAAGAAGGACTTTTTCGTCGGCATCCCGGCCCCCGCCGGCGCCGGGACCTCGCTTCTGCCGATCTACCTGCATTTTTTGGGCGTGCCGGTCGGCCCCGCTGCCGTACCCCTCGTCATCGCCTACACGATTGCGCTGGCGCTTCTCGTCGTCTCGACGGTTCCCACCTACTCGGGAAAGACGATGGGAAAGCGCATCCCGCGCGAATGGGTGCTGCCGATCTTCGTGCTGACCGTTGCGGTGTTCGGCCTCGTCGTCAGCTTTCCGTTCGAGGCGCTGGCGCTGGCGGCCTTCGCCTATCTCGCGCTGATCCCGGTCGGGATCGCTCACTACCGCCGGCTGCGCCGCGCCTTCGCGTCAGGTGAGCCGGTCGTGGTGTCGGACTAATCCCGGCGTCCGTCGCGCGGGCGCCGGTTCCGATCGGCGACGCGCACCGGGATCGGCTGTGGTCTCGGCGCGCCGAAGACCCCCTCCAGCACCTCGGCAATCGCGCCGGCGACCCGACCGTCCCGTATGGCCGCCACCGTGTCCGACCAGGATGAACGACGGGTCATGAATGTCTCCGAGGTTGGCTCGCCAGCCTGTACGGTTCCCAATGGGAGGGCGGGCGACTAGGTTCCGCGCTCGCGACAAGTTGAGCGACGTGCGGTCGCGACGCAAGGACATCGATGACGCTCGGGCGTTTTCTGTGACGGATGGACCGGCTCGACCGTGGCTCGTCCTCGCCTCCGCGTCGCCCCGCAGGCTCGATCTGCTGCGCCAGATCGGGCTCGAGCCGGACGAGGTCGTGCCGTCCGAGGTCGACGAGGTCGCGCGACCTCGCGAGTTGCCGCGCGACCTCGCGCGTCGTCTGGCGCGAGAGAAGGGCGAGCTCGCGTCCCACCTCGCGCATCCGGTCGGTCAGGAGCGCCGCTACGTGCTCGCGGCCGACACTGTGGTGGCGGTCGGACGGCGCATATTGCCGAAAGCCGAGACCCTGGAGCAGGCTTCGGGTTGCCTCCGGCTCCTCTCCGGCCGCAATCACCGTGTGTTCACGGCGATCTGCCTCATCGCGCCGGGCGGTCGCGTGCGGGAGCGCCTCGTCGAGTCGCGCGTCGCCTTCAAGCGTCTCTCCTCTCCCGAGGAGGACGCCTATCTCGCGTCCGGGGAGTGGCGGGGCAAGGCGGGCGGCTACGCGATCCAGGGCCTCGCCTCCGCGTTCGTGCGCGCGATCGTGGGCTCGTACCCGGCGATCGTCGGCCTGCCGCTCCACGAGACCGTGTCGCTGCTCGGCGGCGAAGGTTACCCCGTCCTCAACGGCTGGCCTCGCGACCCTGGACAGTCCCCGGAACCCTGACTATAAGCCCGCCTGCCCGCGACGGCGGAGGCAGCTCCGCCCGCCCGGCGCCCAGGTAGCTCAGTTGGTAGAGCATGCGACTGAAAATCGCAGTGTCGGTGGTTCGATTCCGCCCCTGGGCACCATCTGCCGATCGAGCGCGTTGATGTTGGTGCTCCGCCGAGGAGCAGGATGGGCGTACTGGGAGACGTGACGATGGCGACCTACCCTCGCGCCAGCCTGTCGGCCGACCCCCCCTACCTGCACGCGGATTACGCCTCGACGCGACGTCGTTCGCCGTCGCAGCCGCTCGTCGTCATCCCGCATACGCTGTCCGAGCTGACAGGTCCCGTCTACGGCCACGAGACCGTGCAGGCGGGCGACAACGATCTCACGCGCCAGCATGCGGGCGAGCCGCTCGGTGAGCGCATCATCGTGACGGGCCGCGTGCTCGACGAGGACGGCCGGCCGGTGCCGAACACGTTGGTCGAGATCTGGCAGGCGAACGCCGCAGGCCGCTACATCCACGTGCGAGACCAGCACCCGGCCCCGCTCGACCCGAACTTCTCGGGCGCGGGCCGCGTCGTGACGGACCGCGAGGGCCGCTACACCTTCACGACCGTGAAGCCCGGCGCCTACCCCTGGCGCAACCACCCGAATGCGTGGCGTCCGGCGCATATCCACCTGTCGCTGTTCGGCCCGTCGTTCCTGACGCGGCTCGTGACGCAGATGTATTTCCCGGGCGACCCGCTCTTCGCCTACGATCCGATCTTCAACTCGATCCCGGACGAGCGGGCGCGCCAGCGGCTCGTCTCGCGCTTCGACATGGACACGACCGCGCCCGAATGGGCGCTCGGCTACGTGTTCGACATCGTGTTGCGCGGGCGGGACGCGACGCCGACGGAGGAGCCGCATGACGATTGATGCCGTTCTCCCGGACGGGATCACGCCCTCGCAGACCGTCGGCCCGTTCTTCGCCTACGTGCTGACGCCGCAGGACTACGCGACGCGGCCGCTCTTCTCGGCCGACCTCGCGACGCCCGACGCTGCCGGCGAGCACGTGCGGATCGAGGGTTACGTCATCGACGGCGACAGCGAGCCGATCATCGACGCGATGATCGAGGTCTGGCAGGCGGACGGGGAGGGACGTCACGCCGGCACGGTCGAGCGGTCCGGCCAGAACTCGGCCTTCACCGGGTTCGGCCGGACGCAGGTCGATTCGAACGGGTTCTTCGCCTTCACGACCGTGAAGCCAGGCGGGGTCCCGGGTCCGGACGGGACGTCTCAGGCGCCCCACATCAACGTCGGGATCTTCGCGCGCGGGCTCCTCAAGCGCCTCTTCACGCGGGTGTATTTCGAGGGAGAGGCCGCGAACGCGACCGACCCGATCCTCGCTCTCGTGCCGGAGCTGCGCCGGGATACGCTGATCGCGACACGGCGCGATCGCGCGGGCGAGGCGGTCTATACGTTCAACATACGTCTTCAGGGCGAGGGCGAGACGGTCTTCTTCGACGCCTAAAGGCTTATCGATCGCCCTTGCCGCGTGGCCTCACGACAGAACGAACAGGTCTCCATGAATCCCGTCGTCATCGCGGTCGCCATCACGGGCTCGGTCCCCCGCAAGGCCGACAACCCCGCCGTCCCGATCACGCCCGCCGAACAGATCGAATCGACTCACGCGGCCTACGAGAAGGGCGCGACGCTCGTCCACATCCACGTGCGCAACGACGACGAGTCCTCGTCCTCCGATCCGGCTCGCTTCGCGGCCGTTCAGGAGGGTGTGCGCAGGCATTGCCCCGGTATCGTCGTGCAGTTCTCGACGGGCGGACGCGGCCGCGACCCGTCCCAGCGCGGGTCCTCGCTCGGATTGGGCCCCGACATGGCGTCACTCTCGACAGGATCGGTCAATTTCCCGAGCATCGTGTACGAGAACTCGGCCGCCCTGGTGGATGAACTCGCGGGCAAGATGCGCGAGAACGCCGTGCGGCCTGAGATCGAGATCTTCGATCTCTCGCATCTTCACGGCGCGAAGCGGTTGGTCGAGGCGGGACTGATGGACGAGCGGCCGCACGTTCAGTTCGTGATGGGCGTGAAGAACGCCATGCCGGCCGAGGAGCACCTGCTCGACCTCATGCTGGGCGAGATGCGCCGCATCCTGCCCCACGCGACCTGGACCGCGGCCGGGATCGGGGTGAACCAGTCGCGCGTCATGGACTGGGCCCTGGCGCGAGGCGCGGACGCGGTCCGGACTGGGCTGGAGGACAACGTTCGCGTCGCGAAGGATCGGCTCGCGGCCGGCAACGACGAACTGGTGAGCCTTGCCGCCCAGATGATCCGGCGGCACGGGCGCGAGATCGCGACCCCGGCGGAGGCCCGGGCCGCGCTCGGTCTGCGGGCGCTCTCGGCCGCCTGACCGACGACGAGCGGGACCCGAATGCGATGTCGGCCGTGTCCGATCCACAGCCATGCCCGCTTTCCGTGTTCATCATCGCGCGCAACGAGGCCGACCGAGTCGGCGCCACGATCGCCGCGGTCCGAGACCTGACCGACGACCTCATCGTGGTCGATTCGGGCTCCGACGACGGCACGGTCGAGGTGGCGCGGGCGCTGGGCGCCCGCGTCCTCAGTCGGGCCTGGGCGGGCTACGGGCGTCAGAAGCGCTTCGCGGAGGAGCATTGCCGGCACGACTGGATGCTGAACCTTGATGCCGACGAGGTCGTGCCACCCGGTCTAGCGGCCGAGATCCGCGGGGTGCTCTGCCGGCCCGGCGGCCCCGACCGCGACGCCTACCGAATCGGGATCGCGGAGATCTTCCCCGGTGAGCGTCGCCCGCACCCGCTCGCCTACACGCTCACCCCGGTCCGGCTCTACCGCCGCTCGCGCGGACGATACTCGGCGTCTCCCGTGCATGACCGCGTCGACCTCGAGCCAGGTGCCCGCGTCGGTCGATTGCGCGGGACCGTGCATCACTTCTCCGTTCGGTCGCTGGGAGACCAGGTCGCGAAGCTCAACCGCTACTCCGACCAGCAGGCTGCCGACCTCTCGGCACGCGGTGTCAGCATCCCGACCTGGCGCGTCTTCGTCGAGTTCCCGGCCGCGTTCCTGAAGGCGTATATCGGCCGACGCCACTTCGTGCGCGGCACCTACGGGTTCCTGACGGCGATGAACTACGCGATCTCGCGCCACCTTCGGCTCGCGAAGCATGTCGAGGCGCGGCGGGCGTCGAGGGAGGTCTGAGAGGCCTTTACGAGTCCGTGATCGCCCGGAACGCGTGGGCCAGACCGCTGTTCTCGCCCTGACACGATGGAGAGAGGATCATGGCGACGACGAAGAGCCTGAAGGCCGGCGACAAGGTCAAATGGGATACGCCGCAAGGCGAGACCCACGGCAAGGTCGTGAAGACCGTGACCGGGACCGAGAAGGTCGGCGGTCACACCGCCAAGGCCTCGAAGAGCGACCCGCAGATCAGGGTGAAGAGCGACAAGTCCGGCAAGGAGGCGATCCACAAGCCGACCGAGCTGCGCAAGGGCTGATCCTTCCGCCTCTGAGACTTGGATCTAGCGCGGGGAACCCTCTCCCCGACGGGGAGAGGGCAGGGTGAGGGGGACGCGAGCTATCTGGAGAGGGTGCTTCCCCACTCACCCGGTCGGCTCGCGCCGATCCGACCTCCCCCTCGGGGAGAGGTGACCCGCGCTATACGCCCATAAGCGATAGCCCTGGCCGTGACCCGATGCGGGATGAGCGGGGTTCCTCTACTTCACGAGCGGGCAGCCGCCATCCGCGATCGGCCGGAACGCCTGCTCGCCGGGGATCGTGTCGACGAGGTTGTAGAGGTCGTAGCGCGACTTCGACTCGGCCGGCGTCTTCACCTTGAAGACGTACATGTCGTGGATCGCCCGTCCGTCGGGACGGATGGTGACCTTGCCGAAGAGGTCGTCGTCGACCGTGGTCTTGACCATCTGGGCCACGACCTTGTCGCCCTCGACCACGTTCGCGGCCTTCACGGCCCGCAGGTAGGCGAGCGTCGCCGAGTACACGCCCGCATGGTTGATGGACGGCATGCGGCCCTGCATGCGCTCCGCCCAGCGCTTCGACCAGGCGCGCGTCTTGTCCGTCAGGTCCCAGTAGAAGGGCTCGGACAGGATGAGGCCCTTCGCGGTCTCGAGCCCGATCGATTCGACGTCGGTCATCTGGAGGAACAGGCCGGCGATCGTCATGCCGCCCTTGGCCGTGAGCCCGAACTCGCCCGCCTGCTTCACGGCGTTGATCGCGTCGACGCCCGTCTCCGCGAGCCCGAGAACCTTGGCGCCCGACCCCTGCGCCTGGAGCAGGTAGGACGAGAAATCGGTCGTGCCGAGCGGATGCTTGACGCTGCCGACGACCTTCGCGCCTGCCTTGGTGATGGCGGCCGTCGTGTCGCGCTCCAGCGCCTGGCCCAGCGCGTACTCGAACGAGATGAAGTACCAGCCGGCACCACCGGCCTTGGCGACCGCGGTGCCGGTCGCGTTGCCGAGCGCCCAGGTGTCGAGGTTCCACTGCACCGTCGTCGGCTTGCACAGGCGGCCCGTGATGTCCGAACTTGCGGTCGAAGAGGCGAGGATCGTCCGGTTCTTCTCGGCCCCGAGCGTGTGGATCGCGATCCCGACCGCCGAGTTCGGCAGGTCGACGACCGCGTGGACCCCCTGCTGGTCGAACCATTGACGGGCGATCGCCGAGCCGACATCCGGCTTGTTCTGGTGGTCGGCCGACAGGATCTCGACCTTGAGGTCGCCGGCCTCCCTGGCGAAATCCTCCGCCGCCAGCTTCGCGGCGACGACCGAGCCTTCGCCCGCCTGGCTCGCGAAGGGACCGGACATGTCGGTCAGGACGCCGACCTTCACGGTCCTGTTCGGAACCTCGGCCCGTGCCAGCCCCGTGCCGAGGCAGAGCGCCGTGAGAGCCGTGAGAGCAACGCGTGATCGGTTCATCGTTCAATCCCTGAGACGTGAACCTCCTAGACGATCATGGCCTCTCGCGACAGGCCCGGGCCGTCCCATATGAATCGGGCGGTCAAGCTTTCCAGCGCGACGCGCGGATCACTCCCATCGCGCCGCGGAACGGGAACGCGCCTCTCGCTTTCACCCCCTGACTGGTCTAGCGTCGGTCGAAATCGTCGGAGGAAACGAGCATGGCACTCGCCGCCCGCAGCTTGAAGCCCACCGCGCCCACCGCGCCGCACTCCAACTCGACGCCCGACTTCAGCAGGGACGAGGAGTTCGCCGCCTATCGCGGCATGCTCCTGATCCGCCGCTTCGAGGAGAAGGCGGGGCAGATGTACGGGATGGGGCTCATCGGCGGCTTCTGCCACCTGTATATCGGCCAGGAGGCCGTGGTGGTGGGCATGCAGATGGCCGCCAGGGAGGGTGACGAGGTCATCACCGGGTACCGCGACCACGGCCACATGCTGGCCTGCGGCATGGACCCGAAGGGCGTGATGGCCGAGCTGACGGGCCGCCGGGGAGGCTACTCCAAGGGCAAGGGCGGCTCCATGCACATGTTCTCGAAGGAGAAGGCCTTCTATGGCGGCCACGGCATCGTGGGCGCCCAGGTCTCGCTCGGGACGGGTCTCGCGCTCGCGAACTGGTACCGCGAGGACGGGCGCGTCGCGATGACCTATTTCGGCGACGGCGCGGCGAACCAGGGCCAGGTCTACGAGAGCTTCAACATGGCGGAGCTGTGGAAGCTGCCCGTGGTCTACGTGATCGAGAACAACCGCTACGCGATGGGCACGTCGGTGACGCGGGCCTCCGCGCAGACCGACTTCTCCAAGCGCGGCGTGTCGTTCAACATACCCGGCGAGCAGGTCGACGGGATGGACGTTCGCGCCGTGAAGGCCGCGGCCGAGCGTGCGCTCGACTTCGCCCGCACGGGTAACGGCCCCTACATCCTGGAGATGCAGACCTACCGCTATCGCGGCCACTCCATGTCCGATCCGGCGAAGTACCGCACGAAGGACGAGGTCTCCCGCATGCGCGACGAGCACGACCCGATCGAGCAGGTCCGCCGCCGACTCCTGGAGACGCACGGCATGGCGGAGGACGAGTTGAAGAGCGTCGACGGCAAGGTGCGCGAGATCGTGAACGAGGCGGCCGAGTTCGCCACGAACGATCCCGAGCCCGACGTGGCGGAGCTGTGGACGGACATCCTGCGCGAGGCCGCCGTCTAGGCGCGATGGGTTCCCGCCTCCCGCATGCGAGGAGCGGGGTACGGGCCTCACCCTGTTTTCGCTAAGAGCATCTCATGCCCACCGACATCCTCATGCCAGCCCTCTCGCCCACCATGGAGCAGGGCAAGCTCGCCAAGTGGCTGAAGAAGGAGGGCGACACGATCAAGTCGGGCGACATCCTGGCCGAGATCG
>CAXUHE010000050.1:7538-20159 GCA_964250725.1 uncultured Enterovirga sp. | reverse complement strand
ATTCGATCTCCGGCCCGCCGGGCAGCGCCAAGGGCTTCAGCGCCGCCTCCAGGCCGCGCGTGACCGCGTCGTTCGAGTTGGGGTTCACCACGAGGATGCGCCGGTTCGCCATGAGAGTACCTTCAGCGCGTGCCGCGCGGTTCCTGCTGCGTTAAAGCAGATCCCGAGCAAACCGCGAGCCCCGAGGCCAGACCATGAGCGAGCCGATCTACGACACCGTCATCCGGGGCGGGACGGTCGCGACCGCGAGCGACGTGTTCGGGGCCGATATCGGGATCGTGGGCGGCATCGTGGCGGCGCTCGGGCACGCCCTCCCGCCCGGACGGCGCGAGATCGACGCGGCGGGCCGGCTCGTCCTGCCGGGCGGCGTCGACACGCACGCGCATATCGAGCAGCTCTCGGCCGCCGGCATGATGAACGCCGACACCTGGGAGAGCGCGACGCGCTCGGCCGCGCTCGGCGGCACGACCAGCGTCATCGCGTTCGCGGCGCAGCATGTCGGCATGGACCTCGCCCAGGTGGTGGCCGAGTACGAGGCGCTGGCGCGGCGCGGCGCGGTGATCGATTACGCGTTCCACCTCATCGTGTCGGACCCGACCGAGAAGACGCTCGCCGAGGACATTCCCGCGCTCGTCGCGGCCGGGCACACCTCGCTCAAGGCCTTCATGACCTACGACCGGCTGCGGCTGCACGACGAGCAGCTGCTCGACCTGATGCAGGCCGCGAAGGACACGGGCGCGCTCGTGTGCGTCCACGCGGAGAACCACGGCCTCATCGCCTGGGCGGGGCGGCGGCTGCTGGCCGAGGGCAAGACGGCGCCGAAATATCACGCCGAGAGCCACCCGCGCGTCTCCGAGAGCGAGGCCTTCGAGCGCCTCGTGCGCTTCTCCGTCTATCTCGACCAGCCGATCATGGTGTTCCACGTCTCGACCGCGGAGGGCGCGGCGATCCTGCGGCGCGCGCGGGGGGAGGGCGCCCGGGTCATGGCCGAGACCTGCCCGCAATACCTGTTCCTGACCGCGGCCGACCTCGACAAGCCCGGAGTCGAGGGCGCGAAGTGGATGTGCTCGCCGCCGCCGCGCGAGGCCTCCGACCAGGAGGCGCTCTGGCGCGCGCTCGACCTCGGAGACCTCCAGACGATCTCCTCCGACCACGCGCCCTACGCGTATGACGACACGGGCAAGCTGATGGCGGGGCCGAACCCAAATTTCAAGCAGATCGCGAACGGCCTGCCGGGGCTCCAGGTCCGCCTGCCGCTCCTCTTCGACGCGATGGTGTCCAAGGGACGACTCGGCCTCAAGAAGTTCGTCGACCTCACGGCGACCGCCCCCGCGCGGCTCTACGGGCTCGACGCCAAGGGCTCGGTCGCGGTCGGGCGCGACGCCGACCTCTGCCTGTGGGACCCGCAGAGGCGGGTCACGATCTCGGACGACCTCATGGTGGATCATGCGGGCTACACGCCGTATGCGGGCCGCGAGGTCGTGGGCTGGCCGGTCGTGACGCTGCGCCGGGGCGAGGTGGTGGCGGAGGACGGACGCTGCGAGGCCGAGCCCGGGTCGGGGCGGTGGCAGGCGCGGAAGGCTGCCGCTGTCTGAGGCTCCATCATACGGGCGAAAAGCGCGGGGAACCCTCTCCCCGAGGGGGAGAGGGCAGGGTGAGGGGGTTGCGACATCTCCGGAGAGGGCGCTTCCCCCTCACCCGGGCGGCGCGTTCCGCGCCTGCTCGACCTCTCCCCCTCGGGGAGAGGGAACCCGCGCCCTTCGCACCGAGGTCCCACCTCGCCGCCTCACTCGAATTGCGGATCCACCGGCACGCGCAGCCCGAAGGCGAGCTTGTTCGTCTCGTTCGCCATCGCGACGATCGCCATCAGTTCGCCCCACATCTGCGGCGTCATTCCGGCCTTGCGGGCCGCGGCGCCGTGCGAGGAGATGCAGTAGTTGCAGCCGTTGGTGATGCTGACCGCAAGGTAGAGCATCTCCTTCGTCAGCGGGTCGAGCGCGCCGTCGGGGCTCATCACCTCCTTGAGGCTCTCCCAGGTGCGCCTCAGCGTGGCCGGGTGGACGGCGAGCGCCTTCCAGAAGTTGTTCACGTCGGGCAGGTTGCGGCTCGACTTGATGTCGTCGAAGACCGCGCGGACCTCCGGGCCCGCATCCACGTACTCGATCAACTCCGCCATCGCGCTCGTCTCCCAGGATCTCGCCACGCCACATACCTCACTCCGGGGCGCCGGCGGAGCGGGGCCCCGGCATGAGGAGATGGGACGCTGGACCCTACTTCAGGCCCGCGACCATCGGGCACTTGCCCTCGGCCATGGGCCGGAACGCCTCCGCGGCGGGAATGGTCTGGACGAGCTTGTAGAAGTCGTAGGGTGCCTTCGATTCGGCCGGCGACTTCACCTGGAACAGGTACATGTCGTGGATGTGCCGCCCGTCCGGGCGCACGCTGCCGTCGCCGAAGAGCGGATCGTGCGAGGGCATCTCCTTCATCTTGGCGACGACGGTCTTGCCGTCCGTCGAATCGGCGGCCGCGGCCGCGCGCAGGTAATGGAGCGCGCCCGCATAGACGCCCGCCTGGTTCGCGGTCGGACGGCGGCCCTTCATCTGCGCGGCGAACCGGTCCGCGAAAGCGCGCGTGCCCGCGTTCGTGTCCCAGTAGAACCCTTCCGTCAGGTACAGGCCGGCCGCGTCCTTGAGGCCGATCGCGTTCACGTCGGAGAGCTGCATGAGGAGCGCCGCGAGGTCCTGCCCGCCCGACGTGATGCCGAACTCCGCCGCCTGCTTGACCGAGTTGACGGTGTCCCCGACCGCGTTCGCGAGCGCGATGACCTGCGCCTTCGAGCCCTGCGCCTGGAGCAGGTACGACGAGAAGTCGGCCGCCGCGGTCGGGTGGCGGACCTCGCCCACGACCGTGCCGCCCTGGCCCTTGATGACCGCAGCCGCGTCCGTCTCGAGCGCCTGGCCGAAGGCGTAGTCGGCGGTGACGAAGAACCACTTCGTCTTGCCCGCGCGAAGCAGGGCCAGCGCGGTCCCGTGCGCGAGCGCCCAGGTGTCGTAGGTCCACTGCACGGTGTTCGGCGAGCATTTCGGCCCCGTGAGCTCGGAGGTGCCGGGACCGGAGGCCACGAAGGCTGCCTTCGAGTCGCGCACGACCTCCTGGATGCCGAGCGCGACCGAGGAGAACGGCACGTCCAGGATCGCGTCGACGCCGTCCTGGGTGATCCAGCGCCGTGCGGTCGCGGTGCCGATATCGGGCTTGTTCTGGTGGTCGGAGGAGATCACCTCGACCTGGAGCTTCGGCTGCTCCGCCTTGAAGTCCTCGACCGCGAGCTTGGCGGCCACGACGGAGCCGTCGCCGGTCGAGTCGGACGCGAAGCCGCTGAGATCGGTCAGGACGCCGATCTTCACCTTGCCGCCCGCGATCTCCGCCCGCGCGAGCGTGGAGGCCGCGATGAGCGCGACGCCCGCGAGAAGGCCCGCCCGGAATTTCGATGTCGACATGTCTCTCTCCCTGTTGTGCTTGGTTGTTGTCTTAGAGTCGTTCGGGACGGGCTCCATGTCCCGTCACCCCCGCCGGATCTCCTCCAGCGCGCTCTGCGCGAGATCGGTCCGCACGGAGCCGCGCTCGACGAGGATGCGCGCCACGGCCTCGATCTCCTCGCCGACGGCTCCCGCCATCATGGCGATGTTCTGCGCGTGGAGCGCCATGTGGCCCTTCTGGATGCCGGTCGTCGCGAGCGCCTTCAGGGCCGAGAAGTTCTGCGCGAGGCCGACCGCCGCAATGATGCGCGCGAGGCGCTCCGCGGAGGTGACGCCCAGGATCTTGAGGCAGGCCTGGGCGGTCGGGTGGATCTTCGTCGCGCCCCCGACGAGCCCGACCGCGAGCGGCAGCTCGATCGACCCCGACAGGTGGCCCTCGGCATCGATCTCGTAGCGCGTGAGGCTGGTGTAGCGGCCGGAGCGCGCCGCGTAGGCGTGGGCGCCGGCCTCGATCGCCCGAGTGTCGTTGCCGGTCGCGAGCACGACCGCGCTGACGCCGTTCATGATCCCCTTGTTGTGGGTCGCGGCCCGGTAGGGATCGGCCTCGGCGAAGTGATAGGCGCTGACGATGCCGTCGCGCACCGCTTCGCCGCCGATGTCGTCGACGCGCCACGTCGCGTGCGCCCGGGCGAGACGGCGGTCCGCGAGGTTCGACAGGATGCGCAGGTACACGCGCCCGCCGCTCCAGCGCGCGATGTGGGGCGCCAGCGTCTCGGCCATCGTGTTGACGGCGTTCGCCCCCATGGCGTCGCGCGTGTCGACGATGAGGTGGGTGATCACCATCGGGCCGCCGAGCGTGTCGAGCACCCTGACCTCGAGGTCGCGGAAGCCGCCGCCGAACCTGACCAGCACCGGGTCGCAGCCGTCGCAGAGGTCGCGGATCTCGTCCCGCCGCTCCAGGATGCGGATGCGCGCCGCGTGCGGGTCACGGACCTCGACCGCCTGGACCTGCGCGATCATCAGGTTGCCCGAGACCGAGGTCGTGAAGCCCGATTCGTAGTTCTGGCGGGCCGCGTTGCAGACGGCCGCGACGACCGAGGATTCCTCGCTCGCCATCGGGACGAGCACGTCCTCGCCATCCACCTTGACGTTCGTCGCGATGCCGATCGGCACGTTCATCGTGCCGATCACGTTCTCGATCATCCGGTCCGCGAGGTCCGCCCCGAGATTGCCGAAATCCGACAGCCGCGCCACGGCCTCCGGCGTCAGGTCCGCGAAGGCGGCCACGAGATCGAGCCGCTCCTGCGGCGACCTCTTGTGGAATCCGCCGATGCGGGAGCTGCGATTCGCGAGTGGTGCCGCGTGATCCATGACCTGTCCCGTGACGGCCGCCGAGGGCCCGAGCCGGTCACGCGATGACGGATGCCGCCCGGGTGCGC
The DNA here is from genome assembly GCA_964250725.1 of uncultured Enterovirga sp. Taxonomy (GTDB): domain Bacteria; phylum Pseudomonadota; class Alphaproteobacteria; order Rhizobiales; family Beijerinckiaceae; genus Enterovirga. The sequence goes on along the minus strand of CAXUHE010000050.1, from coordinate 15,244 downwards.
CGACATCGACGCCGGCCGGCGTTCGACGAACCCGGCCCCATCTCCCTGCATCCGGGTTCACCACGCGACCCGTTTTCGCGACCGTACCCGTTCTCGATCGGGCGACAAGGTACGGTTTGCGTGAAAGGACGGGTCACCGTACCCTGACCAGGATGGTGACAATGTCCTCCGCCCGGTCCGCCGACACGGCCGAAACGCTGGTCGAGCGTGTCGCCGCGTCCTTGATGTCGCGCATGGATCGCGGACTGATCAAGGGCGGCGAGCGGCTCCCCTCGATCCGCGCCTCGGCGCTCGCCTTCGGGGTGTCGAAGAACACGGCCGTGGCGGCCTACGAACGGCTGGTCGCCTCGGGGCGCGTCGAGAGCCGGCCGGGCTCGGGCTTCTACGTGACGGGCCGCCGGCCCTCGCCGCCCGCTCCTCCGGCTCAAGCCGCGCTCGACGCGATCGACAGCGTGTGGCTGCTGCGGGAGCAGCTGGAACGGCATTACGACGTGCGGGTCGGCGACGGCCGCCCCCCGCCGTCCTGGACCGAGGGTTCGGAGATCGCGCGCCACCTGCGGCCGGGGCAGCCGAAGCGGCGGGGCACGCTCCCGGAGGGATACGACAGCCCTTACGGCTACCAGCCGTTGCGCGAGCGCCTCGCCGGCACGCTGGCCGAGCGGTCCGTCGGGGCCGATCCCGGCCAGATCCTGATGACGGCCGGCGCCAACCACGCGCTCGACCTGATCATCCGCCAGCTCGTCCGGCCGGGCGACGCCGTGCTGGTCGACAGCCCGGGCTATTACCCGCTCTTCGGCAAGCTCCGCCTCGCGAAGGCCCGCATCGTGGGCGTCCGGCGCGGACCGGACGGCCCCGACCTGGAGGATTTCGCCGTCAAGGCCGGCAAGGAGGCATCGGACGGTGCGCGGCTCTTCTTCACGCAGTCGCTCGCCCAGAACCCGACCGGCTGCTCGCTCTCCCTCCCGGTCGCCTATCGGCTGCTTCAACTTGCGAGTGCCCACGACATCACGATCGTGGAGAGCGATCCCTTCGCCGATGTCATGCCGGTCTCGAGCCCGCGGCTCGCCGCGCTCGATCAATTGGAGCGCGTGATCTATGTCGGGACCTTCGCGAAGACCCTGTCGGCGAGCCTGCGATCGGGCTTCATCGCGGCCGCACCGGGGCTGATCGGTGCGCTGCGCGACCTCAAGATGGTGACCAGCGTCAACAGCTCGGGTTTTGTCGAGCGCGTCCTGCACGACCTCATCGAGAGCGGGCAGTATCGCCGCCACCTTCGGCGGCTCACCCGGCGGATCGAGGCGGCGTCGCTCCAGGCGCGCGAGACGCTGCGGCGCCTGCGTCTCCCGGTCTTCGGCGAGCCGGCGGGCGGCTTCTACATGTGGTGCGGGGTGCAGGCCGACCGGGCGCGCGATACGGCCAACGACAGGGCCGATCGCCTGGACGCGCTCTCACGACGTGCCGCCGCCGAGAGCGTCCTCATCGCGCCGGGCACCATCTTCGTGCCCGGAGCAGTGTCCGAGGCCGAGATGATGCGCATCAACGTCGCGTATCTCGACCCTCGCTCCGAGGCCTCGCTGGCGGCGCTGCTCGGCACGACCCGCGGTCGGGTGTCGTCCGGCAGCGGGTCGATGTCGCGGCTGAACGCAGACGCCCGGGACGCTTCAGGCCGCGTGACCTGACCTCTCTCATCTGCCGTGCGCGTGCCACGCTTTCAGGACTTCGACCTCGTGGTCGCTCGTGAGACCGGTGACGGGACCGTGTACGGCCTCCAGCCAATGCGAGGTATCGCGAACCGTCTGCGCGAGTGAACGCAGGATCAGACCCGCATCGAGCGTCGCCGACACGTCGCGCGTGTTGTCCGCGACCGTGTCCGGCATCGGATACGGCAGGGAGCGCGGGCCGGACCCGCTGCGGATGTCGTGTCGGTCCAGGAAGGCCTGGTCGACCCACGTGAAGGTGCAGGACGATCCGAGTGCGCGCGTACACTGGTCGAGGAAGTCACGGCGCGTGCAGGATGGCCTGACGGCGTCGAACGTCCCGGCGAGGCGGGTGTGCGCCCCATGGACGATCCAGCGCGCGAGATCCCGCACGTCGATATACTGGACCGGGTCGTCGGGGGTCTCCGGCACGAGCACCTCGCCACCTCTCTTCAGCCGCGCGGCCCAGTAGCTGAACCGGCCTGTCGGATCACCCGGGCCGACGATCAATCCCGCCCGGCAGATGAAGGCATCCTGGCCGAACGCCTGCTCGCACGCGACCTTGGCGGCACCGTAATTGTCCTTGTGGCTGCACGCGACGTCGGGCCCTGTCGGCGCCAGGAGCGGAGCCGTGTCGGCCGTCTGCCCCCTCGTCGCCGTGTCGGCATAGACGCTCGTCGTCGACACGAACGTCCAATGTCCGACCTGTCCCCCGAGCCGCTCGACGACGCGGCGAACTTGGCCCGGATGGCGCGATACGTCGATTGCCGCATCGAACCTCTCTCCGGCGAGCGGCGCGAGACCGTCCGGCTGATCGCGGTCGATCGCCATGAACCGGGCCGCCTGCGGCGCCGGCCCGGCGACGCCTCGCGCGGCACAGGTCACGTCGTGGCCGAGCGCGCCGGCACGCAGGGCGATCTCGCGCCCGAGAAACTGCGTGCCGCCCAGGACCAGCAGTCGCATGCGTCGCTTTCCTTCCATCGCATGGAGAAGCTGCGCCCCGCCCTGCGCACTCCACACCTCCGATCAAGCGCCGAAGACGCCACCAACCAGACGATCGCCGCAACAACGTTCAGCTCTCGCTGCGGGAGCAGAACTGCCAGGGTACATCAGCAAGTAAAATCGCTCATTTTCATTGTAACAGTTATAATTAAGAGGTGAGATATCCAGCTTGAAAAGTATAACGATCTCCCGTCTAACGAATATTGTCGGTTGAATTTGGATGTGAGCATGCAAACGGGTCGCGGGCAGGACGGTCGTCGATTTGTATCAACCACGTCTTTGACGGACGACGTTGCTCGCCGGCAATCGAGTGTCTTTGCGGGCGTTTGCGCCTGCCTGATCGCCGTGTTGGGTACAGGTGTCGCCGCCGCGCAGGATGCCGCGCCGTCCCTGCCGACCGTCACGGTCGATCCGCCCCGCACCGCCAGACCTGCGCCGGCCCGCGCGACTCGGGCCCGCGCGGCGACCGGGCCTGCGACCCGCGCGCGCGTCGCCCGACGGACCGCGCCGCCTCCGCCGGCGGTCGCGGCCGCGCCCCTCAATCAGGGCGGCGGACCGATCGGCGAGCGCGGCGACGGGCCGGTGCGCGGGTTCGTGGCGACCCGCACGACCAGCGGAAGCAAGACCGACACCCCGCTGATCGAGACGCCGCAGGCGGTCAGCGTGATCGGGGCCGACCAGATCGCGACCCTGAAGCCGCGTTCGGTCGGCGAGGCGACCCGCTACTCGCCCGGCATCCGGGGCGACACCTTCGGCAACGACACGCGCAACGACTTCTTCCTGATCCGCGGCTTCCAGGCGGACCAGAGCGGCTACTTTCTCGACAACCTCCTGCTGTTCTCGACCTCCTTCGCGACCTTCCGGGTCGAGCCGTTCGGCCTCGAGCGCCTGGAGGTCCTGCGCGGCCCGTCCTCGGTTCTCTACGGCGGCAGCAATCCGGGCGGCCTCATCAACGCGGTCAGCAAGAAGCCGCTGGCGGAGCCGTTCCGCTACGTCGAGTTCGGGGTCAACAATTTCGGCAACGCCTACGGGGCCTTCGATTTCGGCGGCCCGGCCGGCGACCCGAATGCGCGTCCGGGCGACGCCAGGTACTATTATCGCTTCACCGGCCTCACGAAGGCGGGCGGCACGCAGACGGACTTTACTGGCGACGACCGCATCTATCTCGCGCCGTCCTTCACCTACAAGCCGGACGACTCGACGACGCTGACCGTCCTCGGCTCCTACACGCGCGATTCGACCAACACCCAGAACTTCCTGCCCTATGACGGCACGGTGCGGCGCGCATCCTTCGGACGGATCCCCACCTCGCTCTTCACGAGCGACCGGACCCTCGACCAGTTCCGGCGCAACCAGGGCTTCCTCGGCTACCAGTTCGAGCACAGGTTCGACGACGTCTGGACCGTGCGGCAGAACCTCCGCTACAGCTATCTCGATGTCACCTTCGCGGGCGTCTACGGGGGCGGCTACTCGTTCTCGAACCCGAATTCCGAGGCGCTCGGACTGCTCGGGCGGTTCAACTTCCTGACCGCCCCGCGCGTCTCGCTCTTCAACGTCGACAACCAGGCGGAGGCGAAGTTCGCGACCGGGCCGCTCGGCCACACGGCGCTGCTCGGCCTCGATTACCGGCGCTACCGGCTGAACGACAACCAGGCTTTCGCCTTCGGGACCGACTTGAACCTGCTGACGGGCGCGCAGATCCCGAACGCGCGGCTGACCCCCGCGTCGCGCTACATCAACGCGCGGTTCGTGCAGGACCAGCTCGGATTCTACCTGCAGGACCAGGTCCGGTACGACCGCTGGACGCTCGCGCTCAGCGGACGCTACGACGTCGTGGCGACCGACACGAACAACTTCATCACACCCTCGCTCAGCAAGGACGGCGAGGAAGGGCGGTTCAGCGGCCGCGCCGGGCTGATCTACACCTCGGACATCGGCATCGCGCCCTACGCGGCCTACTCGAACAGCTTCAACCCGCAGGTCGGCCTGAACGGCGTGACGAACCGCCCGCTCCGCTCCGAGACGGGCGAGCAGGTGGAGGTCGGCGTCAAGTACCAGCCGCCCGGCAGCAACAGCTACGTGGCGGTCGCGGCCTTCGACCTGAGGCGCCAGAACGTGCTGACCACGAGCCCGACCAACGCGCTCCTGTCGGTCCAGTCGGGGGAGGTCCGCTCGACCGGCATGGAGTTCGAGGCGGTCGCGAACGTGCTGCCCGGGCTCAACGTCATCGGCGCCTACACGGTCTACGACCTCGACACGACGAAGAACCTCGACCCGACGCTGATCGGCAAGATCCTGACGAACACGCCGGAGCGCTTCGGCGGGCTGTTCGCCGACTACACCATCCAGACCGGGCTCCTGAGAGGGTTCGGCTTCGGCGGCGGCGTGCGGTTCGTCGGCCGCTCCTTCGCGGACGGCCTCAACACCTTCCGCGTGCCCTCCTACGTGGTCGGGGACGCGCTGGTGCATTACGACCGCGACGGCTGGCGGCTCGCCGTCAACCTCAGCAACGTCACGAACGAGACCTTCGTGTCCTCCTGCTCCACCTCCAACGCGTGCTTCTACGGCGAGAAGCGCAAGATCACGGGCAGCGTCAGCTACCGGTGGTAGCGCAGGCTGAGGCAAGCGGCTTCGAGGTCAGGAAGGTCGCGTTCTCGGCCGGGGGCCGGGCCATCCTGACCGGCATCGACATGGTCGTGCGGCCGGGGCGCGTCTGCGGGCTCATCGGCCATAACGGATCGGGCAAGAGCACGCTGATCAAGATCCTGGCGCGCCAGCAGGCCCCGGGTTCCGGCAGGCTCCGGCTCGACGGGCGCGACCTGCGGGCCTGGGAGGCGCGCGCCTTCGCGCGCCGCGTCGCCTACCTGCCGCAGGCGACCCCGCCCGCCACCGGGTTGACCGTGCGAGAACTCGTGAGCTTCGGCCGCTATCCCTGGCACGGACCTTTCGGCCGCATCGGGCCGGAGGACCGGGCGCAGATCGCGCACGCGATCGAGATCGCGGATGTCGGCCGCATGGCGGACAGGCTCGTCGACACGCTGTCCGGCGGCGAGCGGCAGCGCGCCTGGATCGCCTCGCTCGTCGCGCAGGATGCGGGCTTCATCCTCTTGGACGAGCCGATCTCCGCGCTCGATCTCCGCCAGCAGGTGGAGGTCCTGCGCTTCGTGCGCGACCTCGCGCGACGTCGCGGCACCGGTATCGTGGCGGTGCTGCACGACATCAACATGGCGGCGCGTTTCTGCGACGAGATCGTGGCCCTGAAGGCGGGCTCCGTCCTGACCCGCGGGACGCCGGCCGAGATGATGCGGGCGGACGTGCTGGAGGCGATCTACGACCTCCCGATGCACGTCGTCCCGCATCCGGCGGGCGGGATGCCGATCGGGTTCGCGCGATGATACCCTCACGCCGCGCGGTGCTGGCCGGGCTGGCTGCGCTCGCACACGGGCCGGCCCGAGCTGCCGTCCCGACGCGGATCGTCGCGCTCGAATGGAGCATCGTGTCCATGCTGCTCTCGATCGGGATCGTGCCCGTCGGGATCGGCGAGACGGACGGCTACCGCGCCTGGGTCGGCTCGCCGGTCCTGCCGGCCGGCGTCACCGATGTCGGCATCCGCAACGAACCGAACCTCGAAGCGCTCGCGGCGCTGCGGCCCGACCTGATCCTCATCAGCCCGCTCAGCCGCGCGATCTCTCCCCTGCTGGAGGCCGTCGCGCCGGTACGCGAGATCGCGCTCTACGATGCGGAGCGCGCGCCGCTCAACCGCGCCCGCCGGGCTCTCACCGAGCTCGGGGCCGGGCTCGGGCGCGAGGCGGACGCGGCGGCGGCCATTGCCCGGTCGGAGGAGATCTTCTCGGCTGCTCGAGCGCGCCTCGCCTCCGCGCCCCGGCCGCCGTTGGCGATGCTGAGCTTCCTCGATGCGCGCCACGCCCGCGTGTTCGGTCCGGGCAGCCTGTTCGGCGACGTCGTCGACCAGCTCGGCCTCGTCAACGGTTGGACGAGCGCCGGCAACGACTGGGGCTACACGCTCGTCGGCATCGAGGCGCTGGCGCGGCTTCCCGACGTGGCGCTCGTGGTGGTCGAGCCGGTGCCGCCCGACGTCCGTCTCCGCGCTGCCGGGCCGAGCCTGTGGACGAACCTGCCGGCAATCCGGGCCGGCCGCCTTGTCACGCTGTCGCCGGTCTGGCAGTTCGGCGATCTGGAGGCGGGAGCCCGCTTCGCGGGCCTGCTGGCAGACGCCCTCGCGGGAGCGGTTCATGGCGGCTGAAGGCATCGGTCGCGCCGTCCTCATCGCGGCCGGGCTGGGATGCCTCGCGGCCTTGCTGACCTGGGTCAGGCTCGCCGAGGTGCTGCCGCCCGGGCTCTGGCCGCAGGCCGCCCTGAGCCCGGTGCTGGACGACCCGGCGCAGCTCGTCTTCCACTTCAGCACGCTCCCGCGGCTCGCGACCGCGCTCCTCTGCGGGGCCGGGCTCGGTCTCGCGGGGGCGCTGTTCCAGCACGTGCTGCGCAACCCGCTCGCCTCCCCGACGACGCTCGGCATCGAAGCGGGGTCGCAGCTCGCCGTCACGGTCGCGACGATCTGGGCGCCGGCCCTGCTGGCGGGCGGTCGCGAGCTCGTCAGCCTCGGCGGGGCGGCGGTCGCGACCGCGGCGGTCTTCTCCGTCTCGGCGGTCCAGGGGCTGACATCCCTGTCGCTCGTTCTGACCGGCCTCGTGGTCGGCCTGCTCTGCGGTGCGCTCTCGGCCGCGCTGAAGCTCCTCAACCAGGAATACGCGAGCGCGCTCTTCCTGTGGGGCGGCGGGTCGCTCGTGCAGGAGGACTGGTCGGCCCCGGCCTTTCTCTGGCCCCGGCTCGGCGGTCTCGCCCTGGCGGCGGCTCTCGTCGTGCGGCCGCTGGCGCTGCTCTCGCTCGGCGACGGCCCGGCCCGCGCACTCGGGCTGCCGGTCGGGATGGTGCGAGCCGGGGGACTGGCCATCGGGGTGCTCCTGACCTCGACGGTGACGGCAAGGC
>CAXUHE010000050.1:0-7528 GCA_964250725.1 uncultured Enterovirga sp. | reverse complement strand
CGGGGCGATCGGCTTCGTGGGGCTCGCGGCCCCGCAGATCGCCGAACTCGCCGGGGCGCGGCGGCTCGGCGCGAGGCTGGCGCTGGCATCCGCGATCGGCGCGGCGCTCGTCACCGCGGTCGATGCCTGCGTGGGTGCACTCGCGGACCGCGTCGTCTTGCCCGTCCCGACCGGGGCCGCGACGGCGCTGCTCGGCGCACCGCTCCTCGTCTGGCTCCTGCCACGCGTCCGGCTGGCAATCGCGCCGCGGCTCGATGCGGCGGGATCCGGCGGCGTCCGCCGCGCCGGGACGTCCCGTCTCGTGTGGTTCGCCCTCGCGGCATTGGTCCTTCTCGTCGCGGCCGTCCTCTTCGGCCGGACGTCGACCGGCTGGTCGCTCGCGGGCACTCAGGACTGGGCGGTCGTCGCGCCCTGGCGCGCGCCGCGTGCCGTCGCGGCGCTGGCCGCCGGCGTCATGCTCGCGGTCGCGGGCTGCCTGCTCCAGCGCCTGACCGGGAACGCGATGGCGAGCCCGGAGATGCTGGGTCTCGGGACCGGCGTCGCGGCGGGCTTGGCGGCGGCTCTCCTCCTCGTGCCCGCGCTCGGCGCGCCCGCGCAACTCGCCGCCAGCGCGCTCGGGGCTTTCGCGGCGCTCGCGATCCTGCTCGCGGTCGGGAGCCGCTCGCGCTTCGCGCCGGACCAGATGCTGCTCGCGGGCATTGCGCTGGCGGCATTGCTCGACGCGCTGGTCGTATCGTTCCTGGCGCTCGGCGACGCGCGGGCGCTCCAACTCCTCGGCTTCATGTCGGGCTCGACCTACAGGGCCGACGCTGCGAGCGCGGTCGTGATCGTCGCCGTGGCGGTGCTGCTCGTGCCGGTCGCTCTCGCACTCCGCCGCCCGCTCGACATCCTGCCGCTCGGCGAGGCGAGCGCGCGGGCGTACGGGCTCGCGCTGCCTGCGATCCGATTGAGCGTGATGAGCCTCGCGGCCGGCCTGACCGCGGCCGCGATGCTGGCGGTCGGTCCTCTCAGCTTCGTCGGGCTGATGAGCCCCCACGCTGCGCGGCTCCTCGGCTTTCGCCGTGCCGCGCCTCAGGTTCTCGCCGCCTGCCTCATCGGAGGCGCGATCATGGTGGCGGCCGACTGGATCGGGCGCAACGCCATCTACCCGCGCCAGATCCCGGCCGGGCTCGTGGCGGCCCTGATCGGCACGCCCTACCTCGTCTGGCAGCTCGGCCGCCGGGGCATCTGAGACGACACATGCCACCCATCCGCCAAGCCATCGTCACGTCGGTCTCGACGCTCACGCCCACGATGCGCCGCGTCACGCTGGGCGGCCCGGCGCTCGACGCGTTCGTGGTGCCGCCGGGCGCGCTCGGCCCCTACCTCAAGCTGCACGTGCCGGACTCGACGGGGCGTCTCGTCAGGCGGACCTACTCGGTGCGCGCGCACGATGCGGCCCGGAGCGAACTCGCGATCGACATGCTGGTGCACGCTCCGTGCGGGGTCGGGTCCGACTTCGCGGCCCGGTGCCGCCCGGGCGACGCGGTCGGGCTCAGCGGTCCGGGCCACATCCCGGCCGAGCCGTGCGGGGTCTATCTTCTCGCAGGGGACCAGACGGCGTTGCCGGCGATCCACCACATCCTGGACAATCTACGCGACGGCGCGGACGTCAGGGTCCTGGTCGAGGTCCCTGACCGGACCGAGGAGCAGCCTCGGAGCGACCGTCCGATCACGTGGCTGCACCGCCGGGCGGGATCGCCGAGCCGGCTCGCGGAAGCGGTCAGCGACAGCTGGCCGGCCGATGGGTCAGACCTGCTGATCTGGGGTGGCGCAGAAGCCATGATCGCACGCGCGCTGCGAAGCCATGCGAGAGCGGTCCGCGGCACGCCGCCTGCCCGCTGTCAGATCCTCAACTACTGGAAGGACGCTGATCACGAAGGTGAATTCGGCTATCTGGATTGACGGGCGCGCTCTTGGATCGCCGCCATGTATCCGGGACAACGCGACCTAAAGACCATGCCCGGCGGGCGCGATCATCGCCTCGAGTTCCCGCACCGGCGTCAAGGTGCGGGATGGATCGTCGGACGCGTAAAGATCTGAGCGACTTAGAAATGTCGTGGTGCCCAGGAGAGGACTCGAACCTCCACGCCCTTGCGGGCGCCAGCACCTGAAGCTGGTGCGTCTACCAATTCCGCCACCTGGGCACGTCGCGAGCGACACGTCCGTTTAGGCAAGGCGACCGGCAGCGTCAACTCGGGTCGTGAAACGCATTAGAGGCCCGGCGGTATTCTGCCGCGCAACCTCGCCCAGGCAACCGAACGTGACTGTCACGCGTTCACGTCCACAATAGAGCGAAGTTCAGGAGTATAAGATGAGGAAGATCGCATCCATCGTTCTGGCCGCGACAGTCGCGATCAGCGCCGTCGCGGTCGCCGCTCCGGCAGATGCCCGTCCAGGCGTGCGCGGGCATGTGGGCAAGGCTCACGCGGTACGTGGGCGAGGGTATAGGCGTGGCGGCGGGAACGCCGCGGCGGGCGCGGCCTTCGCGGGGGTCGCGGGCGCGCTGATCGGCGGCGCCATCGCGGCGCAGCACCGCCGGGATTATTACGACGACGGATACGACGCGCCAGCCCCGGCCTACGGGTACGCGCCGGCTTACGGCTACGGTCCTTACGGCTACTGAGCGACGTTCAGACCGACACCGACGTGGCGACAGGCCGTCCCGGACCGGCTGGGGCGGCCTCCCTCGTTCGGTCTGCCGATCGTCTCAGATGCGGTCGCCCCGCCCGAGGGGGTCGCGTAGCGGCTGACCGTCCTGCACGAACTCCAGCGACACCGAATTGATGCAGTAGCGCAGCCGGGTCGGAGCGGGACCGTCCGGGAACACGTGGCCCTGGTGACTGTCGCATCTCGCGCACCTGGTCTCGATCCGCACCATCCCGTAGCTCGCATCCTTGATCGACAGGACGTGGTCCTCGTCGAACGGCGCGAAGAAGCTCGGCCAGCCCGTGCCGCTCTCGAACTTCGTCTTTGCCCTGAACAGCGCAAGCCCGCATTCACGGCAGCAATAGACGCCGTCCTCCTTGTTGCCGAGGAGCCCGCCGCAGAACGGCGCTTCCGTCCCGTGATGCAGCAGGACGCGTTTCTCCTCCGGCGAGAGGTCGGCCTCGAGGCGGCGACGCTCGTCGGCATCCGGCGGCGTGAGGTCGAACCCGGATTCGGATCGGGTCGGGCGAGCGGCAAGATCGCTCGTCGGCGGATCGTCGCGGCGGAAGATGTCGAGAATGCTCATGGACATGATCTTGGGACGGCGCGGCGGGTTGTCAACGTCCCGGCGGCACCGACGCGAAACTGGCGAGCCGACCTCGCCTGTGCTCAAAGGGCGCCGCCGGACGACCCGGCCGGACGACCGCCGCATGCTGCGCAAGACCTACGAGTGGATGCTGACGATCGCCGAGAAGCCGGCCGCACCCTACGTGCTCGGTGCCGTCTCCTTCGCGGAGAGCTCCTTCTTCCCGCTCCCGCCCGACATCATGATGGTGCCGATGGCGCTCGCGCGGCCGGACCGCGCGTGGTTCTACGCCGCGCTCTGTACCGCGACCTCGGTGCTGGGCGGATTGCTCGGCTACGCGATCGGGGCGCTGCTCTACGATACGGTGGGGCAGTGGCTGTTCCACCTCTACGGGCTGGAGGGCGGGGCGGCGGCCTTCCGAGAAGCCTATGCGAAGTACGGCGTTTGGATCATCCTGCTGAAGGGCGTGACTCCCATCCCCTACAAGCTCGTCACCATCACGTCCGGTTTCGCGGGCTTCGATTTTCTGACGTTCACGCTGCTGTCGATCGTCACGCGCGGCGCCCGGTTCGCGATCTTCGCGGCCCTGCTCGGCCGCTACGGCCCGGCGATCAAGGGTCTGCTCGACCGGCATCTCGGCGTCGCGGTCGCGCTCCTCCTCGCGACGATCGTCGGCGGCTTCGCGGCGATCAAGCTGATCTACTGAGATGACGTCGATCATGGATCTCCGGACGACCCGGCTCGCAGCCGCGCTGGTCGCGTGTGTCGGGGCGGCCACGGTCGCGGGCGCGCTCGCGTCCGAGCACGTCTACGGCCTCGTGCCCTGCAAGCTCTGCCTGATCGAGCGGCAGCCCTATTACGTCGGCGTGCCGCTGGCGTTGCTGGTGCTGCTCGTTCCGATGCACGGATCTTGGCGGCGGATCGCGCTGGCGCTCCTCGCGCTCGTGTTCCTCGTCAGCGCCGGGCTCGGCGCATATCACGCGGGCGCGGAATGGGGATTCTGGCCGGGGCCGGCCGATTGCGGCGGAGGAGCGGCCAACGCGGCCGATGTCGGGGGCTTCCTGCGCCAGCTCGAGACCGTGAAGGTCGTGAGCTGCACCGAGGCCGCGTGGCGCCTCCTCGGGATCTCGCTCGCGGGCTGGAACGCGGTCGTGTCGGCCGGGCTCGCGATCGTCGCCGGATGGGGCGCGATCCCGTGGAGGACAGGGTCGACGTCCGACCGCAGTCTCGTCAGTCCGTGATCTTGCCTCGCACCCGGTCACTTCGCATGACGACATGCTGGCCGGGCCGCGCCTGACGAATCGCTTGCACGATCTCGTCGACGTGCTCCAGGACATCCCGCCGCCTGTTGAACGCAAGTGCCACGATCGCGACCTGCTTGCCGGCTATGCTCTGCTGCGCCGCGATGTTCCTGTCGTTGGTCAGCAGCACGTCATAGCCGGCGATCTCGATCTTTCCGATGAGCTTGCCGTTGCTCAGACCTGCCCAGGCTCTATCGAACGGGTCGGCATCCAAGCCTGCGGCTCGAAGCGCTCCGACGAGCTGGCGAGGGACACCCTCGTCGAGGACGAGTCTCACGCAGCTCGCGGGGACGCGAGCGCCGACGACGTCAACTCGATCACACGGACGAGATCGCTCCGATTCAGCGTCGGATAGTCCTCGATCACCTCGTCGAGCGACATGCCGTCGGCCAAGTTCTCGAACAGCACCTCCACAGGAACACGCGTTCCCCGGAACACGCGCCGACCGCGCATGATCCCCGGATCCGAGGTGATCAGGTCGTCGAGCGACGGTTGCGGTTTCCGATCCATCCCCAGCCTATGGCTCCAGCTCGGTGTCCCAGTACAGGTAGTCCATCCAGCTCTCGTGCAGGAAGTTCGGCGGGAAGTGCCGGCCGTTGCGGTGGAGGTCGTGCAGGGTCGGCGGGTAGGGTTTCTGCCGGGGCCACATCTCCACGTTGGCCGGCAGCTTGTCTCCCTTGCGCAGGTTGCAGGGCGAGCAGGCCGCGACGACGTTGTCCCACGTCGTCTGGCCGCCCTTCGAGCGCGGCACCACGTGGTCGAAGGTGAGGTCGTCGTGCGCGCCGCAATACTGGCAGGTGAAGCGGTCGCGCAGGAACACGTTGAACCGCGTGAAGGCCGGGTTGCGCGTCGGCTGCACATAGGTCTTCAGCGACACGACGGAGGGCAGGCGCATCGCGAAGCCGGGGCTGCGCACCATCGTGTCGTACTCGGACACGATGTTCACCCGGTCGAGGAAGACCGCCTTGATCGCGTCCTGCCATCCCCAGATCGACAGGGGATAATAGCTCAACGGCCGGTAATCGGCGTTGAGGACCAGCGCCGGACAGGCTTCCGGGTTGGCCGGTGGTGGCACGTGAACCGTCAACTCGCCTCCTCCGCTCGGATGAAGGGCCGCAGGGCTCGCACAGGCTCAGTGTAGCGGGCGCGTGACGCTGTTGTGAAGGGCGTCGTCTTGCCCGACGATGACGCATCAACAGCGCGTCACGAGGATCTGCCGGTGCCGGTCACGCTCGAAGGTTCATGCCGTTGCGGCGCGGTGCGGTTCTCGCTCGAGAGCCACACCCCGCAGCCCTACCAGCGCTGCTACTGCACGATCTGCCGCAAGACGGCCGGGGGCGGCGGCTACGCGATCAACCTCATGGGCGATGTCGCGACGCTGACCGTCAAGGGCCGCGACGCGCTCGGCATCTACCGGGCCGAGATCGCGGACGGGGAGGGGCCCTGCCGCACGAGCGAGGGCCAGCGTCACTTCTGCACGCGCTGCGGCACGGCGCTCTGGCTCTACGACCCGACCTGGCCGGACCTCGTCCACCCCTTCGCGTCCGCGATCGATTCGGACCTGCCGGTGCCGCCGGAGAGCGTGCATCTCATGCTCGCCGACAAGGCGGAGTGGGTCGATCCCCAGATCGGGGAGCACGACACCTGCTTCGACGGCTACTCGGAGCAGTCGATCGAGGACTGGCATCGGAGCCGGGGATTGTGGATCGATTGAGGTATCGCGGATCCGCTCACACAGGCTAAAGCCGGTGACCAGATCTCACGGGAGCCTTATCTCACGGGAGCTTTGCCGGCGGGCTGGATCCCGGCTTGCGCCGGGGATGGGCGGGTACGGCTACCGGGTCGGGACCGGGTGCTCGCCGCGATAATCGTAGAAGCCGCGCTTCGCCTTGCGGCCGAGCCAGCCGGCCTCGACGTATTTCACGAGGAGCGGGCAGGGGCGGTACTTCGAATCCGCCAATCCTTCGTGCAGCACCTGCATGACCGACAGGCATGTATCCAACCCGATGAAGTCGGCGAGCTGGAGCGGCCCCATCGGGTGGTTCGCGCCGAGCCGCATCGCGGTATCGATCGCGTCGACCGATCCCACGCCCTCGTAGAGCGTGTAGATCGCCTCGTTGATCATCGGCAGGAGGATGCGGTTGACGATGAAGGCCGGGAAATCCTCCGCCACCGTCGTGGTCTTCCCGAGCTTGCCGATGAAGGTCTTCGCGGCCTCGAAGGTCGGGTCCTCGGTCGCGATGCCCCGGATCAGCTCGACGAGCTGCATGACCGGCACCGGGTTCATGAAATGGATGCCGATGAAACGCTCGGGCCGGTCGGTCGCGGCCGCGAGGCGGGTGATCGAGATCGACGAGGTGTTCGTCGCCACCATCGTGTCCGCCCGCAGCGACGGGCAGAGCGCCACCATGATCTTGCGCTTGACCGCCTCGTCCTCGGTCGCGGCCTCGATCACGAGGTCGCACTCGGCGAACGCGTCGTAATCCGCGGCCGGCCTGATCCGGTCGAGCGCAGTCCGGCGGTCCGCCTCGTCGAGAGATCCCTTCGAGACCTGGCGCGCCAGGTTGCCGTTCACGGTCGCGAGACCCTGGCGGATCTTCTCCTCCGATACGTCGTGCAGCCGCACGTCGAATCCCGCCACCGCGCAGGCATGCGCGATGCCGCTGCCCATCTGGCCGGCCCCGATGATGCCGACCGTCCTGATCTCTGTCGCCATTGCCCTGTCCGATACGTACCGCTCAGCGCACCGTCATTGCGCGCTGTCCTATCAACGCGCGGTCTTGCCGAGTTCCTGGTCGAGTTCGGGCAGGAGCTTGAAGAGATCGCCGACGAGGCCGTAATCCGCGATCTGGAAGATCGGTGCCTCCTCGTCCTTGTTGATCGCCACGATGACCTTCGAGTCCTTCATGCCTGCGAGGTGCTGGATCGCGCCCGAGATGCCGACCGCGATGTA
>CAXUHE010000049.1:0-20399 GCA_964250725.1 uncultured Enterovirga sp. | reverse complement strand
GGCCACCCGGTCTTCGCCTCGCGCATGAAGCGCCGGCTGCGCGAGGGGGCGCGGCTCATCGTGGCGGATCCGCGCCGCACCGACATCGTGCGCTCGCCCCATGTCGAGGCGGACTACCACCTGCCGCTCCTGCCGGGCACCAACGTCGCGCTGATCAACGCGCTCGCGCACGTGATCGTCACCGAGGGGCTGATCGACGAGGATTACGTCCGCGCGCGCTGCGACCTCGGCGATTTCGAGAGCTGGGCGCGGTTCGTCGCCGAGGAGCGCAACTCGCCCGAGGCGACCGCGGACCTCACCGGCGTGCCGGCCGCCGACATGCGGGCGGCCGCGCGGCTCTACGCGACGGGCGGCAACGGGGCGATCTATTACGGGCTCGGCGTGACGGAGCACAGCCAGGGCTCCACCATGGTGATGGGCATGGCGAACCTCGCCATGGCGACCGGCAATATCGGCCGGCCCGGCGTCGGCGTGAACCCGTTGCGCGGGCAGAACAACGTGCAGGGCGCCTGCGACATGGGCTCGTTCCCGCACGAGCTGCCGGGCTACCGCCACGTCTCGGACGACGCGACGCGCGAGATGTTCGAGACGATGTGGGGCGTCGAGCTCCAGCACGAGCCGGGGCTACGCATCCCGAACATGCTGGACGAGGCCGTGCAGGGCCGCTTCAAGGGCATCTACATCCAGGGCGAGGACCCGGCCCAGTCCGACCCCGACACCCAGCACGTCACCTCGGGGCTGCGCGCGATGGAATGCGTCGTCGTGCAGGACCTGTTCCTGAACGAGACCGCGAAATACGCTCACGTCTTCCTGCCCGGCTCCTCGTTCCTCGAGAAGGACGGCACCTTCACCAACGCCGAGCGCCGCATCTCCCGCGTGCGCAAGGTGATGCCGCCGATGGGCGGCTACGGCGACTGGGAGGGCACGGTGCTGCTCTCCAAGGCCCTGGGCTACGAGATGAACTACAGCCATCCGTCCGAGATCATGGACGAGATCGCGGCGCTGACGCCGAGCTTCTCGGGGGTCAGCTTCGCCAAGCTCGACGCGCTCGGCTCGATCCAGTGGCCGTGCAACGACAAGGCGCCGATGGGCACGCCGATGATGCACGTCGACCGCTTCGTGCGGGGCCTCGGCCGCTTCATGATCACCGAGTTCGTGGCCACCGAGGAGCGCACGGGTGCCAAGTTCCCGCTGATCCTCACCACCGGCCGCATCCTGTCGCAGTACAATGTCGGCGCGCAGACGCGGCGCACCGAGAACTCGCGCTGGCACGAGGAGGACGTGCTGGAGATCCACCCCTTCGACGCGGAGCTGCGCGGGGTGGTGGATGGCGACCTCGTGGCGCTGGAGAGCCGCTCGGGCGACATCTCGATCAAGGCGCGCATCTCCGAGCGCATGCAGCCGGGCGTCGTCTACACGACCTTCCACCACGCCAAGACCGGCGCCAACGTCATCACGACCGACTACTCGGATTGGGCCACGAACTGCCCCGAATACAAGGTGACGGCCGTGCAGGTGCGACGCACCAACCGGCCCTCCGACTGGCAGGCGAAGTTCTACGAGGAGGATTTCAGCCTGACCCGCATCGCGGGTCATCTCGAGGCTGCAGAATGATCTCTCCGCTCATCCCGGCGAAAGCCGGGACCCAGACCGCGTCCCGATCCTGCACCGCCTGGACCCCGGCTTTCGCCGGGGTGGGCGGCGGAGAGCGGTCCGCACGATGAGCGAACACGGGCACGCCGCCGACCCGGCCGAGAAGCTCGGCCGCATGGCGAACCAGATCGCCACCTTCTTCCGCTCCTACCCGGACGAGGAAGCGGTCGCTGGCATCCACGAGCATGTCGTGGCGTTCTGGTCGCCCTCCATGCGGCGCGACCTCGCGGCCCGGGTCGCCCGCGACACGGCAGGGCTCGACCCACTGGTGGTTCGCGCGCTCCACGCGATGACGGGCGCGGTCAGTCCGGCGCGCCGGGAAGCCGCGGGCCCCTCCGAGGCCGGGCAGATCGGCGCCAGCGACGCCGGCTGATGGCGTGATCAGACGTAGTAGCTCTCGTAGACCGCCTTGACGTGCTTGTGGCGTCGCTGCAGCTCGGTCGGATCGGCGTTGTTCAGGACGGAGCCGATGATCCGGCTCCGCACGACCTCGGAGGTGTTGAGGGCCGAGGAGACGACGTCGGGGGTCGTCGCCCCCCATTTGACCGCCATGATGAAGCAGTCGACGAGGTGGCTTGCGGACTTCGCGTCCACGACCGCGAGCAACGGCGCGAAATCGACGACCACGTAATCGTAATCGTCGCGGGCCTTGTCGAGCATCTTCTGCATCGATCCCGAGGAGAGAAGTTCGGCCGCGAAATCCGCCGATCCGCGCGTCAGGGCGGGCAGGAAGTCGACGCCGGTGCGTGGGTCCTTGCTGACCGCGGAGGCGAGGTCGATCTCGCCCGTGAGAACCTCGATCAGTCCCATGGAGGCGTTTGGCGCGAGACTTCGCGAGAGCATCGGCCGTCTCAGGTCCGCGTCCAGCAGGAGAACGCGCGATCCGGTCTTCCCCATGAGGAACGCGAGATTGGCCGCGAGCGTCGTCTTGCCTTCCCCCGGAAGCGACGACACGACCCCTATGACGCCGAGGTCGCGATGATGCCGGATCTGCTCGATGGAGACCTTGATGTTGCGCACCGTCTCCGAGAAATACGAGAACGGCCGCTCGACGACCTCCCTCAGATGCGAAGACCCGCCGGAGGACCAGGGATCCGTCACGGCGTTCGCCCCCTTCTTCGACGAGCCGGTGCTCGGCCTCGGCAGCGTCGGCAGCACACCGAAGCAATCGAGGCCCGTCTTGCGCTCGAGATCGTCGGGCGAGTGGAAGCCGGGTGACATCCATTCCCGTCCGAGGGCCAGTCCGACTCCCGCGAGCAGGCCGAGGATGGAGCCTCCTCCCAGTGCGAGCAGGAAATTCGGCGAGCTCGGGCCCATCGGCGGCCTGGCGGTCGTGATGATGCGAGCCTCCGTGGTCGGCAGGGTCTGCTGCTGGTTCGCCTCGCCGAGCTTCTGGAGGAACGCGTCGTAGAGATTGCGGGCCGTCTGAGCCGAGCTTTCCAGGTCGCGCAGCTGCACCTGCGCCTTGCTGACGTCGTTGGTTTCGCTCAGGTATTTCTCCAACGTCGCGTTGAGCGAGTTCTCCCGCGAGACCGCGATCTTGAGCTCGCTCTCGTAGGTCTGGGCGATCCGATCCACCTCGTCCGCCATCGAGCGCTGGAGCACGCCCATCTTTCCGCGCAGATCGACAGCCGCCCCATGATCCCGGCCGTACCGGCGCGATAGATCGGTCTCCCGGGCCGCGAGGTCGAGGTATTGAGATCGGAGCTTGACGATGATGTCGCTGCGCAACGCGTCGGTCACGTTGGCTGTCGGAAGGCTCTGTCGCCTGACTTGGTTGATGCGGTCCAGCCGTGCCTTGGCTTCGGACGTGGCGGCGCGTGCCGAGGCCAGCTGCGTGTTGACGTCGGAGAGACGCTGCTCGCTCAGCAATCCGCGGCTCGTATCGACGATGTTGTTGACGGACTTGTACTGCTGCACCGCCCTGTCGGCGGCCGCCGCATCCGAGCGGAGCTGATCGATGCGGCTCTCAAGCCATCGGCTTCCCCGGCGCGTCGTCTCGTATTTGGCCTCGATCTCGCCCTGGATGTACGCGTCGGCGAGCGCGTTCGCGATCTGGGCCGACTTGACGGCAGAGGTCGAGCGAGCCCCGACCTGAATGACGTAGGTCAGACCCTGCCGCTTGACCGTCATCCTCTGCTGCAGTCCGGCGAGCGCGACACGTTCCGCATCATCGAGGGTCAGGCTCGCCTTCGGATCGACGAATTCGGGATCCTTGGCGAGATCCAGCGCCCGCACCGCGGCAAGTCCGACGTTCTCGGAGCGAAACACCTCTCCCTGGCTCTCGATCACGGATGAGTCGACCGGGGTGTCCGTGACGATCTGTCGATCTTGCTGGATCAGGTTCGAGCGTCGCTGGTCGATGAGGATCGACGCGAAGGCCGTGTACCTCGGCGTCGCGAGGTTCACGTAGATCAAGGCCAGCGCCAGGCCGATCGCGAAGCACAGCGCGATACTGCGCCAGCGTCGCACGACGATGTCGAAGAGCGCCGACACCTCCTTCGACCCTGCCTCATACGTGTCGAGTGAGGAACGCGATCGCTGCGTCGTCTCGACATTCCTCTCCAGCATCACCTGACTCCAATGCGGTCGCACCTTGCTCAGACCAATAACACATCCAGAAGATCGTCAGAACGTCGAATCGTCGGAATTCTGTATTAAGCATTTAATCGAATTAGGCTCTCACTCTGCGAACAAACTGCCGTACGACGTTTTTGGCTATACGAACGCCGGAGTTAACGACCTCGTGCATTCCGACCGGCGCACGATGATCGAAAGTCGCGTGAGGGACGATCGAACAGTGCACGACCGGCTCGCGTGTCGGGTCGAGGTATTGCGCACGACGTGATGGTGTGGAGACCGCCCGTATGACGAAAACCGCCGTCGTCCACGACTGGCTCCCCGTCTTCAGCGGGGCAGAACAGGTCCTCGCGGAGATGCTGACCACGCTCGGACCGGCCGACCTCTATACCCTCTTCGACCTGCTGACGTCGCGGGATCGTGCCCGGCTGGGCCCGGTGCGCATCAAGCAGAGCTATCTGGCGAAGCTGCCCGGCCTACATCGTTACTATCGCTGGACCTTCCCTCTCGGTCCCGGGGCGATCGAGTCGTTCGATCTCTCCGATTACGATCTCGTCGTGTCCTCGTCGGCGGCCTTCGCCAAGGGCGTGATCGTCCACCCTCACCAGAGACACCTCGCCTACGTCCACACGCCGATCCGCTACGCGTGGGACCAGACGTTCGAATATCTCGCGGCGACGCCCCTGGCGGCTTTCCCGACCGGCCCCGTCCTGAACCGCGCCCTCCACCGACTCCGCGTGTGGGATGCCAGGACCGCGCATGGCCCGGACCTGATGGTCGCGAACTCGAACGTCGTGAAGCGGCGGATCGAGCAGATCTATGGCCGCAAATCGCTGATTGTCCACCCTCCCGTCCGCCTCTCGAATTTTCCGGTCTGCCACGACAAGGATGATTACTTCTTCGTCGCGTCCCGTCTCGTGCCGTACAAACGGCTCGATCTCATCGTGAAGGCATTCGCCCAGATGAGCCATCTCCGGCTGGTCGTCGCCGGGGACGGCCCGCAGCTGAACCGGCTCCGCGCGCTCGCGACGCCGAATGTCGAATTCAAGGGGCACGTATCGCACCCTGAACTCGTGAGGTTGATGCAGCACGCGCAGGCATTCATCTTCGCCGGCTACGAGGATTTCGGGATCGTGATGGCCGAAGCTCAGGCTGCAGGCACGCCGGTCATCGCCTATCGGCGGGGCGGCGCGGAAGATATCGTGGTTTCGCTCGGCAATCCCGATCCGACCGGGATCCTGTTCGAGCGCCAGGATAGCGCCTGCATCGTGGACGCGGTGACGAGGTTCATCAGGCATCGTGCCGAGATCACGCCCCAAGCCTGCCGCCGCAACGCGGAGACCTTCTCGTCCGAGACGTTCCGGGATCGATTTCAAGGCGTCACGTCCTGGATGACGGATCCAGGTTTCAGACGAGATACGTGGCCGGACGAGCTCGACATCCCGTCGGCCATCAGATCCCGGCAGGCGGTGAGAGCCATACGCTCGGTCGTGTGACATCGCTCGTGGCCGCCGCCACGAGCCCCCGCCTCGCCTGTCCTATCCGGCCTGACGTCAGCGCGACCGGAGGTTCGGCGGAATGGAGCTGTCGGGACTCTCTGGGGCTCGACATCACGTCGCATCGTGACCATGAAACGTCATGACGCCCGCGACCCGTTCTCCGGCCACGATCGACACACTCTCGCGAAACGTGGCCCGCATCCTCGCGAGGTTCGGGGCCGAGCCTGCGTTGTACGAGGGTGGCACCCTCGCGGTTCGCTCGCCGGTCACGGGCGGGACGATCGGCGGCGTGCGAGAGACTTCGCCCGAGGACGCGAGAGCTGCGATCGCCCGCGCCCACCACGCCTTCCTCGTCTGGCGGACCGTCCCGGCACCCCGCCGCGGCGAATTCGTGCGTCAGATCGGCGCAGCCCTGCGAGACGCCAAGGACGATCTCGGCCGGCTCGTCACGATCGAGGTCGGCAAGAGCGTGTCCGAGGGCCTGGGCGAGGTGCAGGAGATGATCGACATCTGCGACTTGGCGGTGGGGCTGTCGCGCCAACTCTACGGCTTGACCATGGGATCCGAGCGGCGGGACCATCGCCTGATGGAGCAGTGGCATCCGGCCGGCGTGGTCGGTGTCATCTCCGCCTTCAACTTCCCCGTCGCGGTGTGGAGCTGGAACGCCGCGCTCGCGTTCGTGTGCGGCGATGCCGTCGTCTGGAAACCCTCCGATAAGACGCCGCTGACCGCGATCGCTGTCCAGGCGCTGGTCCGGGGCGTGATCTCGCGGTTCGACGACGCGCCGGCGGATCTCTCGACCCTGCTCCTGGGCGGACGCGAGGTCGGCGCCGCGATGGTCGAGGACCCACGGGTGCCGGTCGTGTCCGCGACGGGCTCGACCACGATGGGGCGGATCGTCGGCCAGCGCGTCGCGGCCCGGTTCGGCCGCGCGATCCTGGAACTCGGCGGCAACAATGCCTCGATCGTCGCTCCGTCGGCCGACCTCGACCTCGCACTCCGGGCCATCGCGTTCGGCGCGATGGGCACGGCCGGGCAGCGCTGCACCACCCTGCGACGCCTCATCGTGCATGAGGACGTCTACGACACGCTCGTGCCGCGACTGATCCGGGTCTACGAGACGGTCTCGATCGGGAACCCGCTCGAGAGCGAGGCGCTCGTCGGCCCGCTGATCGACCGCGCGGCCTTCGAGAACATGGAGCGGGCGCTTGCCGCCGCCAGAGACGCGGGAGGCGCGGTGCATGGCGGCGAACGCGTGGATCTGCCGGGGTTCGCGGACGCCTACTACGTGCGTCCGGCACTGGTCGAGATGCCGGCCCAGACGGGCCCTGTCATCGAGGAGACCTTCGCGCCGATCCTCTATGTCCTGCGCTACCGGCACTTCGAGGAAGCGATCGCGCTCCAGAACGGTGTGCCGCAAGGCCTCTCCTCGTCGGTCTTCACGACCGACATGCGCGAGGCGGATCGGTTCATGTCGGCGCTGGGCTCCGATTGCGGGATCGCCAACGTGAACATGGGCTCCTCGGGGGCCGAGATCGGCGGCGCCTTCGGGGGCGAGAAGGAGACGGGCGGCGGCCGTGAATCCGGTTCCGACGCCTGGAAGGCTTACATGCGCCGTCAGACGAGCGCCATCAACTACGGTCGCTCCATGCCGCTGGCGCAGGGCGTCACGTTCGACATCGAGGACGGCTCGGCGACGGCGTGACAAAGCCGGACACGCGTTCCGGTCGACGCGGGGGCGCACGGATCTTGGCGGCTGCCCCGAGCCGGGTGAGGGCTCGTCAGGACCTGCGACACGGTGGTTAACGCGGCCTTGTTATCGGGGCGCGAATCCGTCACGTTTCTCGGCAAAATACTTTGCCTGGGGACTGTAGGAAACGCTCACAGATACACCTGTGGAGCGCATCATGCGTTGCCGTCTCGTCTCACTCGGTTTGATGTCGATCGCCGCTTCGCTCGCCACATCGCAGATCCAGGCATCACCCTACGCCGTCTCTCCTCTTCATCAGGCCGAGTTCCGCGACGGGACAAGCGCGATGCCTGAGGGTGAAGTCGTCCTCGCCCCGCTCTCCTTCGTGCGGTTCTGCCTGAGGCGGCCTGCGGAATGCGCCCGCACCGAACAGGCGGAAGCGTCCACGCCTCCGATGTCGCCACTGATGGAGCTCGCGAGCGTGAACCGAGCTGTCAATCGCGCCATCCGGCCCAGGCACAAGGCCCTGGTGAACGGCCTCGGTGATTGGACGATCGCCCCCGCGGCCGGCGACTGCAACGACTTCGCCGTGACCAAGCGCCACGAGCTCCTCAAGCGGGGCTGGGCCATGAGCTCGCTCCTGCTGTCCGTGGTCGAGACCGCCTGGGGCGAGGGTCATCTGGTGCTCATCGTGCGCACCGACGAAGACGATCTCGTTCTCGACAACCTGACGGCGGAGATACGGCCGTGGCGGGAGACGCATTATCGGTGGATCAAGCGCCAGTCTGCGACCGATCCGACCAACTGGGTCTCGCTCGACGACAGGGTCACTCGGGTCACGGTGGCGTCCGCCGACCAGATCGGCTTCTGGCGTCTGCGTCGGGGGAGCTGATCGGTCCCGATCTCCGCACGGAGACACGCAGGTCAGCGATTGCGGGTGACCGTCGTCCCGTTGCCGTTGAGCGTCGTCGGCCGACCTTGTGGCCCGACCTGCATCGCGTCCGTCGGGACGTTCTGCCCTGTGAGGTCACGCCTCTGGTATTCTCGGCGCGCCTCGGCACGGGAGATCGCCTCGACCTCGGACCGACTGAGTTCCCGGGCGCGAACCGGGGTGCCGCACCCGACGAACAGTGCCGACGTGATCAAGGCGTAGGACAATGCCGCCCTGGTGGCGCTCATACCGACCCTGATGCCGGAGCCGGCCGGAGACCGTCGAGTTGGCGATCGTGCACCTGCTCCGCGGCTTCGATCTCGGTCGTTCATGTCGCTCTCCCCGTGTTATCGTGATTGTCTGGACTGTAACGTGTCGGCGGCCATGCAGTTGCGACACCCACTCATCTCCCGTCGTCGCATCCGCACGTCACGACTGACACGAGCGCTCCGCGTCGGGGTTTGTTTGACGATGGTCCCGCTTGCCTCACCGCAGCTTGGCGCCGCGGAGCAATCCAGTCCTCCCTCGCGTCTCACGATCGTGGCGTTCGGGACGAGCCTCACGGCCCGCGGAGGATGGCAGGATGCGCTGAGCGGCAAGCTCGAGACCTGCCTCGAAAAGCGTGTGGAGGTCTCGACGGTCGCACAGGTCGGAGCGACATCTCAATGGGCGCTCGCGCACGTGGCGGACGTGACGCGCCTTCATCCCGACATCGTGCTCGTCGAGTTCGCGGTCAACGACGCGTCGCTGACCCATTGGCTGTCGCTGGGCCGGAGCCGCCGGAACATCGAGCGGGTCCTCACAGGTTTCGGCGAAATCAAGCCTCCGCCTCGCGTCTTCGTCCTCGCCATGAACCCGGTTCACGGTCTCCCGGGATGGCTGCGACCGCGGCTCGCGACCTTCACGCTCGAACATGCGCGCGTCGCGAGCGAGGTGGGCGCGGAGTTCATCGACTTTCGCCCGTTCTGGCGCGCGATGCGTAGCGCCGATGCCATCCCCGACGGACTTCATCCCATCGCGTCGGCCGCGATCGACGCGATCGTGCCTGAGCTCGTCAGACGAATCTCGAACGCTTCGTGCTCGCAAGCAGTACCGTGACGGGAACCGTTTGTTGAACTTAACGATGTGTTGAAGTCGGCTGCGTCATCACGAAGGGAACGGGACGGATTGCGTTCGATTGTTCACGCGCTGTGGCGCGGTCGGCACGCCCGTCCAGAGAACCGGGCTCACTATCGGACTCCCAAGGTGGCCGAAGGCCGGCGCATCTACGCCATCGGGGACGTGCACGGACGCGCCGACCTGCTTCAGCGCATGTTCCACAAGATCGACCTTCATCGAGCCATCAATCCGTGCGCGTCCGCGTTGGAAGTGACGGTCGGCGATTACATCGACCGGGGGCCACGATCGAAACAGGTCATCGAGATGCTGATCGAACGCGGGCGAGGACACGAGTTGTGCGCCTTGCTGGGCAACCATGAGAAGATGATGCTCGATGCGATCGACAGACCGGAGAGGTTGCCGTTCTGGGTGGAGAACGGCGGGTGGGACACGCTGTTATCCTATGGCGTGCGCCTCTCGCCCAAACAGCTCAAGGTGATCAGCGCGCAGGAGGCGAACACCCGGATCGTCCAGGCTATCCCGCCGGACCACGTGAGTTTCCTTCGTCGGCTCCCGGCCTGCTTCGTCTGCGACGACTACGTGTTCGTTCATGCCGGGATACGTCCCGGCATTCCTCTCCGCCATCAGGCCCGCGATGACATGATCTGGATCGGGAAGGAGTTTCTGACCGCGTCCGGGGATCTGGGCGGCGTGGTGGTCCACGGTCACACGCCGGTGGAGCGACCCGAGTTCAAGAGCAACCGCATCAACGTCGACACGGGAGCCTATCTGACTGGACGTCTCACCTGCCTGGTCCTCGACGGCGCGAAGCAAAGTGTCCTTCAGACGCCGTAGAGCTCCTCGGCTGGCCGGCTCGCAGCCTGTTTGACGCCTGCTGGACGTGATTGGGCCAAACGCCCCGAGCCGCGCGACGCCAGATCAAGACGAGTGGACTGGAGACAGGGGAGGATCGTCGCGGGCCTGATCGGCGTCGCGCGTGCCCGCGCGTGCCGTCACTCCTGCGCGTTCCGGCAGGCTCTGGGCCAAGCCAACCGCGATCACGGCCGCGAACGTGACCGCATAGCCCGGGATCTGAAGGGAGAAGTCGACGAGGGAATGCGATCCGCCGAGGAGCGCCACGGCGAACCCGGCGATCGGTAAGAGGCGGTGGCGACGTCGGCGCAGGCTTCCCAGCAGAAGGGAGCGCAAAATCAAGGCCGACGCGAACAGCACCACGGAGCAGGCCGGCAGCCCGATCTCGATCGCGAGTTCCAGCGGCACGGAATGGGCCTTGTCCCAAACAGCGGTCGACGTGTTGGCCGGATTGCGATAGGCCGGAAAAACGTGTTCGAACGCGCCGAGCCCGATCCCGAGCCAAGGGAAATCCGGGAACATCCCCAAGACGTCACGATAGCCCTCGAAGCGCGACGGATCGCCGAGTCCCCGTGCCGCGACGCGGCCGGCGAGAGTGCCTCCGAAGACCTCGAGAGCCAACACCCCGAAGCCTAGCACGAGAGAGGCGGCAACGAGGTAGGCCCGTACGCCGCGCCGGCTCGACCAGAGCGTCGCGACCGCGCCGAACCCGAACAGCGTGAGAACCGAACCTGCTCTCGAGCCAGTCATGATCGTGGCCGCGAAGGTGATGACCCAAGCGATCGCCGTGACGGCGACCGACCTTGGTGGAGGATCCCGAATGAGTTCCGCCGCCATGTCACGCCATGAGAGGTCGACATTGACGTGACGCTTCAGACCTCTGAGCAGCATCGCCAACCACAGGATCGCGCACGTACCAAAATAGGTCGCCGCGGTGTTTCGATTGACGAACGTTCCGGTCAGGTTGGTCAGGTAGAAGCGCTTCTGACGCCACAGCAGCATCGTGGGGTCGACGAGGATGCTCACGACCCCGAATACCGCGTAGACGACGCCCGTCCAGGCGACGATCCGATGCAGCAGTTCCGCCTCCTCCGGATCGAGAGCGAGGAGAAAGACCCTGACGAGAACGAGCACGAACAGCAGGGACGGTCCGAGGGCGCGCCAGGGTTCGGCCTTCGTGGCGGTGACCGCGGGCACGATCTCGTGCCCGATAACCTCGGCCGCCCGTCTCCAGACGGGACTGGCGGGAAGCCACGGCTCCGGAGACAGCGACTGCAGGGAGACCGCCGAGACCACCGCCAAGGCGCCCACCATGATCGGCACCAGCAGCCGCAGCTTGCGCGGCGTCAGGAACCGAAGGTCGGCCGTCACGAGGCTCGCGCCGATGACGATGCACCAGACGCAGATCCAGACGGTCTCGACCGAGCCGAAGGGAAGCGGCGCCAGCGCGACGACGGCCCACGCGGCACCTCGGGACGCGCGGGTCAGCACGGGGTCCTGGGCGGCTACTGCCGCCCGCCTCTGATCGCGATTCGGGCGATGTTGACGTCCGACACGCTGTTCGCCCCAAGTTGCAGCAGAGATAGCAGCTTGGTGATCTCGGCGATCGGAGCGTTGGACACGAACAGGACATCCCCGTCACGCATCATGAACTTGCCCGCCAGGAAAAATCCGTCCGGCTCGCGCAGGTTCACGCGATAGATCACCGGCACCATCGGGGTAAGATACGGCGTCGTGTCGTACCCCATCTCGGCGACGGTCTTCTTGTATTCGAGCCGATAGACGTAGCTTTCCGCCGGGTCTCCCCGCGCATCCAGGATGCCGCCCGCTTTTCCGAGCGCCTGCGACAGGGACAACGTCTCGTTGTCGAAGTTGATCTGGCCGTTCTGGCCGGACGCTCCCAACGCCATGAAGCTGCGGAACTCGCGATTGAGGACCAGTGTGTCGCCCGGATAGAGGTAGACGTTCTCGTCAGGACTCTCGATGATCTGATTCAAGTAGGCCTTGGCAGTCCGCGTGCCGCGCCGCAACGTGACGTAGGTCTCGAAAGCCGGATAGCGTGGGCCTCCGGCTCGGGCGATCGCGTCAAGAATGCGCTCCCCGGACTTGGACAGCGTGTAGCGGACCGACGTATTGACCTCTCCGGTCACGCTGACCTGGCTCGACCGTCCATCGACGAGCGTAACGACCGCCTGAGGATCGATGGCCCGGTTGCGCAAGCGTTGCTCGATATCGAGCTTGACCTGGCTGAGCGTTCGCCCGGCCGCTCGCACGAGGTCGGCATAGGGAACCGATATGACGCCGGCCTTGTCGATCTCCTGGTTCGGCAGGGTCACGAAGTTGCCTGCACGCGACCCAGCCTCCTGGGGAATGAACAGACCGCCCGCGGCCGCTTCGAAGATGGTCACGGAGATGATGTCTCCGACACCCAACAGAAGCTCCGGAGCGGGCCGCCGATCTCCGATCGTGCCTCGAATACCTGCCTTGGGGGCCGTATCCTTGAGTGCCACCAACATCGACGGCGTGAGATCCGCTAGGACGTATTGAACCTTGTCCGGATCCTCGAACTTTCCAGAGGCCACAGCCTGCGGATAAGGGCCCTGGGTCGGAAACGCGGAACATCCGCCAAGCACCAACAGGAGCCCAGCAGCTAAACATGCGGCCCGTCGAGCATTCATGTCGATCAGACTAGCCATATATACTCAACTCACCTGCGCCAGTATTCATGCGAGACGCGCCCAACCGAGTGAACGTGTCTGTGGATCTCGACCGTCTTTCGACATCAACGAGTGCTTCGCCTCGAAAAGGACGAGAGAGCGACGCCATCGAGCAAACCGGCCGAGTGTTGCGCCGACCATGATCGCTCACAGCGGACATGCCGAGCCGGCACATGTCGGACCACCCCGTCAATGCTGGTAACGATCTGTAAACCGTGGATCGATAGGAATGGCGATGCTCACGTAGGTGCTGCGTCGTCCACCTTCGATAATCGGAAGAACACGAGGCGCGATGCAGTCTGGATCCCGCTGACAGCGCTGTCGCAACAAGAACAGCTCATCGACGACGACGTCGACGCGCGGGACACCGTTGTCACGGGCATCGACGACGGCTCGGAGATCTGCAGCGCGAACGTTCGTTGCCACGACGCATGCACCGATGACCAATGTCATCCCGAACCGAGATCGCATCGCAAATCCAGCCACGACATCGCCTTCAAAAGGACCGCCAACTCGGGATCCATGCTCATTCCCGGATAAACAATCCTCAAACACGCCACAATCCGGAATACGCCTCAGGCCACGGCCGGAAAGCGGGTCCGTAAACTTCGTCATGAACTGTGGTTTTTGAGGCTCACTCTCGCAGAAGATGGCGGACGGAGCGCAAGTCTCGTCCAGCGCATCGCGAGCTCAAATGGATCGAGGCAAGGTCGGCACCTGTATCGAGCCGGTACGCCTCGTCAGCCGGCAAGTTTATGTCGATCGAATGAAAATCGGCGACCCGGTCGCTGTTCTGCTGTCGGAGGGAGTCGTGGACATTGCGGGCAAGGTCGCGGTCGTCACAGGGGGCGCGAGCGGGATCGGACGAGCTCTGTGCGAAGTCCTGTCGGAAGCGGGTGCGCGACACGTCGTCGTGGCCGATCTCGACGGCAGCGGAGCCAAGCACGTCGCGGCCGGGATCGGCGGGAGCGCCCAGACCTGCGACGTGGCGGAAGAACGCGACCTCGTCGATCTGATCGCCACGACCGAGCGGACGGTCGGACCGATCGACCTGTTCTGCTCGAACGCCGGAGTGCTCCTGGGTTACGACGCCATGGCGGACAACGCCGGTGGCGCGCCGGACGAGGCCTGGAATCGGAGTTGGGCCGTCAACGTCATGGCCCACATGCGAGCCGCCCGCATCCTGGTCCCGCTCATGCGCGAACGCGGACAGGGTTATTTCCTCAACACGGCGTCCGCAGCCGGGCTGCTCTCCCAGATCGGAAGCCCCGCCTACGCGACCACCAAGCACGCGGCGATCGGCTTCGCTGAGAGCCTCGCCATCGCGCATCGCGCGCACGGGATCCGCGTGTCGGTGCTCTGCCCCCAGGGCGTCGACACCTCCATGCTGCGCGGTTCTCCTCGCAATCCGGCCTCGTTGGACGGCGTTCTCAGCACAAAGGCGGTGGCACGGGCCGCGCTCGACGGGATCGCGCGCGAGAGCTTCCTGATCCTTCCTCACGAGCAGGTCGCCGGCTACATGCGCCGCAAGGTCGATGACTACGATCGCTGGATCGCCGGGATGGCGAAGCTTCAGGCGTCGATGCGAGAACAGGCCGGTGGGGAACTGCCGCGCTCCGAGCCGCCGTGACGCGAGAGCGACGGCATTCAGCTACACGACGTCCCGCCTGCAGATGGTGGAGCGGGCGATCGGGATCGAACCGACGACATTCAGCTTGGGAAGCTGACGTTCTACCACTGAACTACGCCCGCCTTGTCCTTTCGGATATCGGTTCGCCCGGACGGTGTCCAGGGGCTTCGGGACGTGAGGGCGCCGCCATCATCCCCGCCCGTTGCCCAGCAGGACCTGACAGTTGCGCCGCGATCCCGAGCCGGTACGCGTGCCCGTGAGCATGCCGCCCTGGCCGCCGACCTCGCCTGTGTATCTGGCATCGTAGCCGCTTCCGCGTCCGGCCAGGACGAGTTGCCGGCCGGTCATGCTGCCGCTGCCCGCTTCCGGCCCACCTTCGCCCGGCACGTTGTATCGTGCGCGTCCGCCGACGATCTCGACCGTTATCGGGCCGCGGACGGCTCCACGGGCATTCGGCCCGGGATCGCACGAGATGGTGCCGGGATAGGTACCCTCGGCAGCGGCCTGTGCGAAGACCGTGCCCGGCATCAGGCCCGCGCACAGCGCAAGAGCTGCGATCACCCTCATCGCGGTCCCGCACAATTACATGTGGATCGCACGCTTCTCGACGGCGAGCGCCGCCTCTTTGATGGCCTCGGTCAGGGTCGGGTGGGCATGGCACGTCCGGGCGATGTCCTCGGACGACGCACCGAACTCCATCGCGAGCGCCGCCTCGGCGATCAGGTTGCCCGCGTCCACCCCCACGATGTGGACGCCGAGAACCCGATCGGTCGCGGCATCCGCAAGGATCTTCACGAAGCCGTCCGTCGTCTTGTTGACCTTGGCGCGCCCGTTCGCCGTGAAGGGGAACTTGCCGACGTTATAGCGCGTCCCGGCGCTCTGCAGCTCCTCCTCGGTCTTGCCCACCGAGGCGACCTCCGGGAACGTGTAGACGACGCTCGGGATTATCTCGTAGTTCACGTGCCCCGCCTTTCCGGCGATGATCTCGGCGACCGCCATGCCCTCGTCCTCGGCCTTGTGGGCGAGCATCGGCCCGGCCACGACGTCGCCGATCGCGTAGATCCCCGTGACGTTCGTCGAGAAGTGCTGGTCGATCTCGACGCGGCCGCGCGGATCCGTCTTCACGCCCAGATCCGCGAGTCCGAGACCGGCCGTGTAGGCGTAGCGCCCCGTCGCCACGAGCACGATGTCGGCATCCAGCACCTCGGACGCGCCCTCCCCCTCGGCCGGCGCGACCGTGACCTTCGCGCCCGCGCCGGAGATCTCGACGCCCGTCACCTTGGTGGAGAGCCGGAACGCGAAGCCCTGCTTCTGGAGGATGCGCTGGAACTGCTTGGCGACCTCGCCATCCATGCCCGGCAGGATTCGGTCGAGATACTCGACGACCGTCACCTCCGCGCCGAGCCGGCGCCAGACGGAGCCGAGTTCGAGCCCGATCACGCCGCCCCCCACGACGACGAGCTTCTTCGGCACGGCCGAGAGCGAGAGCGCGCCGGTCGAGGACACGACGACCGTCTCGTCGATCTCGACGCCACGCAACGGCGACACCTCGGACCCGGTCGCGATCACGATGTTCTTCGTCTCGATGAGCTGGTTCGACCCGTCCTCACCCGCGATCTCGACCTGACCGACGCCCTTGATCGTCGCCGTGCCCCGATAGGTGTCGACCTTGTTCTTCTTCAGGAGGAACGCCACGCCCTTGGTGTTGCCGTCCACGCCCTCCTCCTTGAAGGCCATCATCTTAGGCAGATCGAGCGTCGGGGCCGGGACGCCGATCCCCATCTCGGCAAAGTGGTCGCGCGCTTCCGCAAACATCTCGGAGGCGTGAAGCAGTGCCTTCGAGGGCATGCACCCGATGTTCAGGCAGGTGCCGCCGAAGGTCTCGCGTTTCTCCACGACCGCCGTCGCGAGCCCGAGTTGCGCCGCCCGAATCGCGCAGACGTAGCCGCCCGGACCTGTGCCGATAACGATGAGATCGTAGGACATAACTGAATCCGGTTTTACTCGGCAGCGATCAAGTGCTGCTCATACTGACGGGCTAGATCGTCCACCATCCGAGTCTCGATTTCGATGCGGGCCGCCTCCGGACAGAAATCGATCTCCCGTCCTTCCTGGTCGAGGTTCCAGCCGAACGAACGACTACGAGGAGCTACGGCGACGGTCTCGAAAGTGACGAGCAGGACCGGATATCGAACGACGGCAACCGAACCGATCCCGTTCATCCTCATTCCGCGCCCTCGTCGTCACCACGCCGCGTCACAATCTACGTCCACATATAGGCAGCGCAAGGCCGGTTGGCATCCAGCCAATCGTCCATGAGCCGCATCTTACTCCTGGCGACACGGCCGTTCAGAACCTGACCGGTCGCGATGGAGATCTGCATCTCCGCGCCTCCGAAGAACATATCGAGATGCGGGGCAGATGGTCCTTGGGGTAGATGACCACTCGAACACCGTCGATGATAGCGATCGTCGGCACGATCTCACATCGCGGTCACCGGGCGGCTTCACAAATCCAGCACAAGCCTCGCCGGATCCTCCAGCGCCTCCTTGACGCGCACCAGGAAGGTCACGGCTTCCTTACCGTCCACGATCCTGTGGTCGTACGAGAGCGCGAGATACATCATCGGCCGGGCGACGACCTGCCCGGCCCGCACGACCGGGCGCTCCTCGATCCGGTGCATGCCGAGAATGCCCGATTGCGGGCTGTTGAGGATCGGGGTGGACATC
This sequence comes from uncultured Enterovirga sp., assembly GCA_964250725.1. Classification (GTDB taxonomy): domain Bacteria; phylum Pseudomonadota; class Alphaproteobacteria; order Rhizobiales; family Beijerinckiaceae; genus Enterovirga. Next base: position 2,999 of record CAXUHE010000049.1, on the reverse strand, counting down.
AGCGAGCCGTAGATGCCGCCATTCGTGATCGTGAAGGTTCCGCCCTGCATGTCCTCGATCTTGAGCTGGCCGTCGCGCGCCTTCTTGCCGTAGGCGGCGATCGCCTTCTCGATCTCGGCGATCGACATCCGGTCGGCGTCGCGCACCACCGGCACGACCAACCCCTTGTCGGTCCCGACCGCGATGCCGACGTGGTAGTAGTTCTTGTAGACGAGGTCCTGCCCGTCGATCTCGGCGTTGACGGCCGGGATCTCCTTCAGCGCCTGCACGACCGCCTTCGTGAAGAAACCCATGAAGCCGAGCTTCGCGCCGTGCTTCTTCTCGAACACATCCTTGTACTGCGAGCGCATCTTCATGACCGCGCCCATGTCGACGTCGTTGAACGTCGTCAGCATGGCGGCGACGTTCTGGGCATCCTTGAGGCGACGAGCGATCGTCTGACGCAGCTTCGTCATACGCACGCGCTCCTCGCGCGAGGCGTCGTCGGGAGCGGACGGTGCCCGGACCTGCATCGGGGCGGGAGCCGGGGCGGCGGGAGCAGCACCCGGGGCCGACAACGCCGCCAGCATGTCGCCCTTGGTCACGCGGCCGTCCTTGCCGCTGGCCGGGACGTTCGCCGGGTCGATCCCGCTCTCGGCCGCGATCCGGCCGACCGCGGGTCCGTTCGCGCCGGCCGGGGCGGGCTGGCGCGGGAGCGGCGCGGCAGGAGAAGGCGCGGGCTGGGCCTGAGCCAGGGCGGGCTTCGCCGCCTCCGCCTTGGCGGGAGCGCCCGGTGCGGGTGCTGCAGCCGCTCCGCCAGCTGTGATGGACCCGAGAACGGCGCCGGCACCGACCGTCTCGCCGTCCTTCGCCAGAATCTCGCCCAATGTGCCCGACGCGGGCGCATTGACCTCCAGGGTCACCTTGTCCGTCTCGAGTTCGACCAGCGGCTCGTCCGCCTTGACGGCGTCGCCGGGCTTCTTGAACCACCGGCCGATCGTCGCTTCGCTGACGGACTCGCCGAGGGTCGGCACGAGGATATCGGTCGCCATAACTGTCTTTCGTTGCGTTGATCTGACCGCCGGGCGAGGGTCCTGCACCCCGTCCGTGACGCCTCAACCCGCGATCGCGTCTTCCAGGAAAGCCTTGAGCTGGGACTGGTGCTTCGACATGAGACCGGTCGCGGTCGCGGCCGAGGCCGCGCGACCTGCGTAGCGCGCCCGTGGCGCCCCCATCCCGGCCTGACCTGCGACCCACTCGAGGTAAGGCTCGATGAAGCTCCAGGAGCCCATGTTCTTCGGCTCCTCCTGGCACCAGACGAGGTCGGCATTCGCGAATCGGGACAGTTCCTGGACCATCGCCTTCAGCGGCACGGGATACAGCTGCTCCACCCGCATCAGGTAGACGTCTTCAACGCCGCGTGCCTCAAGCTCGTCGAACAGGTCGTAATAGACCTTCCCGGTGCACAGGATGACCCGACGCACCTTCTCGTTCGCTACGAGGTTCTTGCCGTCCCCCAGCAGAACGCGATGGAAGGTCGAGCCGTCGGCCAATTCGGCCAGCGACGAGATGCAGCTCTTGTGACGCAGCAGCGATTTCGGCGTCATCAGGATCAGAGGCTTGCGGAACTCACGCTTGAGCTGGCGGCGCAGCACGTGGAAGTAGTTCGCAGGCGTCGACGGGTAGACGACCTGCATGTTGTCCTCGGCGCACATCTGCAGGAAGCGCTCGAGCCGGGCGGAGGAGTGCTCCGGCCCCTGGCCCTCATAGCCGTGCGGCAGGAGACATGTCAGCCCAGACATGCGCAACCACTTGCGCTCGCCGGACGAGATGAACTGGTCGAACACGACCTGAGCACCGTTCGCGAAATCGCCGAACTGCGCCTCCCAGAGCACGAGCGTGTTCGGCTCGGACAAGGTGTAGCCGTACTCGAAGCCGAGTACCGCCTCCTCCGAGAGCATCGAGTTCACGACCTCGTATTTGGCCTGTCCCTCGTGCAGATGGTTCAGCGGCTTGAACCGCTCCTCGTTCTCCTGGTCGATCAGGACCGAGTGACGCTGGGAGAAGGTACCGCGCTCCACGTCCTGCCCCGAGAGGCGGACCGGATGCCCCTCGACGAGGAGCGACCCGAAGGCCAAAGCCTCGGCAGTCGCCCAGTCGAGTCCCTCTCCAGTCTCGATCATCTTCCGGCGGTTGTCGAGGAAACGGCCGATCGTGCGGTGCGTGTGGAAGTTCTCCGGCACCTCGCAGAGCTTGGCGCCGATCTCCTTGAGCGTCGCGAGGTCGACGCCCGTCTGGCCGCGCCGCCCATCCTCGTCATGCTCGCGCGCGGCCTTCATGCCGGCCCAGCGCCCGTCCAGCCAATCGGCCTTGTTCGGCTTGTATCCTTGCGCGGTCTCGAACTCGGCCTCCAGCTTGGCGCGGAACGCGCCCTTCATCTCGTCGACCTCGGCCTCGCTCACGACGCCGCCCTCGACGAGACGCTTCGCGTAGAGTTCGAGGATCGAGGGATGCGACCGGATGTTCCGGTACATCTTGGGCTGGGTGAAGGCCGGCTCGTCGCCCTCGTTATGGCCGAAGCGGCGATAGCAGAACATGTCGATCACGACGGGCTTCTGGAACGTCTGCCGATACTCGGTCGCGACCTTGGCGGCGAACACCACCGCCTCGGGATCGTCGCCATTGACGTGGAAGATCGGCGCCTCGACGATCTTCGCCACATCGGACGGGTAGGGCGACGAGCGCGAATAGCGCGGGTTCGTCGTGAAGCCGATCTGGTTGTTGATGATGAAGTGGATCGATCCGCCGGTGCGGTGACCCTTCAGCCCGGACAGGCCCAGGCACTCGGCCACCACGCCCTGCCCCGCGAAAGCCGCGTCGCCATGGATCAGCAGCGGCATCACGGAGGTGCGCTGCTCCGGCGGATCCTTGAACTGGTCCTGCTTCGCCCGCACCTTTCCCAGCACGACGGGATCGACGATCTCGAGATGGGACGGGTTCGCGGTCAACGAGAGATGGAC
>CAXUHE010000048.1:0-20595 GCA_964250725.1 uncultured Enterovirga sp. | reverse complement strand
TGCAGATCCCGGTCACGATCACCGGGGGCACGGCGCGCTTCGGCTCCCGCGCGCTCATGGTGCCGGCCTCCGGCGTGCCGGACGGGCCGGCCGTGCTGTTCCTGCGCGCCGGCGACATCGCGCTCGGCGATGCCGGACCGGGCTCCCTCGACGGGACGGTGCGCGACGTGCGCCGGGTCGGGAACGGCCGCAGGGTCGACGTGCAGATCGAGGATCTCCTCCTCGACGTGGAGATCGGGGCGCGCGTCGAGCCGCCGGCGGTCGGGTCCGTCATCGGCCTTCTCCCATCGGGCGGGCGCATCTTCGCGCGCGGCTGAACGGGCGGAAAGGATCCACCTCGTCGGGCGGATACTGGGGGAATAAACCGCCGATATCGCGTCGAACAAAGAAAACGGCATCCAGTTGATCCGGCCTGTACTTGTTCTCATCATGGTCATGGATGATCCATGGAGAATGGCGTGGCCCGGTCCTCGAACGATCCGCCTGCCCGGGACGGCACGGGATCGCGAATCCGTCCTGCCGCGAAGCGGCCGACGCGCGCCGTGGAGGCCCTGACCAGCGCGGCCCTGGCGCTGTCCCTGGGGATGATCGCCTGGGTCGTGGCGGGTACCCACGCCAAGGTGGAGCCGCCGCGGCGCCGGCCGCTCCTGGAGCGCGAGGTCGAGCAGCGGCTGCCGGCCCGCCCTGGCGCCGTGCGTCTCGGGGAGTTCCGGAACGGCCCTGTCGAGATCGAGACCCGACGGGTCGAGGCCGCCGGCCCCGCGTTCGGGGCGCGCCACGCCGGCCAGGGGATCGACGAGCGTCTGTGACGCTTCGAGGCGCTGTGCGAGTTGCCGGACGGTCAGGTTCTCCCGTCGGGCGAGCGCGGCCGTCCGCTCGCGGCCGCTCTGGGCTCCAGTTGGTGTCCGGGATCTCGGGCAGCGGGCGCTGCGCGAAGCGTTTCAGGTGGCCGAAGTCGAAGTTCGCACCCAGATAGCGCCCCGCCCCGGTGTGGATGCTCGCCGGCCGGATGAAGGCCCGAACCTCAGTCGCTTGCGTGAGATGGCTCTGTTCCCCTCAAGGGCTGCCGGACACGACCGGTGCGATCACGCGGCGCGTGGTCCAGCGGTCGACCGCGCCCCAATCGTACTTGTAGCGCTCCCGCCCGCGCAGGAAGTCGATCTCGTGCGCGCCCGCGGCGGCCGCCCGCCGGATGAAGGTGTCCAGCAGGATCGCGCCGGGGCTCTCGAACGCGTAGGCGGGATCGTATCCGCTGAGATAGGCCGAGGCCCGGCCGCGATGGAGGAACCCGTACAGGATCGCGGCCGTGCGGCCCTCGATCTCGAGGCGGAGCAGGCGCGCGACGCCGGCCGCGTGAAGGCTCGGGATCGCGGCGCGGTGGAAGGAGCGGATCGCCTCGTCCGCGAGGACGCCCGGCTCTCCCCGCGCCTGCCACGCGGCCGCATGGAGGCGGAACAAATCCTCCACGAAGACCGGCACCTCGTGATCGGCCGGCTCGGTGATCGCGACCTCGCCCCGCCGGCGCGCGCGGCGCCAGGCCTTCCCGACTCGCCGGAGCGCGGGCGGACCGCGCCCGTCGAGCGCCAGCACGGGATGCGCGCTCTGCGGCGCGTCTTCGGCCTCGTAGCCCTCCGGCAGCGCCAGCGCGAGCGCTTCGGCGAGACGGGGCAGCTCCTCGAGATGGAGGCTGTCCCAGGAGCCGCGCTCCCGCGCGAGGACGTCCAGGAGAAGCGGCCCGACATCCTCGCGCCACGCGGGGTCGACCAGGACGTCGAGAGAATCGCTGACCGAGATGCCGATCGGCAGAAGCCGCCGCCCGAGAGAGCCCGTCTCGCGGTAGAGCGGCGCGAAGGCGATGAGTTCCCCGTGACGGCGCAGGGCGACGGCGAAGAGGTCGCCCGGATGGAAGCTCGTCCACCACGGCAGGAGCCAGCCCGGCGACTGGAACGGCGTCGCGCGCTCCGCGCGCCGCCACAGCCCCCACCATTCGGGCAGAAGACGGTGGAGCCTGTCGGCTGACCGGATGATCTCCGGCTCGATCGGCGGGCGCGAGCGTGGCCCTATGCCTGGACGATCGAGCCTGGGGGCGTCTCGCGACGGGCCGCGGGCCTGGCGCCGTGAATCGGCCCTGGCCGCCGCGAGGAGCGCGGTCGCGGCGCGGCCCGCCTCCACGGAACTCGGATAGAGCCGTCCGTCGAGCGCGGTCACGCGGGGGTCGCTCGCGACGAAGCGGACCATCGCGCCGTCCGGGACCGCGATCCCGACATCCCTGTCAGCCACTTCGATCGTGCAACCCGGCATCCGTCATTCTCTCGACAACGTTCTCCTCGCAAGACTAGCCCGTCCGAAACAAGATAAAATCGCTTTATCTCACCCTATCGAAGAATATCAGGCTTCAATCGCGAGCCAAGAGAGCATGGATCGAATGCGAACAAGTCATCGAACAATCGACCGTGAGGCGATCGAGAGCCTCGTCATCTCACGATCCGGAACAGCGTAGCAGACCTCGTCACGACCGGGCCTGTCATCGAGAATCTGTTCTTTGAAGCCGCGGAAGCCACCGTCCCGCGCTCGGTTGTGATACGCTGGTCCCGTTCGCTCCTTACCGTCGACGAGGCGGTGCGAGGCGTCTCGCGCTCACGAGGCTGCGAACCGGAGAGCCAGCCGCTCCGGCAAGGACAGGACCGACGGCGCCAAGATGACGACAAGGCCGCGCGGACGCGCTGACACGGAGAGCCGACCCCCTTCGTCGGACGGGAAGGCGCGTGCGCGCGCCGGGTTCCTGGCGGGCTGCAAGCCCGCGACCCGCCGCATCCATCTGCCGATCGTCGATCTCGATCGCTCGAGGGGCCACCTCAACCCGGCGGGGCTCGGCCGGGCCCGCGCCGTCTCGGGTGCGGGCTCGCTCGGCCAGAGCAGCGTCGGGTTCGACACCCTCGCGCTCTACGCCGCGGCGGACGAGCGCGGCGAGGCGCCCTACGGGGGCGCCGAGTACGGCGTCGTCCAGTCTCCGGAAGCCGACGCGGTCTGCGCGAAGCTCGCGGCGCTGCACGGCGCGGTAGGGGCGGTGATCTGCCCCTCCGGGCTCTCGGCCGTGACGACGACGATCGATGCCTTCGCGCCGGCCGCGATCCTGATCCCCGAGAGCGTGTACTACCCGGCCTATCGCTACATGGCGGAGCGCGGCCGGGCGGACATCCTGTCCTACGCGGCGGGCGCGTCCGCGCGGGAGGTCGGCGCGGTTCTCGACGCCGCCGCCGGGCGCTTCGCGGCGCGCGACACGCTGCTCTACCTGGAGGCCCCGGGGAGCGGGACGTTCGAGATCCCCGATATCGACGGCATCGTGGCGCTCGCCCGGGATGCGGGCGTGCGCACGGCCATGGACAATACCTGGGCGAGCCATGCGCGCTTCAAGCCGATCGAGCACGGCATCGACGTCGCGATCCAGGCGACGACCAAGTACGAGGGCGGCTACGGCGACACGCCGAGCGGCGTGATCCTGGCGGCAGGCGAGCGGGACCTCGCCGCGTTGCGGCGGCAACTGAGGATCAGCGGCAACGGAGCCGTGTCGCCGCAGACCTGCACGCGGCTGTTTCACCGGGTCGACACCCTGAGGGCGCGGCTCGACCGCCACGCCGCCAACGCGGCGCGGATGATGGCGTGGTTCGAGGCCCAGCCGTTCGTGGCCGACATCCTGAGCCCCGCGCGCGCCGCGAGCCCGTACAGGGAGCGCTTCGAGAGGTATTTCGGGACTGGGAACGGGCTCTTCACGGTCGTGTTCGACGCGACCGTTGCGAGGACGCGGATCGACGCGTTCGTGGATTCGCTTCTTCTCGTCCGGATCGCCGAGAGCTGGGGCGGCCATGTCTCCCTCGTGCTCCCGGTGCATCCGCCGCACCGGGATGCGGGTGCCCTGCCTGAGGGCCCGATGTTCCGCTTCCATGCGGGGCTGGAGGATGCCGGAGACCTGCTCGGAGACCTGGAGCAGGCCTCCCGCGCCGCGGGCGGGCGATCGTTCCTCTTGGATCGGCCTGGGTCGGAACCAGCCGGCGGGAGCGGGCGTAAGCCACTCGACCGTTCTCTTAAAAGAACGAGATAGTCCCCCAAGAGCGCGGTCGGCCTGCTGAAACGTTGACAGGGAGGTTTTTCCAAGCGAAATCGTTCTGTAAAGAGGACAAAGAGGTTCTCAGGGCGGCCCGGACGACGCTTCGGCGCTCCACGGGCCGGCTCCGGACAAGGCGGGACATGACAGGCGCAAGAGCTCTCAGGACGGTCTCGGTCGCGAACGGGATCGCGTCCGATCAGGCCTTCGGCGCGGTTACTCCGCCGATCAATCTCTCGACCACCTTCGCGTTCGCCGGCTTCGACCAGCCCCGGCAATATGACTACAGCCGGCTCGACAATCCCACCCGGGCGCTGCTCGCGGACACGATCGCCAAGCTGGAAGGGGGCGCCGGCGCGATCGTCCTCAGCTCCGGCATGGCGGCGGTGGACCTCGTGCTGTCGACGCTCGGTCCGGGAGATCTCCTCGTCGCGCCGCACGATTGCTACGGCGGAACCCACCGCCTCATTTCGGCCCGCAGCGAGAAAGGCCAGTTCCGCGCGACCTTCATCGACCAGGGCGACGAGGCGGCTCTCGCGTCCGCGCTCCGCCTGGGCCCGGCGCTGATCCTCGTCGAGACCCCGAGCAACCCCCTGATGAGGATCGTGGACATCGCGGCGCTCTGCCGTCGCGCCAAGGCTTTGGGCGCGAAGGTGGCGGTCGACAACACCTTCCTGTCCCCGGCCCTCCAGCGGCCGATCGGGCTCGGGGCCGACTTCGTCATCCACTCCACGACCAAGTACCTGAACGGCCATTCCGACGTGATCGGGGGCGTCCTCGTGACGGCCGCGAAGGAGGACCTGGACGAACTGACCTCCTGGGCGAACACGGTCGGCGTCACTGGCTCGGCCTTCGACGCCTACCTGACGCTACGGGGCGTCCGGACGCTCTTCCCCCGGGTCGAGAGCCAGCAGGCCTCGGCCCAGCGCATCGCGGAGCACCTGCACAGGCACGCCAAGGTGCGCGACGTCTATTATCCGGGGCTCCCGAGCCATCCGGGCCACGAGATCGCGGCCGCGCAGCAGGCCGGCTTCGGGGCGATGCTGAGCTTCACGCTGGCCGGAGGAGTCGAGGCGGTCCGCCGCTTCGCGAACGCGGTGCGCCTGTTCACGCTGGCCGAGTCCCTCGGCGGCATCGAGAGCCTCGTCGCGCATCCGGCGACCATGACCCACGCGGCCATGGACCCGCAGGCGCGTCGAACCGCCGGCATCGGCGACGACCTCCTCCGCCTCTCGATCGGCCTCGAGGCGGTGGACGACCTCCTGGCCGATCTGGATCAGGCCCTGTCCACCGTAGGCTGAGCCCGGAGGGGCTCGTGTCGCGGAGAAATCATCTCCCGATATCCAAGACCTTGAACCGCCAAGGCATGACGGAGGCAAACAAAGCAATTTTTTATCGAGTGGGTTGGACTAGCATCTTCGCCATAGGAAGCAGGTCACGGGTCGCCCTACAGGCTTGATCTCCGACCGGAGGCGCAAGATGACGGATCTCAACTCTTATCTGGAGCAGAAACGGGCTGCTCTCTCGGCGCGTGCGGCGAGGATCGAGTCGGGCGTACTCGGCATCGTGCCGATCTCCGCAAGGGTGAGCGCGGAGGGCCGCAGCGGCATACGGCGAATCCGCATCCGCGACCATCAGGTCATCACCGATTCGCCGCCGGATTTCGCGGGCTACGATCTTGGTCCGAGCTCGCCGGAGCTTCAGCTCGGCATCCTCGGGAGCTGTCTCAACCATTCCTTCCTCATCCAGGCGGCCCTGCTGGGGGTGGAGATCGAAGAGCTCGAGGTCGAGGTGCACGGGCAGCTCGACGCGCGGGCCGGCCGGCCGGGGCACGAGGCCACGCCCGTCAGCCCGCACGACATCTCCTTCACGGTCAAGGTCGTGTCGTCCGCCTCATCGGATGACATCGCCGTTCTGCAAGCCGCCGTCGAGCGCGCCTGCCCGCTGCTCAACCTTCTGAAGAACCCGCAATCCATCCGCGGCTCGGTGGACCACAGGAGGCCGGAGGCGGCCAAAATCGGCCGTCTCGGGGTCGGGGCGGACGCGCGCGCCGCCTGAACGCCCGAGCGCCGGGCAGCGCCGACGCGAGGCGCATCGACCCGCTCCCGAGTCCAACCCTGAAGCGAAGTGCATCCCATGTCCCGATCCGACGACCGCTCCGGCTCACCCTCTCGCCGAGCCTTCCTGGCCCGGGCGGGACTCCTCGGCGCCGCCGCGCCCCTGGGAATCCTGGCGTCCCCGAGCGCGGCCGGGCTTCTCCCCGTGTCGGTGCCGGAGCTCGACGATCCACCGATCTGCCGCGTGGCGGCCGAGGGAGCCGGTGCGGCCGGCCCCCTGCGCAAGCTCTCGCTCGCCTGGAACGCGACCGCCATCTGCACGAGCGCGGCCCCGGTCGCCAAGGAGAAGGGCATCTTCGCCAAGCACGGGCTGGACGTCGACTTCGTCAATTTCGGCGGCTCGACCGAACAGCTCCTGGAGGCCATCGCGACCGGCAAGGCCGATGGCGGCATCGGCATGGCGCTGCGCTGGCTGAAGCCGCTGGAGCAGGGCTTCGACGTGAGGATCACGACGGGCGTGCATGGCGGCTGCATGCGCCTGTTGGGGTCGAAGCCGGGCGGGTATACGAGCCTCGCCTCGCTGAAGGGCAAGACGATCGCCATCAGCGATCAGGCCTCCCCCGCCAAGAATTTCTTCGGGCTCCTCTTCGCCAAGGCGGGGATCGATCCGGAGCGGGAGGTGAACTGGCGCAACTACCCGGCCGACCTGTTGCCGCTGGCAATCGAGAAGGGCGAGGCGGAGGCGCTCGCCGACAACGACCCGCGCACCTACATCTTCCTCAAGGATCCGAAACTGGTCGAGATCGCCACGAACCTCACGGGCGAATTCGCCGAGCGGTCCTGCTGCGTGCTCGCGCTGAGCGGCTCCCTCGTGCGCGACGACAAGGCGGTCGCGGCGGCCGTGACCCGGGCGATCATCGAGGCAGGACACATCGTGGCGGAAGATCCCAGATCGGCCGCCGACGTCTTCTCCGGGTACGGCGGAAAGGGGTCGATCGACGACCTGACCGCCATGCTGCGGACCCATACGCATCACCACCGGCCGGTCGGGGCCGACCTGAAGAGGGAGATCGCGCTCTACGTCGACGAGCTCAAGGTGGTGAACGTCATCCGCAAGAGCACGAATTCCGCCCGGTTCGCCGATCGCGTCTTCGCGGACGTCCTGAGCTGAGGCCGCGACGGTGAGCATCCTCGCCCTTGCCCTCGGCAGCCGTGCGGCGGCGAGCGTCGACCGACGTCCGCCCTGGAGGCCGATCCCCGTCGCGGTCGCGGCCGGTGCGATCTGGCTCGGTTTCGGCGGCCTGACCTGGAACCTGCCCAACGCGCCGGACACCGACTTCGCCTACACGACGGAGCTGGCGGGCGCGGCCGCGCTCGTCGGGCTCGTCTGGGTTCTGGGCGGGCTCGGCGGAGAGCGTCTCGGCGCCCTCTCGGCCCGGCTTCGCGCCGCCTCGCCCTGGCTGATCCTGGGCGCGGCCTTCCTGACGCTGTGGGAGGTCGCGACCGCGAAACGGCTCTGGCTTCCCATGCCGTTCTTCCCGCCGCCGCAGGCGCTCGTCGAGGTGTTCATCGACGACTGGAGGCGCCTGCTCGATTCGGTCTGGCATTCGGCGTTCCTGCTGGCCGGCGGCTACGTCATCGGCGCGCTCGTCGGCTTCGTGGCGGGCGTCGCGATCGGCTGGTCGAAGGCAGTCGGCTACTGGGCCCATCCGATCCTGCGGTTCGTGGGGCCGCTGCCCGCGACGGCCTGGCTGCCGCTCGCCTTCTTCGTCTTTCCCTCGAGCTGGTCGGCCTCGACCTTCCTGGTCGCCCTCGCGACCGGCTTCCCGGTCACGGTGCTGACCTGGTCGGGGATCGCCGGCGTCAACAAGGCCTATTACGACGTCGCCCGCACGCTCGGCGCCAGCGAGGGCTTCCTCATCCTGAAGGTCGCGATTCCTGCCGCCTTGCCGCACGTCTTCGTCGGCCTGTTCATGGGGCTCGGCGGCTCGTTCGCGGTCCTGGTCGTGGCCGAGATGCTTGGCGTGAAGTCCGGCCTCGGCTGGTACCTGCAATGGGCGCAGGGCTGGGCCGCCTACGCCAACATGTATGCGGCGCTCCTCGTCATGGCGCTCGCCTGCTCCGGGCTCATCACGCTGCTGTTCCGGCTCCGTGACCGGACCCTCTCCTGGCAGAAGGGGCTCGTGCAATGGTAGCGCACGCGGCTTTGGCCCGGACCCTCGCGGTCTCGCGACGCGGCGGGGTGCCGGGCCGCGCGGGCGGGCACGTCGCCCTGGAGGGCGTCAGCCAGGCCTTCGAGCTCGACGGGCGGCCGCTGCCGGTCCTGGAGGATGTGAGCTTCGCGGCGGAGCCCGGCGAATTCGTCGCGCTGCTCGGGCCGAGCGGCTGCGGAAAGTCGACGCTGCTCCGCCTCGTCGCCGGACTCGACCGGCCGGTCTCCGGCCGGGTTCTCGTCGACCTTGAGGTCGTCAGGGGACCGCATCCGTCCCGCGTCCTCGTCTTCCAGGACCCGACGCTCTTTCCCTGGCGGAGCGTGTTCGACAACGTCGCGCTCGGCCTGGAGGCGCAGGGCCGGCTTCGGCGCGACCGGAGCCGGATCGGGGAGGCGCTGAACCTCGTCGGGCTCGCGGACTTCGCGGGCGCCTATCCCCACCAGCTCTCGGGCGGCATGGCGCAGCGCGCCGCGCTCGCGCGAGCCCTCGTCAACGAGCCGGAGCTGCTGCTGCTCGACGAGCCGCTGGGCAAGCTCGACTCGCTGACCCGGATCTCCATGCAGGCCGAGCTCGTCCGGCTTTGGCAGGGCTCGGGCTTCACGGCGCTCCTCGTGACGCACGACGTCGAGGAAGCCCTGATCCTGGCCGAGCGGGTCCTCGTGTTCAGCGACCGCCCGGCCCGTGTCACGGCGGAGATCCGCAACGACCTTCCCTATCCCCGGCATCGCGACCATCCCCGGATCGTCGAGCTTCGCCGCGAGGTGCTCGGCCTCCTGGGCCTGAGCGGGAGCTAGCGCCGTGAGCATCGCCGCAGGACCATCGTCCGTGACGTCACGCGGGCACCTCCCGGCCGGCGTCGACGCCGTCGATCCGCTCTGGTCCGGCCTGCGCGAGGAGGCCGCGTCCGTGCTGCGCGCCGAGCCGGGCCTCTCGTCCCTGATCTGGCCGAGCGTCCTCGCGCGCGCGAGTTTCGAGGAAGCGGTCGCCTATCGCGTGTCGGTCCGGCTCGGCTCCGAGGCCCTCGGGGCGGAATCGATCCGGGATGCCTTCGCGGCCGCGCTCGCGGCTCGTCCGGAGATCGGCCTCGCGATGCGCCAGGATGCCAGGGCCGTGCTGGAGCGCGATCCGGCGGCCGAGCGGGTGCTGGATGCGGTTCTCCACTTCAAGGGCTTCCACGCCCTCCAGGCGCACCGGCTCGCCCATTGGCTGTGGTCGGCTGGCCGACGCGACTTCGCGCTCCTGCTCCAGAGCCGGAGCGCCGAAATCTTCCAGACCGACATCCACCCCGCCGCCCGGTTCGGGCATGGCGTGTTCCTGGACCATGCCACGGGCTTCGTGGCCGGCGAGACGGTCGTGGTGGAGGACGACGTGTCCATCCTGCAGGGCGTGACCCTCGGCGGGTCGGGCCTCGCACGACGGGATCGGCACCCCAAAGTCCGGCGCGGCTCGCTGATCGGGGCGGGCGCCCAGATCCTCGGCTCGATCGAGATCGGCTCCGGCTCCCGCGTCGCCGCCGGCTCGGTCGTGCTGGGCGACGTCCCGCCCTGCAGCACCGTCGCGGGCGTGCCGGCCCGGATCGTCGGGTCGGGCGGCTGTCCCGAGCCGTCCCGGCTGATGGACCAGCAACTCGGCGAAGCCGCCTACGCGGCCTTCACCTACACCATCTGAGACGGCCGATGTCCTGATCGGGCAGCAAGGCCCTTCCGGTTCGTCGCTCCGGCTCGACCAGCGAGGAGTCGCGCATATCCAGCCTTACGATCGAAGTTGCTGACCATGATGTCATGACCGCCGTCCCGGATGGAGCGGGTTTCCGCTTCTCCGCCTGCGATCCGCGCCTGCTCCTCGTCACGACACCGACGCAGCTTCGGATCGGCGAAGTTACCGGCGCGCTCCATTCGGCTCGCGCCCGCCGCGAAGCCGCCGACATGCCGGATTTCATCGTCGGGTTCGACCCCCTCGCTCCAGGCCACGATCAGCGATGCATCGTGCGCGGCGAAGGCGGAGAGCGCCGTCCGCCGACGCAAGATCAGCGTATAGCCGACATGCGTGTCCGCGGTGAAGAAGGTGGCCATGGGGCAGAGGTCATGAGCCCTCGGCGCCCGACGGCGGGGAAGGTCCGAAGCCAGGAGCGGTTTCAGGCATTGCCTCACATGTCGCTCAATGATACCGATTTGTTATTGGTAGATAAGCCAATGCATCGCCTGCTGGCTTGCGATCGATTGCTGTACCGGTTGGAGAACGGCTGGAGCTTGCACTTCCGGGGTGGCGCAGGCCTAGCCCGCGCTGGACAGCCTCGCGGGACCAGGTACGCGCTCACGCTCCACGACGTGGACGGGATGCGCCTCCTGGGTTTCGACAATGCTCACGCAGTGCAGCGCGCTCAGGCCTACTATCACCGGCACCGGTTCCGACGCACGTCGGAGCTGTTCGCCTACGAATTCAGAGGCGCAGACGAACTGATCTGTGACGTCTTCGACCGGGTCGAGACGGGCCTGCCGGCAGGACGGCGTGGCGTCCGAGTTCGTGGCCGAGGATGTCGAGGACGGGGAGGGGAGCGATGAGCGACGCGACCCCGGCGACACGACAGCTGAGACCCAGATGATCCGATCCCCGCTGATCACCATCATGACCGACGCGGTGATGAAGGCGTCACGCTCGCTCAAGCGCGACTTCGGCGAGGTCGAGAACCTCCAGGTCTCCCGCAAGGGACCGGGCGACTTCGTCTCCGCGGCCGACACCAAGGCCGAGGAGATCCTGCGGGCCGCGCTCGAGAAGGCGCGGCCCGGCTATGGCTTCGTGATGGAGGAGAGCGGGGTCGTCGAGGGGAGCGACGCGACTCATCGCTGGTACATCGACCCGCTCGACGGCACGACCAACTTCCTGCACGGCATCCCGCATTTCTGCATCTCGGTCGGGCTCGAGCGCGAGGACCAGATGGTGGCCGGCGTGATCTACGATCCGATCAAGGACGAGATCTTCGTGGCCGAGCGCGGCAAGGGCGCCTACCTCAACAACCGCCGGCTCCGGGTCGCGGCCCGGCGCGACCTCGCGGACGCGGTCGTGTATTGCGGGCTGCCCCATCTCGGCCGTCCGGCGCATCCCCGCTTCCTCCTGGAGATGACGGGCGTCATGGCGGCCTCCGGCGGGCTTCGGCGCATGGGCGCCGCGGCGCTCGACATGGCCTACGTGGCGGCCGGACGGGCCGACATCTACTGGGAGCGCGACCTCAAGACCTGGGACATGGCGGCCGGGATCGTGATCGTGCGTGAGGCCGGCGGCTACGTGAGCGATTGCGACGGCGGTTCCGACCCGATGCGCACCCGCTCGATCTGCTGCGGCAACGAGGCGCTCCAACGCGAACTCCTCGGCCTGATCAAGCACGCGAACCGTCCCGTTGTCGCGGCCGCGCCCGCCGCGGCGCCCAAAGCCGTGCAATCGCGGTCCGCCTGACATCCGAGTCCGCTTGATCGCGGGCGTCCGCGTCGCCAGAGTGCCGTCGCGATGCTGAACCCGACCCCCCTTCCCATCGAGGCCGTGCGGCTCTCCTCGCCCCGCATCTATCTCGTCCGGATGGGTGTGTTCCTGATCCTCGTCGGCTTCGTGGCCTTCATCCTCTACCGACAGCTCTTCGCGGCCTTCATGGGCAATCCGGGGCTGAACGGGCTGATCCTGGGCGTCCTTCTGGTCGGCATCGTGCTCGCGATCCGGCAGGTCTCGCGCCTGTTCCGGGAGATCCGGTGGGTGAACCACGTCAGCGGTGCGGATTCGCGCATGCTCGCCCGGCCTCCCGTGCTGCTCGCCCCGATGGCGGCGGTGATCGGAGACGGCACGCAGAGAACCTCGCTGTCGGTCGCGACCTCGCGCTCGCTGCTCGATTCCATCTCCGCCCGGCTCGACGAGAACCGCGAGCTCGTGCGCTACCTCGCGGGTCTCCTCGTGTTCCTGGGCCTGCTCGGCACGTTCTGGGGGCTGATCGACACGGTGAACTCGGTCGGGCGCATCATCGGGACGCTCCGGTCGGGATCGGACGCGGCCGTGCTGTTCGACGAGCTGAAGACGAACCTGTCGGCGCCGCTCTCGGGCATGGGAGTGTCGTTCTCGGCCTCACTCTTCGGTCTCGCGGGATCGCTCGTCCTCGGCTTCCTGGATCTTCAGGCCGGGCAGGGGGGGAGCCGCTTCTACACCGAGCTGGAAGACTGGCTCGCCTCGTCCGCGACCGTCGAGGCGCCTTCGGCGGCTCTGGCGGCGGCCGGGACCTCGCCCGAATTCGCGGCCGCTATCGACCGCCTCGCCTCGGCGGTCACCGAGGGGGCCGGCGGTCGCGAGGCCACCCAGTCCATGGCGAACCTCGCGGAGGGCGTCCAGGGCCTGGTGCAGCACATGCGCGCCGAGCAGCAGATGATCCGCGACTGGGTCGAGGCGCAGGCCGCCCGCGACCGCGAGATGAAGGGCGTGCTGGACCGGATCGCCCGCGAGAGGACCGCCTGATGGCGGCGGGGCGGAGCGCGCGCCGCGGGTCTCTGAACTACTGGCCGGGCTTCGTGGACGCCCTGTCGTCGCTCCTCCTCGCGATCGTGTTCCTCCTCTCCATCTTCATGCTGGGGCAGTTCTTCCTGGCACGTGAGATCGCGAGCCGGGACACCGTGCTCGACCGCGTCAACCGGCAACTTGCCGAATTGACCGACCTCCTGGCGCTCGAACGCTCGAGCCGCCGCCGCGCCGAGGACCAGCTCGGCGGCCTGCAGACGCTGATGCAATCGAGCCTCGCGGAGCGCGGCCGTCTGCAGAGCATCGTCGATGCGGGGTCCGGCGTCGACACGCGCATCGCTGCGGCCGGCAAGGAACTCGAGGCCGAGAAGGCCGCCACGGGTCGCGCTATGACGACCGTCGACCTCCTGAACGGTCAGATCGCCGCGATGCGCCAGCAACTCGCGGCCCTGGAGGAGGCGCTGGCCGCCTCCGAATCGCGTGACCGCGAATCCCAGACCCGCATCGCGGATCTGGGCTCCCGGCTGAACGTCGCGCTGGCGGCCCGCGTCCAGGAGCTCTCGCGCTACCGGTCCGACTTCTTCGGCCGGCTCCGCCAGATCCTCGGCCAGCGCCAGGACGTCAGGATCGTGGGCGACCGTTTTGTGTTCCAGTCCGAGGTGCTGTTCAACGCGGGCCAGGCCGCGCTGAAGGCCGAGGCCAATCCCGAGCTCGACCGGATCGCGTCCGCGATCATCGACCTGTCGCGAGAGATCCCGCCCGACATTCCGTGGGTGCTGCGCGTCGACGGGCATACCGACGCGCGCCCGATCACCTCCTCGACCTTCCCGTCGAACTGGGCGCTCTCCGCCGCCCGCGCGATCTCTGTGGTGCAGGCGATGGTCGCGCGGGGCATCCCGCCGCAGCGCCTCGTGGCGGCCGGCTTCGGCGAGTTCCAACCACTCGACCTCGCGACCGGCGACGACGCCTATGCCCGCAACCGGCGCATCGAATTGAAGCTGACCGAGCGCTAGAAGAAGATGGCGGTCACGGCCGCGAACAGCGGCAGAAGGACGGCGCCCGACCACGCGATATAGCCCAGGAAGCCCGGCATACGCACGCCCTGCTGGCGCGCGATGGCGTAGACCATGAAGTTCGGCGCGTTGCCGATATAGGTCATCGCGCCCATGAACACCGCGCCCGTCGAGATCGCCGCGAGCGTGCGCGAGAGCGGGCCCATGAGGCGCGCGGGATCGCCGCCCGCGAGGTCGAAGAACACGAGGTAGGTCGGCGCATTGTCGAGGACGCTGGACAGCGCGCCCGTGAGCCAGAAATACACGGCTTCGCGCGGCATCCCGTCCGGGCGCGAGACGAGCGCGAGGAGCGGCGC
Organism: uncultured Enterovirga sp.; assembly: GCA_964250725.1. Classification (GTDB taxonomy): domain Bacteria; phylum Pseudomonadota; class Alphaproteobacteria; order Rhizobiales; family Beijerinckiaceae; genus Enterovirga. The sequence continues at coordinate 6,366 of CAXUHE010000048.1, read as the reverse complement.
GAAGACGCCGTCCCGCCCCGCCGCCAGGGCTGCCGAGACCGGCACGATGCACACGAAGATGCCCGCGAATATCTTCGCCACCTCGACGATCGGCCGCCAGTTGAAATCGTTCGCGATGCGGTCGCGCCGGCTCGTCAGCGCGTAGGACGCGAGCGCGAGGAGCACGAGGCCGGCGTCGCGCACGAGGTTCTGCGCCTCGAGCACCGTCCCGCGAAGCGACACGGAGAGGCCGGGTCGCCACAGGCCGCTCGCCACGATGAGCCCGACGAGCAGCGCCAGGAGAACGAGGTTTGCGCGACCGCGCAGGTGAAGGCGCTGGTTGTCGGGCGTCGGGTCGGGCACCGGCGGTTTCGCGTCGTCGCGTGTGAACCGGTACCGGTCGAGCCCGTAGAACAGGCCGAGCAGGACGGCGACCGCGAAAGCCGTCTCGGGCAGGAGTTCGCGCGTCGTCCAGAAGAAATCGACCCCGCGCAGGAAGCCGAGGAAGAGCGGCGGGTCGCCGAGCGGAGTCAGCGCGCCGCCGATATTCGACACGAGAAACACGAAGAACACCACGACGTGCACGTTGTGGCGGCGAGCGTCGTTCGCCCGGATGAGAGGCCGGATCAGCACCATGGAGGCGCCCGTCGTGCCGACGAGGCTCGCGAGCAGCGTCCCGAGGGCGAGCAGCCCCGTATTCACCGCCGGGGAGCCGTGCAGGTTGCCCGCCACCACGATCCCGCCCGCGATCGTGTAGAGCGCGCCCAACAGGATGATGAAGGGCAGGTACTCGCTCAGCAGGACGTGGAGCGCCGCGTCGAGGGTCGCGGCGAACCCGGCCGTCAGCATGAGCGGCACGAGGGTGAGCGCCGCGAAGGCGCCCACGAGCTTGCCGATATGCCGGTCCCAGAAAAGATGCGCGATCTGCGGCAGGATCGCGATCGACAGGAGCAACCCGACGAAGGGCAGCACCCAGGCGATCCCGAACGAGGCTCCGTCGAGCGGCGCGGCCCCGGCCGGGAGCGGCGCGAGCGTGAGGGCGGCCGCGAGCGCGGCGGATGAGGTGCGGCGCATGGCTGGTACGGTGGCGTTCGCGCCCTCTCATGCGCGGCCGGCGTCGGGCTGGCAAGGACGGCGGGCGGTCAGCTCGCGCGACGGCGTGTCGAGGCCGCAGACAGTTGCTCGAACGCGTCCTCGACCAGGCTGACATGGTGCAGCATCGCGGCATGCGCCCCCGCGGCATCTCCGCCCAGGATCGCCCGGACCACGATCTCGTGCTCGGCATGCGAGCGCGGCAGCCGCCCCGGAGCGCGGAACTGGGCGCGTCGGAACGGCGACAGGCGTCGGCGCAGCCCGAAGGCGATCTCGGCCAAAGCCACGTTGTGGGTTCCCGTATAGATCGAGGTGTGGAAGGCGGCGTTCGCGTCCACGTAGGCGTGGTCGTTCGCATCGCCCGTGAGCGCGCCCATCTGCTCGTGCAGGCTTCCCAGGCGCCGCCGCTCGATCGGCGTCATGCTGAGCGCCGCGAGCCGGGCGCAGCTCGCCTCGATCTCCCCCATCGCGACGAACAGCTCCTCGAGCTGGCCGGGCGTGACCTCGGCGACGACTGCACCTCGCCGGGGGCGGATCTCGATCAGCCCCGTCGTGCCGAGTTGCCGCAGAGCCTCGCGAACGGGCGTGCGCGAGACACCGTAGCGCGCCGCCAGGCTCTGTTCGTCGAGGCGCGAGCCCGGGACGAGATCGCCGCGCAGGATCGCGTCCGCGATATCGCCGGCCAGCCGCTCCGTCCGGGTCTGCTTGTCGGTGACGTCCATCGCGGCTCCACCCAACCCTCATAGCTTGTTCGGCCGCGCTCGATGCTCAAGCGAGCAGCGATTGGGCAGTGAATCTATGAGCAGTCCAGCTCGATATTTAAGCATGCAAAGTTCCTGTTTTGCATGCAATATAACGCTAACACATGCAACATGGGACGGGCGTCATGCGGTCGTCGCTCTGGCATTCGTCGCTCCCGCCTCCTGAGTCCGTCATCCTGCTCGTCGCCGTCGAGGGCACGACTCGTGCTTGGCTCATCGCACGTCCCCCTGTCAGGACACCGGACCCATGATCACCCGCCGCACCGCTCTCACGGCAGCGCTCTCCGCATCCTTCGTGACGAAGGCCGCCGCCCAGGCGCCCTCGCGCGCCGAGACGTTGCTGCTCGTCCAGGAATACGGGCCGAACTCGCTCGACATGCAGGGCATCGGAGCCTCGCAGCCCGTCAACGGCGTGTCGCTGAACTGCTACGACCGGCTGCTGCGCTTCAAGCCGGTACCGATCCCGGGCGGCGGCGGCAACCAGGTCTCCATGTCGGAGCTGGAGGGCGAGCTCGCGCAGAGCTGGCAGGTCGCATCCGACGGGATGAGCTGCACGTTCCGGCTGCGCGACGCGACCTTCCATTCCGGCCGGCCGGTCACCGCCAAGGACGTGAAGTGGTCGCTGGACCGCGCCGTCTCCATCGGCGGCTTCGCCACGACACAGATGAATGCGGGCTCGATGGAGAAGCCGGAGCAGTTCGTCGCACTCGACGACAGGACCTTCCGGGTCGACTTCATCCGCCGCGACAAGATGACGATGCCGAACCTCGCGGTCACCATCCCGTTCGTCTTCGATTCCGAGCTCGCGCAGAAGAACGCCGGCGGCGACCCCTGGGCCAAGGAATGGCTGAAGAACAACGTCGCGGGATCGGGTGCCTTCAAGGTCGAGAGCTGGAAGCCGGGCGTCGAGACGATCTACGCGCGCAACGACGCCTGGACATCGGGCAAGATGCCGAGCCTGCGCCGGGTGATCGCGCGCGATATCGCGTCCCCCTCGACCCGCCGGGCGCTGATCGAGCGCGGCGACGCGGACATCTCCTACGGGCTGCCGCCGAAGGACTTCAAGGACCTGATCGACGCCGGCAAGGTGAAGGTCGTGGGCGTGCCGATCCCGAACGGTGTCTGGTCGCTCTACCTGAACTCCGCCACGGGCCCCTTCACTGACATGCGGCTGCGCCAGGCTGTCGCTTGGGCGATGCCCTACGAGAAGATGCTGCAGGCCTCGCTCTTCGGGCGCGGCCTCGACATGTCGGGCGGACCCGCGACCCCGAAGGTCGCCTGGCCGCAGGCCTATCCGTACACGACCGACATCGCCAAGGCGAAGGCGCTGGTCGCGTCCGCCGCGCCGGGCGGGCTCTCGACGACGCTCCTCTTCGACGCCGGCAACGCGACGGTCGCGGAGCCGATGTCGGTCCTCATCAAGGAGGCGCTGGCCGGTATCGGGATCAATGTCGAGATCACGAAGGTGCCGGGCTCGAACTTCCGCGGCGAGATCTCCAAGAAGACGAACCCGATGGTGCTGAACCGCTTCGCGGGCTGGCTCGACTATCCGGACTACTACCTGTTCTGGACGCTGCACGGCGCCAACTCGATCTTCAACATCGCGTCCTACCAGAACCCGGCGCTCGACAAGCTGGTGGATGCGGCGCGCTTCACCTCCGACCCTGCCGTCTACGATCGCAGCGTCGTGGAGTTCGTGTCGCTGGCCGAGCGCGAGGTCCCGATGGTGCCGATCGCCCAGCCGACCCACGACGTCGCGATGCAGAAGACGATCGGCGGCTACCAGTTCCAGCCCTGCCGCGAGCCGGATTTCCGCTATCTGACGAAGGGGTAAGAACGATGGCTTTAGCTGCCTGCCTCTTCTCCCCGTCGGAGACGGGGAGAAGTCGAGCCGCCCGTCAGGGCGCCCGGATGAGGGGCGCTGGAACCAGCACGCCTCTCGTGCGCCGCCGCCCCTCACCCGGGCCGCGCGTTCAGCGCCTGCTCGACCTCTCCCCGTTGCACGGGGAGAGGAGACATCGGCCATGCTGAAGACCTTCCTCGATCGGCTCCTCACCACGATCCCGGCGCTCGTCGGCGTCATCGTCGTGTCGTTCCTGCTCACCCGCGTGCTGCCGGGCGACACGGCCGCGTATTTCGCGGGTCCGGCCGCGACCCCGAAGGCGATCGAGGAGATCCGCACCCAGCTCGGACTCGACCGGCCCTTACCGGAGCAGTTCGGCCGCTACGTGGTCGAGCTGTCGCGCGGCGATCTCGGCCAGTCGCTGACGACCGGCCAGCCGGTCCTGGCCGACCTCAAGGCGCGGCTGCCCGCCTCGGCCGAGCTCACGCTCTTCGGCCTCGTCCTGTCGCTCGTGATCGCGGTGCCGCTCGGTATCACGGCGGCCGTGAAACAGGGCTCGCCCATCGACCACGCCTGCCGGATCGTCGCGACGGCCGGTGTGTCGCTGCCCGTCTTCTTCACCGGGCTGCTCCTCGTCTACCTCTTCTACTTCATCCTGCAATGGTCGCCGGCCCCGCTCGGCCGGCTCGATGCGTTCGCCGCCGCGCCCCCGACGGTCACGGGCTTCTACCTCGTGGACAGCCTGATCGCGGGCGACACCGAGACGTTCCGGGCCGCGCTCTCCCAGATCCTGTTGCCCGGGGTGACGCTCGCGATCTTCGCCTTGGCGCCGATCGCCCGGATCACCCGGGCCTCCATGCTCGCCGTGCTCTCGTCCGAGTTCGTGCGCACTGCGCGCGCCGCCGGGCTCACGGGCCGGACGGTCGTGATGACTTACGCGTTCCGCAACGCCATGCTGCCCGTCGTCACGACGCTCGGGATGGTGTTCTCCTTCCTGCTCGGCGCGAACGTGCTCGTCGAGAAGGTCTTCGCCTGGCCCGGAATCGGCTCCTACGCGGTGGAGGCGCTGATCGCGTCCGACTTCGCGCCGGTCCAGGGTTTCGTGCTCGCGATGGCGATCCTCTACATCGTGCTGAACCTCGCGATCGACATGACTTACGGGCTGATCGATCCCCGCGTGAGGATGGGCGCATGAGCGTCGCGAGCCCCGGCGGGATGCTCACGGCCGTCCCGGCGAAGCGCGCCTCCGGGCTCGCGGCGAATCTCGGGCACGTCCGTTACGTGGTCACCGACAATCCCGTGACGGCCCTGTCCTTCGGGCTCTTCGTCCTGCTGCTCGTGTGCGCGGCGATCGGCCCATGGATCGCACCCTACGATCCGCTCGCCTCCGATACGGTCGCGTCGCTGAAGCCGCCGACACTGGCGCACCCGTTCGGGACCGACCAGCTCGGCCGCGATATCCTCTCGCGCGTGATCGTCGCGACGCGGCTCGACATGACGATCGCCATCGTGTCCGTGGCGCTCGTCTTCGCGGTGGGCGGGATCGCCGGGATCGCGGCCGGGTTCTTCGGCGGCTGGACGGACCGGATCGTCGGGCGCATCGCAGACACCATCATGGCATTCCCGCTCTTCGTCCTCGCGATGGGGATCGTGGCCGCGCTCGGCAACAGCGTGACGAACATCGTCATCGCGACCGCGATCATCAACTTCCCGCTCTACGCCCGCATCGCCCGGGCCGAGGCCAACGTGCGCCGCAACGCCGGCTACGTGATGGCGGCGCGGCTCACCGGCAACAGCGATTGGCGCATCGTGCTGACCTCGATCCTGCCGAACATCCTGCCCATCATGATGGTGCAGATGTCGCTGACGATGGGCTACGCGATCCTCAACGCCGCCGGCCTCTCCTTCATCGGGCTGGGCGTGCGCCCGCCGACGCCCGAATGGGGGATCATGGTGGCGGAAGGCGCGGGCTTCATCGTGTCCGGCGAGTGGTGGATCGCGCTCTTCCCCGGCCTCGCGCTGATGGTCGCGGTGTTCTGCTTCAACCTCATCGGCGACGGCTTGCGCGACATCGTCGACCCGTCGCGGCGCACCTGATGACCGCCGTCCCGCTCCTCGACATCCGCGACCTCACGGTCGAGTTCGTGACCCGTCGCGGCATCGTGCAGGCGGTGCGGCAGGTGAACGTCCGAGTCGCCAGGGGCGAGACGGTCGGGATCGTTGGCGAGTCAGGTTCCGGCAAGTCGGTAACCTCCTACGCGGCGATGCGCATCCTCGACCGGGTGGGCCGCATCGCGGGCGGCAGCGTCACGTTCTCCGGCCTCGACCTCCGGGCCGCGAAGGAGCGCGAGATGCGCGACCTGCGCGGGCGCGAGATGTCGATGATCTTCCAGAACCCGCGCGCCGCGCTGAACCCGATCCGCAAGGTCGGCCACCAGATCGAGGACGTGCTGCGCCGCCACGCCCGCGCGGGCTCCGGCGACGCGCGCGCGAAGGCCATCGAGGCGCTGGAGCAGGTGCGGATCGCACGGCCGCAGGAGCGCTATCACGCCTACCCGTTCGAGCTCTCGGGCGGGATGTGCCAGCGCATCGTCATCGCGCTGGCGCTCGCCTGCCGGCCGCAGCTCCTCATCGCGGACGAGCCGACGACCGGGCTCGACGTCACGACCCAGAAGGCCGTGATGGACCTCG
>CAXUHE010000047.1:0-20694 GCA_964250725.1 uncultured Enterovirga sp. | reverse complement strand
AGGTACATGACGTGGTGGAAGGTGAAGAACGAGATGCCGAGCGGCAGCGCGATCGAGGGCGCGACCCAGTCGAGGCCCGTCAGCCTGTCCGCGAGGTCGACCGCGAACCCGGCGTACTTGAACAGCCCGAGCAGCGCGAGGTTGCCTCCGAGCGCGGCCGTGACCAGCCAGCCCCGGGGCGCGCGCACGAAGGCGCCCGCGACGAGCCAGTTGACGCCGATCGAGCCCGCGAGCAGCGGCACGAACCGCACGTCCCACCAGCCGTAGAACGCGAAGGACAGGAGGACGAGGACCGCGATCCGCCGCTCCGGCCGATAGCGCGCGACCGCCCAGTGAAGGGCGAGCGCGACGGGCAGGAAGCCGAGGAAGAACGGGAAGGAGTTGAACAGCATGCGGGAAGTTCGGTGAGGCCCCGCCTCAGTAGATCGCCGCGTAGCGCCGGCACAGGGCGGCGGCGGCGAGCCCGTCCGTCTGCGCGAGTTCCGCCCGCTTCATCCCGAGATAGGTCTCGCGCGCCGCCGGCGGCAGCGCCTTCCCGAGGACCGGATCGGCCGCGAAGGCGTCGAGCGCCTCTTCCAGGGTCTCGGGCAGGCGCACGAGCCCGAGGCCTGCCCGCTCGCCCTCGCTCATCCGCTCCGGGTCGCCGGAGACGATCGGGGGCGTCGCGAGCCCGTCCCGGATCCCCGCCAGTCCCGCGCGCACCAGCATGCCGAGCGCGAGATGCGGGCAGGCTGTGGCGTCGAGCGGCCGGTATTCGAGGTTGAAGCTCCGCGCCGGGTCGCGGCCGCCCAGCGTCGGCGTCGGGCAGATGCGCAGGCTCGCCTCGCGGTCCCGCTCGCCGAGCCAGGTGTAGCTCGAGCTCCAGTTGTGCGGCTTCAGGCGCAGGTACGAGACGCGGGTGGGCGCCGTGACCGCGAGCAGCGCCGGCATGTGGCGCAGGATGCCGGCCGCGAAGGATCCGCCCAGCACCGAGAGCCGCCCCGGTCCGGCCGGGTCGAACAGCGCGTTGCGGCCGTCGGAACCCGCGAGGCTGAGGTGGACGTGGACGCCGTTGCCGACCGCGTCGGGCGCGGTCTTCGGCGCGAAGGTCGCGGTGAGCCCCGCGAGCCGGATCACCTCTCGGGCGATCTCGCGCAACGCGACGGCGTCGTCCGCGATCCTGACGCCCCGGCTCGGGCCGACCACGATCTCGAACTGGTCGGCGCCGTACTCCGCCAGCACCGTCTCGGGCGTCAGGCCGGCCTCGGTCAGCGCTGCGACCAGGACCGGGCCGAGCGGGTCGACGCGCCGCATCGCGGCCAGCGAGAAGGCGGGCGCGGAGGGCGAGGTCGATCCGGTGAGCGAGAACTCGTGCTCGAAGGCGCCCACGAGGTCGAGCCCGGTCTCGGCCTCCAGCTCGGCCAGAGCCGCGCGGAGACAGCTGCGCGGGCACGCGGCCCAGGGCTCGCCGTCGAGCTCGACGACGTCGCACATCACCATGTCGAGCGGCGTCGCGGCCCCGGGCACGTGGCAGGCGTAGCGCGCGTCGCGGTCGGGCCGGAGGCGGAGGTCGCCCGCCGAGCCCCAGGGGTTCGGGTCCGCGATGATGTCGAACGGCGTCAGCGAGGCGTTCGCCGGCACCCAGCCGATAGTCGTCCCAGGGTCCTCCTCGTAGCGCCGCGCCGGCACCGAGCGGCCCCGCGTGATCCCCGCGTAGTCGGTCGTGACCAGCGTGACCAGCGGCGCGGGCTCGACCGGGCTCACGTGAGCTCCTGGAGACGACGCACAACCGTGTCGGTGTCGCTGATCCAGCAATAGCCCCCGAAGGCGCGCAGCGCCGCGTCGTGCCGCCCGGCCGTGTAGGTCGCGCAGGCGTCGCGCGGCACCGTGACGAGGTATCCCCGGTCGGCGGCGTCGCGCACCGCCATGTCCACGCACTGGTCGGTCACGATGCCGGCGACGATCAGGTAGCGGATGCCGAGATTGCGCAGCACGTAGTCGATGTTCGTCGAGTTGAAGATGCCGGACGAGGTCTTGGGCAGCACGATCTCGTCGTCGCCGGGCGCCAGCGCCGCGACGATCGCGCCCTCCGGCGCGCCGCGCGGCACCAGGATGCCGGAGAGCTTGTGGTCGAGCGAGCGGTCCCGGCCGTCGCGGGTCAGAGCCTCGATCACGGTGTGCAGGACCTCGATCCCGGCCGCGCGGGCGGCCCGGAGGAGGAGCGCCTGGTTGGGGATGACCGTCTCGGCCAGGCCCCGGTAGAACGCCCCGTCCTGCGGACCCGCCACGTGCGCGGGATCGAGCCCCGGTTCCGTGAAGACCCGCTGCATGTCGACCAGGAGCAGCGCCGTCTCGGCGCGCCGATAGGGTTCGTCGCGCGTCATGTGGGCCGCCGAGGGCTCAACCGCGGCGGATGTTCCAGAACATCGGCAGGCCCTTCAGCATGCCCGTGAGATCGCTCCGGTAGGCCGTCAGCTGGGCGATCTGCCCGACCGGGATATAGGGCACGTCCACGAAGGCCTGCATCTGGAGCTTCCTCGCGATGTCGGCCTGCTCGGCCGGCCCCGCGGCCTGGCCCCAGGCCGTCCGCAGCGTCTCGATCTCGGGGCTGTGGGACCAGCCGTTCGCCGCGATGTCGTCGCCGCGCAGCAATCCGTGGATCGCGGGGTTCAGGTGGTCGCCGCCCGAGAACCAGGACATGAAGGCGCTCCAGCCGCCCTCCTTCGGCCCCTCCTTCTTGGCGCGGCGCTGCACGACGGAGCCCCAGTCCATCGCCTGGACGTCCACGTTGAACCCGGCCTTCGACAGGTTGTCGGCCAGGACATCGGTCGGGAGCGCGTTGATCTGCAGATCGCCCGGCCGCATGAGCACGATCGGCTCGCCCTTGTAGCCGGCCGCGTCCAGCATCTTCTTGACGGCCACCGGATCGCGCGGCGAGGTCAGCGCCGCCATGCCGGCATCGGTCGCGAGCGCCGTGCCGGGGCAGAAGTACCCCAGCTTGTCGTTGTAGTATTGCGGGTCCGTCCCGGCGACCGAGATCACGACGTCCGTCTGGCTCACCGCCGCCATCATGGCGCGCCGGATCGCCACGTTGCTCGTCGGCGACTGGAGCTGGTTGACGCGGAGCACGCCGACGTAGCCGGTCGGGTCGAGCACGTCGACCGAGAGCCCCTTCGTGGTCCGCAGGCTCGGGAGCAGGTCGGCGCTGGGAAGCTCCCACCAGTGGATCTCGCCCGTCTTCAGCGCCGCCGCGGCCGTCGAGGCGTCCGGCACGACCTTCCACTCGACACGGTCGAAATTGACGATCTTGGGGCCCGCCGTCCCGTCGGGCGTGCCGCCCTGGCGCGGCACGTAATCCGCGAAACGCTCGTAGACCACGCGGTCGCCCGAGATCCGCTCGCTCGTCACGAACTTGTAGGGGCCGCTGCCGATCATCTCGGTGACCGGCTTCGTGGCGTCGCCCGCCGCGATCCGCTCCGGCATGATCGCCGCCATCATGAGGGCCGTCTTGCCGAGCGCGCTCGGCAGGAGCGGGAAGGGTCGCTTCAGGCGGAACAGGATCGTCCGGTCGTCGGGCGCCGAGAGCTCGTCCGTCGCCGCGAAGAGCGTCTTGCCGAGCTCGTCGCGCTGGCCCCACCGCTTCAGGCTGGCCACGCAGTCGCGGCCCCGCACGGGCTCGCCGTCGTGGAACTTGAGCCCTTGGCGCAGCGTCAGGGTCCACAGCTTGCCGTCGTTCTCGGTCTTCACGCCCTCGACCATCTGCGGCTGGGCCTGGAACTTGCCGTCCTGGCCGAACAGCGTGTCGAAGATCATGTAGCCGTGGTGGCGCGTGACGTAGGCGGTCGTCGAGGTCGGATCGAGGAGCGTCAGGTCGGCATGCGGCACGAAGCGCAGGACGCGCTGGTCCGCCCCGTACGCGATCCGGGGCGCGGCGAGCGCCGTGGTGCCGGCGGCCGCGAGCTGAACGAAACGTCGCCGATCCATAAGCGCTCTCCGAGGTCCGATCCGGTCCCGATCTCCAGCGAAAATCCATTCCATATTTGAGCGTGAGCGCGCAACTCTGCAGCCATCCGAATGTGACGGAGCACGGCATGACCGACGGGCGGGACGACGCGATCTGGAAGCTCTGCGGTGCGTTGCGGGAGGATCTCGCGGGCCGCACGGAGGAGCTGGTCGAATTGACGCAGCGGCTCGTGCGAATCCCGTCCGTCAACCCGAAATTCCTCGTCGACCCGCCTTTCAACCGGGAAGGTGAGGTCCAGGACGTGATCGAGGGCGAGCTCGGCGCGCTCGGCTTCGCGACCCGGCGCAGCGAACCGCTGCCGGGCCGCCCCAACGTGATCGGCCGGTGGGAGGGCACGGACGAGCGCAGCCTCGCGCTCTGCGGCCACGTCGACGTCGTGCCGCACGGCGACCTCGCGCAGTGGAGCCGCGACCCCTACGCGGCCGCCATCCGGGGCGACACGATCGTCGGGCGCGGGGCCGGCGACATGAAAGGCGGGCTCGCGGCCGCGCTCGTCGCCTGCCGGGCGATCCGGCGGCACGGGATCCGTCTCGCCGGGCGGCTCGAGTTCCACTCGGTGGTCGACGAGGAGGCGGGCGGGTTCGGCGCGATGGCGGCGGCGGCCGGGTCGCATGGCCTTTCCGCCGTGCTGGTGATGGAGTCGAGCGGCGGGGTCATCCGTCCCTGGGCGGGCGGGCTCGAATGGGTGCGCGTCACCGTGCGAGGCTTGAGCGGCCACTCGGCGCGGCGCTTCGCGTCGATCTATCCCTCGGAGGCGGCCGCCAGCATCCCGGTGAAGAGCGTGAACGCGATCGAGCTCGGCGCGAAGGTGCTGGCGGCCGTGCGCGAGCTCGAAGCCCATTGGGGGCGCACCAAGGGCTTCCCCGGCATGCCGGCCGGCATGAACACGATCAGCCCCGGCGTGATGGTGGCCGGTGCGGGGCTCGGCCCCGACGGGCTGCCGATGGGGCTGTCGAACCCCGCGATCGTGCCCGATGTCTGCGTGATCGACTTCGATCTCAAGTTCCTGCCGAACGAGCGATCCGAGGACGTCAGGCGCGACTTCGAGGCGGCCTTGGCGGCGTTCGCCGCGACCGATCCGTGGCTCGCCCGGCACCCGCCCGAGATCCGCTGGGAGCTCGCCGGCCTCCACTTCCCGCCGGTCGACACGCCGCCCGGCCATCCGCTGATCGCCGCGATGGCGCAGAGCGTCGCCGCGCAGGACCGCGTGCCCGAGATCGCCGGCATGCTGGGCGTGACGGACGCGGCGCATTACGCCGAGCACGGGATCGCCGGCGTGGTGTTCGGCGCGACCAGCGGCAACGCGCACGGGCCGGACGAGTACGTGTCCATCCCCTCGCTCGTCTCCACCGCCCAGGCCATCGCCGAGACGCTCGTGCGCTATTGCGGCCTGCGGGCGTGACTCACCAGCGGGTCCGCAGCACGCCCGGCGGGTGATGCTCCCGCCAGTGGCGCGCGATCTCGACCCGGGTCGCGGCCCAGACCCGGTCGTGGCGCCCCACGTGGTCGAGGAACCGCGTGAGCCCGACGACCCGCCCCGGCCGGCCGGAGAGGCGGCCGTGCAGCCCCACGCTCATCATCCGGGGGCGCCCCTCCAGCCCCTCGCGGTAAAGCGTGTCGAAGGTGTCGCGCAGGTAGACGTAGAACTGCTCGGCCTCCGCGAACCCGTTCGCGGTCGCGAAGCGCATGTCGTTCGCGTCGAGCGTGTAGGGGACGACGAGCTGGGGCGTGCCGCCGGCATCGGCCCAGAACGGCAGGTCGTCCGCGTAGTTGTCCGCCACGTAGAGCAGGCTCCCGATCTCCGCCAGGATCCGGTAGGTCTGCGCGCTCGACCGGTTGTACCAGCCGAAAGCCGGCGCGCCGCAGATCTGCGCGTGGAGCGCGAGGGTCCGGTCGACCTCGGCCCGCTCCGCCGCGGCGTCGTCCGGCGGCGCGACGTTCCAGCGAAGGCCGTGGGTCGCGATCTCCCAGCCCGCCTCGTTCATGGCCGCGACCGCCTCCGGGTTGCGCCCGAGCGCCATCGTGACGCCGTAGCAGGTGACGGGCAGGCGGCGTCGCGTCAGCTCGCGCCAGAGCCGCCAGAAACCGACCCGGCTGCCGTACTCCCACAGGCTCTCCGCCGTCAGGTGACGCCGCCCGAGCGCGGACGCGGTGATGTGCTCGGTCAGGAAGTTCTCGCTGCCGGCGTCGCCGTGCAGGATGGTGTTCTCGGCCCCCTCCTCGTAGTTGACGACGAGCTGGAGCGCGAGGACCGCGCCGCCCGGCCATCGCGGGTCCGGCGGCTCGCGGCCGTAGCCGACCATGTCTCGGGGGTAGTCCGACCGGTCCGGGTGGTAGGGGTTCGACATCGGGCCTCCTCCATCGCGCGGACGGGATTATGGCTGATCCCGGCGCGAACGCGATGTCGCGCGACGCGGTGGCGAGGTCGCGCAGGATGGACGCGAGGTCGTCCGCGACCTCGCGAGTGGCGTGACTTACGTCCGCGCCGTGCAGGCGGCGGGCGCGTCCGCCGGGCCGAACACGTAGGCCTGGTCGCACACGTCGACGCGAGGCGGCTCGGCGGTCGCCTCGAAGAGGTCGGAGCCGCGCTTCAGCATCTGCCAGAACGGCATGTTGGGGTCCGCCTTGTGGGCCTCCATGCTGGCGGGCGTCATGCGGAACGGGAAAGCCTGGAGCTGCACGTTCGTCTGCCCGCCCGCGAAGGCCTCGTAGGCGAGGCGGTAGATCTCCTCGATCTGGTCGTGGGTCATCGCGTAGCAACCGACCGACCGGCACCCGCCGTGGATCATCAGCGAGTCGCCGGTGCGCCCGAGCGCCTTGTCGTAGGCATTCGGGTAGCCGACGTTGAAGGACAGGTACTCGATCGAGTGCGGGTTCATCTGCCCGAGCTTGACGTCGTAGAACCCCTCGGGCGCCTGGTGGTCGCCCTCGGCCTTCTTCGGCCCGAGCCCGCCCGAATAGTAGCAGACCGGATAGGTCTTCAGGAGCGCGTAGGCGCCCGACCGGTCCTGCTTCCAGACTTCGAGCTCGCTCGATTCCTTGAACACGCGCACCAGGATCGGGGCGCCGCGGTCCATGTCCTTCGCGTCCATGCGCGCCAGCGTCGCGGGATAGATGCTGCCCGCCCGCGCGCGTTCGAGCTCGGTCACGCAGCCTCCAAGGCAGAGCGAGACGAGCAGCGCGCAGGCGAGAGGCACGGACCTGAGAAACTCGATCGTCGAATGAACCATGTCGCCCACGCGCGCCGGCCGGATCGGCCGCGTCCCGATCAGATGTGCGCCGAAGGTTCTAGCGGATCGTGAACGCGCCGTCCGCGTGTCACACCAGCACCGGCTGGGCCTGCCGCGCGGAGGCCTTGAACAGGCCGCGGTAGCGCTCGATCTCGCGCTCCGGTCCCATCGCCTTGGTTGGATTGTCGGAGAGCTTCACGGTCGGGCGCCCGTCCGCCGACACCACCTTGCAGACGATCGAGATCGGGTCGAGGCGGCCGTCGGCGGTCAGGCCCCGGAAATCGTTGGTGAGGAGCGTGCCCCAGCCATAGCCGAGCCGCACGCGCCCGACGAAGTGGCGGTGCACCGTCTCGATCGTGTCGATATCGAGGCCGTCCGAGAAGATGATGAGCTTGTCCGCGGGATTCTGGCCGCGCGAGCGCCACCAGCGGATCGCCTCCTCGCCGCCCTCGATCGGGTCCTTCGAGTCGATGCGCATGCCGGTCCAGGAGGCGATCCAGTCGGGCGCGGCCGCCAGGAACTCGCTCGTCCCGTAGGTGTCGGGCAGGATCACCAGGAGGTTGCCCTGGTAGTCCTGCTGCCAGTCGGCCAGGACCGCGTAGCGCGCGTCCCGGAACTCGGCCTCGGTGTCGGTCAGCGCCGTGTACACCATCGGGAGTTCGTGCGCGTTCGTGCCGATCGCCTCGACCTCGCGGCGCAGCGCGATGAGGCAGTTCGACGTGCCGAGGAAGGCCGCGCCCAGTCCCTCGCGCATCGCCTGCACGCACCAGTCCTGCCACAGGAAGCCGTGGCGGCGCCGCGTGCCGAAATCGGAGACCGACAGGTTCGGAAGAGCGCGGAGCCGCTCGATTTTCTCCCAGACCCGCGTCATCGCGCGGGCATAGAGGATCTGCAGCTCGAACTTGCCCATGCTTTTGGTCACGCCCCGCGAGCGCAGCTCGTTGAGGATCGCGAGGCACGGGATCTCCCACATCGTGGTCTCGATCCACGGCCCGTGGAACGTCAGCTCGTATTGTCCGTCGACCTCGGTCAGTTCATATTCGGGAAAACGGAACGTCTCGAGCCACGCGATGAAGTCGGGCGAGAACATCTGGCGCTTGCCGTAGAACGTGTTGCCGCGCAGGAACGTCGATTCACCGCGCGACAGCCTCAAGGACCGCACGTGGTCGAGCTGCTCGCGCAGCTCGCCGGGATCGACGATCTCCGCGAGGCGCACGCGCCGCGTGCGGTTGCGGATGCCGAACGTCACCTCGACGTCGCGATGGCGGCGAAAGATCGTCTGCGCCATCAGGAGCTTGTAGAAATCCGTGTCGAGCACGGACCGGACGATCGGGTCGATCTTCCAGGTGTGGTTGTAGACCCGTGTGGCGATGTCGACCATCGCGGCGGCCCTCGCGGACCCCTCCCGTTCAAGGGGTCGAGCATGGCGCAGACGGGCGCCCCCGAGTCAAGCTCAGGCCCAACGGCTCAGGGAGATCGCCTAGGGGCGTGGAGCGCGGTTACCTCTCCCCGAGGGGGAGAGGTCGAGTCGGCGAAGCCGACCGGGTGAGGGGGAAGCGCGCTGTCCGGAGAGGTCGCAACCCCCTCACCCTACCCTCTCCCCATCGGGGAGAGGGTTCCCCGCGCAAGCTCAAGTCTCGAATGCGATGGTTCTGTTCGGTCAGCGGGACACGGGCGTTACGCCGTGAGGCTGACCTTCTTCTGGTCGCCGAGCTCGTAGGGGGGCTCGCCCGTCACCCGGGCCTTCACGTAGCCGTAGAGCTGGACGATCGTGCGGGAGGGCTGGTCCCAGTACTCGCCGTCGTGGGGGTGGACGCGGATCAGCGCGATATCCGGGTCGTCCGGACCCTTGGGGAACCAGGTCCGGAGCCCTTCGCTCCAGAGTTCCTTGATCTTCGCCTGCTCACGAACGATCTCGGCCTTGCCGGCGACGGACACATAGGTCTGGTCGTCCGGGTTCGAGTAGGCGAGGTTGACCTGCGCATCCTTGGCGATCTCGCCGACCTTGGGCGTACGGCCATGCGTGAAGAACCAGAGGTCGCCGGCCTCGTCCGCCTTGTGGCTGTACATCGGGCGGCTATGGAGCGACCCGTCGCTCTCGACCGACGTCATCATCGCGATGCGGACATCCTTGATGAGCTCGTAGAGCTTCTTCGCGCCTTCGTGCTGCGTGTGGTCGTGAGGCATCCCGTCTCTCCGTCTGAATTGCGTGAGGAAACGGTCTTGCCCGGACTTTGTTTCCCTTCACCGTCGGCCGGGCGGCTTTTGCAGCGCATGGCGATGGCCTAAGCGGGAGGGACCATGACCGTCGCATACCCGATCCGGAGACCCTCGTGACGATCTCGCGCGACGAGGTGTTGGCCGCCCTCGCGGCGATCGATCTCGGGGACACGCCCCTCGCGGACACGGGGCGGCTCTCCGAGATCGCGATCGACGCCGCCGGACGCGTCTCGCTCGCGATCGCGGTCGAGCCCTCGGAGGCGGCCGCGCTGGAGCCGGTGCGGGCCGCCGCGGAGGCGGCGATCCGCACGGTGCCCGGCGTCGGCGGCGTCTTCGTCAGCCTGACGGCGGACCGTCCGCGCGGCGCACCACCGCCGCAGGCGGCGCGGGCCGGCGTGCAATCCGAGGAGGCGCGGCCCTCAGGGCGCACACCGCGTGTGCCCGTGCCGCAGGCGATCCCGGGCGTCGCGCAGATCGTGGCGGTGGCGTCCGGCAAGGGCGGCGTCGGCAAGTCGACGCTCGCGTGCAACCTGGCGCTGGCCTTCCAGGCGAACGGGCTGCGGGTCGGGCTCCTCGACGCGGACATCTACGGCCCGTCGGCGCCCAAGCTCTTCGGACTCTCGGGCAAGCCGCGGCTGATCTCGGGGCGCATCATCGAGCCGCTCGACGGCTACGGCGTGAAGGTGATGTCCATCGGATTCCTGGTCGAGGAGGATTCCGCCATGATCTGGCGCGGCCCGATGGTGATGTCGGCGATCACGCAGATGCTGCGGGAGGTGGCCTGGGGCGACCTCGACATCCTGGTGGTGGACATGCCGCCGGGCACCGGCGACGCGCAGCTCACCATGGCGCAGGCGACCCCGCTCGCGGGCGCGGTCATCGTGTCGACGCCTCAGGACCTCGCGCTGATCGATGCCCGGCGCGGCGTCGCGATGTTCCGCAAGGTCGCGGTGCCGATCCTCGGGATCGTGGAGAACATGGCGACCTTCGTGTGTCCGAACTGCGGGTTCGTCTCGCCGATCTTCGGGCATGGCGGCGCGCGCCGCGAGGCCGAGCGGCTCGGCGTGCCGTTCCTCGGCGAGATCCCGCTCGACATGGCGCTGCGGGAGAGTTCCGATGCCGGGCGGCCGCTGATGGTCGATCAGCCGGCCGGCATGCACGCGGTGGCGTTCCGGGCTATCGCGGACGGGGTCTGGCGGCGCGTCGCGAGCGGCGAGGCCGCGCGGCCCGCCCCGCGAATCGTGATCGCGTGACGCTCAGCGCAGAGACATACGGCTCGCGCGCCGGAGATGCCGTCGGGGGCCGAGATCCACGCCGACCACGGATCCAAAGCAGCCCACGAGTCCGCACGCGGCGACAAAGATCAGAACGACTTCCATTGCGACGCCTCTCTCGATGCGTCGCAATGTGAACGGACATGGTTGATGCACCGTTAATCGTGGGCCACCGCATCGAAAGCGAGACGGGGCAGGCTCGACGTGGTAGATGTCAACGATTGGTTAACCATTTTCGTTAACACAGTCCTCGCAGATCATACCGTGTGAAGCAGGCGACCATGCGACAGGCACTCGAGAGCGGTTGGACGAACGACTTGAGCGAGCAGCTGAAGCAGCTGGCGTTGCCGCCGATTGCACGCAACTCGGGAGGGGAAAACATCCTGCGACCGGCTTTCGCGAAGGACCGCCCGGTGAGTTCCGTCGCCAGGTCGCGGCCCGACCTCGCTCCGGCGCTCGACGCCGTGGTGCGGGCGGCCGAGATGATCCGCTCGGCACAGGAGCGGGCCGAGGCCGCCGAATTCCAGGCCCGCAGGTTCGCCGAGCAGGGCGCCGAGAAGCTGAAGGTCGCCGAGCAGGAGATCGCGAAGCTCCGCGAACGCGCCGAGACGGCCGAGGAGCGCCTCGAGACCGTCACCGCGCGAGCGGCCGAGAGGCTCGCCGATGCGGACCACGAGATGCGCGCGACACGCGACCAGCTTCGCCGCGAGGAGGATCGGGCGAACCAAGCCGAGAACCGCATCGCCGAACAGTCGGCGCAGTCGCAGGCCCTGCTCAAGGACGCGAACGACCGCATCTTCGTGGCCGAGACGCGCGCGCTCGAAGCCAAGGAAGACCTCAGCTACGTCGAGAACTACATCCGCGAGCAATTCGCGGTCTGACGCGTCTGGAGTGGGGCTCGGGCCGAGCCTGCCGGGGTTCCCACATCTCTCGGCTGACTTGCGGTCAGATCGCCGTGCACTCCGATCGCACGCACGATCGGGTGGATTCCGCGCCTGTCGAGCTGGCGAGGCCGCCTACTCGGCAGCGACCCGCCGACCTCCCTTGAGCGACTCCGGAAACGACAGCCCGAACCGGGACACCAATCCGGCCGCGACCGCGTCGCGGTCGGGCGGCAGGAGCAAACGCGGCGGACGCGGTCTGCCGGCCGAGAACCCCATATGGGTGAGCAGCGCCTTCGATCCCGCCACGTAGGCCTGCCCACCCACGAACTCGATGATCGGCAGCTGATCCAGGTAGAGCCGGCGCGCCTCTGCGATCTTCTCTTCGTCCGCCACGAGCTCGAAGATCCGCGCCATCGCGGCGGGCGCGACGTTCGACGCGACCGCGACCCAGCCCTGCGCGCCCTCCACGAAGCTCTCGAACCCCAGGATGCCGCCGAACACCGTCATCCGGTCGCCGCAGAGCCGGATGATGTCGCGCACCCGCGTCACCTCAAGGGTCGATTCCTTGATGTAGAGGCAGTTGTCGATCTCGGCCAATCGCGCGACGAGCGCGGGCACGAGGTCGACATTGGCGGTCGCCGGGTTGTTGTAGACCATGATCGGGAGGCCGATCGCGTCCGCCACCGTCTTGTAATGGTGGACGAGCTCGTCGTCGGTCGGCGTCGAGTAGAAGGGCGGGATGATCATCACGCCGTCCGCCCCTTGAGCCTCGGCCCGGCGCGAGAGGCGCACCACCTCGCGCGTATCCTCCGCGCCGGTCCCGATCAGGACCGGCACGCGTCCTGCCGCCTGCGAGATCACGGTCTCGGCGACCAGCGCCGTCTCGTCGTCGTCGAGCGAGAGGAACTCGCCCGTCGAACCCAGCGGGATGAGCCCGTGGATGCCCTCCCCGATCTGCCAGTCGACGAAGTCGCGCAGACCCGCGACATCGATCTCGCCCGACGGAGTAAAGGGCGTGATCATCACCGTGTAGACGCCCCGGAAGCCCGTCATCGCGTGTCTCCTCCACAACCCATCACCCCCAGGATAGCGTCTGGACGGGGCGGCGGCGAGCCCGGACCGGGGGGCTGGCGCGATCGTTGCTGGCGCCCGGGCATGCCGTTCGTCGAGATCCTGGCCCCGCCGCGGGGGCCCCGCGTGAGAGCCGCCACGGCCCGGGCGGTCACGGACGCGGTCGTGACCGGATTCGAGGCCGCGCCGGAGACCGTCACGATCTACACGCTCGGGATCTCACCGGGGGATTACGCGCATGCAGGCGAGACCGGGGATGCGGGACAAGGGCAGCGCATCTTCGTGAAGATCCACGCCTTCCGGCGAAGCGTGGCGCAACGCGCCGCCGTCGCGGCCTCGGTGACAGGGGCCGTCGCGACCGCCTACGGGGTCGGGGCCGATCTCGTGGCGGTCTACTTCCTGGATCGCGCGCCGGACGAGGTCGCGCATGGCGGCCGGCTCGCGGAGACCTGAGATGGAGCGGTTCTACACGGCCGACCAGCGCGCATTGCGCGAGACCGCCCGGCGCTTCGGCGAGGCCGAGATCCTGCCGCGCGCCGCCGCGATCGACCGCGAGGACCGCTTCGACCGCGCGCTCTACAAGGGTATGGCGGATCTCGGCCTCTTCGGCATCTGCCTGCGGGAGGGTGCGGGCGGGGCGGGGCTCGACGCGGTCGCGGCCTGCATCGCCATGGAGGAGCTCGCGCGCTGCTCGGGCGCGGTCGCCAACGCCTTCGCGATCCCGGTCGAGGCGGCCCTGTTCTTCGACGAGCACGGGCAGGACCGGCACAAGGCGATGATCCCGGCGATCCTGTCGGGCGATCTCATCCCGGCGACCGCCGTCTCGGAGGCGGACCACGGCTCCGACGTCGCCAGCCTGACCACGAAGGCCGTTCGGGACGCGGACGGATGGGTGCTCGACGGCGCGAAAGCCTGGGTGACGCTGGGCGGCGTCGCGGACCAGATCATGGTCTTCGCGCGCAGCGCCGAAGGGCCCGGCCATAAGGCGATCAGCTGCTTCCTGGTGGACGGGGCAGCGGCGGGCGTCGCGCGCGGCAAGACCGAGGAGCTGCTCGGCATGCACGGGCTGGAGGATTGCGCGCTCACCTTCACGAACGTGCGACTGACCGGCGACGCCGTGATGGGGCCCGAGAACGGCGCATTCAAGATGGCGATGGGCAACTTCAACTTCAGCCGCCTGATGATGTCCGCGATGGCGCTCGGCATGGCGCAGGCCGCCTTCGAGGATGCGACCGCCTACGCGAAGGCGCGACGGCAGTTCGGGCAGGCGATCATCGGCTACCAGGCGGTGCAGTTCATGCTGGCCGACATGTCGACCGACATCGCGGCAGCCCGCCTCCTGATCCATCACGCGGCGCGCCTCTACGACATCGGCCAGCCGATCGCCAAGGAGGCCGCGCAGGCGAAGCTCTTCGCGACCGACATGGCGATGAAGCACGTCTCGAACGCGCTCCAGATCCACGGCGGCAACGGCTACTCGCGCGACTACCGGATCGAACGGCTGTTCCGCGACGTCCGGCTCGCGCAGATCTACGAGGGCACGAACCAGATCCAGCGCCTCATCATCGCCCGGCAGGTCGCGAAGGAGATGGCGTGACGTTGAGCTGCATCAGCCCTCAACAGGCCGCCTCCCTCATCCACGACCGCGACACACTGATCGTCGGCGGCAACGGCGGCACGGGCGCGGCCGAAGCCGTCATGGCGGCGGTCGAGGAGCGCTTCACCACCGGAGCCGGGCCGCACGGCATCACGCTGATCCACGTCACGGGCATCGGGGCCGTGACCGAGAAGGGTCTGTGCCATTTCGCCCATGAAGGGCTCGTCGCCCGCGTGATCGGCGGCAATTTCGGCCTGCAGGTGCCGTTCATGCGCCTCGTGCGCGAGAACCTGATCGAGGCCTACAACTTCCCGCAAGGAGTCATGTCGCAGCTCTGCCGGGCGATGGCCGCCAAGCACCCGGGCGTCGTCACGCATGTCGGCCTCAAGACCTACATGGACCCGCGCCAGGACGGTGGCCGGATGAACGCGCGCACGACCGAGCCGCTCGTCGAGCTCGTCCGCCTCGTCGGGCAGGAGTGGCTGTTCTACCGCCTGCCCGGACCGCCGGACGTCGCGATCCTGCGCGGCACCTCGGCGGACGAGGACGGCTATGTCTCGATGGAGCACGAGGGCACGACCCGCGAGGACCTCTCGATCGCCCAGGCCGTGCACAACGCGGGCGGCACCGTGATCGTGCAGGTGGAGCGGCTCGTGCGGCGCGGCAGCGTCCACCCCCAGCTCGTGAGGATCCCGGGCTTCCTCGTCGACCACGTGGTCGTGGTGCCGGACCAGATGCAGACCTACGGGACGCGCTACGACCCGGCGCGCTGCGGCGACGTGCGCGTGCCGTCGCACACGATCGCGCCCGACCCGATGAGCGTCCGGCGCGTCGTCGCCCGCCGGGCGGCCTTCGAGCTCCGGCCGCGCGACGTGGTGAACCTCGGCGTCGGCCTCTCGGCGATGATACCGAACGTGGCCGCCGAGGAGGGCATCGAGGATCTCATCACGCTGACCGTCGAGTCGGGCGTCGTCGGCGGCGTCCCCGGCCATGCGCGCGAGTTCGGCACGGCGATCAACCCGCGCGCCATCCTGGACCAGGCCTACCAGTTCGACTTCTACGACGGCGGCGGGCTCACCTGCGCGTTCCTGTCCTTCGCGGAGGTGGACTCGGCGGGCAACGTGAACGTGACCCGCTTCGGCGACCGGCACGACGGCTCGGGCGGGTTCATCGACATCACCCAGAACGCGAAGCGCCTCGTGTTCAACGGCACGATGACGGGCGGCCGCCTCGACATCGGGGTCGAGGACGGGCGGCTCGACATCCGCCGCGACGGGGCCTTCCTCAAGTTCGTCGGACAAGTCGGTCAGGTCTCCTATTCGAGCGAGCTCGCGGCGGAGCGGGGTCAGGAGGTCTCCTACGTGACCGAGCGCGCAGTCTTCCACCTGGAGGCGGGGGGGCTGACGCTCGCCGAGATCGCGCCCGGCATCCGCCTCCAGGAGGACGTGCTCGACCGCATGGGCTTCGTGCCCCGGATCGCGTCCGACCTGACGACGATGGACGAGCGGCTCTTCCGGCCCGGCCGGATGGGACTCGCCGAGGCGTTCCGAGACAGGCCCGCCCGCAAGCCTGCCCGCAAGCCAAGATGAGCGACGCCCGCGCGCGGCACGGGGATTGCTCGCTCTCTTGACACAGGTCCGGACCGGTCGGTCGGGCACCAGGAGATGACCCGATGCGCGTCCTCAAGGTTCTGTCCGCCGCGGCCGCGATGGCGCTCGCGGCCGCCACCGTCCAGGCCCAGACCTGCGCCCCGAAGGTGCCGGCCACGAGCCTGATCGAGGCCGGCAAATGGCAGATGTCGATCAACCCGACCCTCCCGCCCCAGCAGTTCGTGGACGAGAAGGGCGAGCTCCAGGGCCTCAACGTGGAACTGGCGCGCGAGGTGGCGAAGCGCATGTGCGTGGAGGCGGTGTTCCTGCGCATGGACTTCCCGCCGATGGTCCCGGGCCTGAAATCCGCGCGGTTCGACACGATCAACACCGGCCTGTTCTGGACCGACGAGCGCTCGAAGATCTTCTTTCTCGTGCCTTATGCGCAGCAGGCGCTGAGCTTCTACACGGACCCGAAGGGCTCGCTGAAGATCGAGAAGCTGGAGGACCTGGCGGGCAAGGTCGTGGGCGTCGAATCCGCCACCTACGCCGAGCGCAAGTCGAAGGAGATCAACGACGGATTCGCCGCCAAGGGCCTGAAGCCCATGGACCTGCGCACCTTCTCGACCGTGACCGAGACCTCGGCCGCCTTGCGGGCGGGCCAGCTCGAGGCCGCGGTCAATATCGGGGAGACGGCGGACGCGCTCGCGAAGCGCGGGATCGCCAAGATCTGGCTGACGGATGTCGCGGGCACCGACATCACCTTCGCGTTCCGCGACAAGGCGGTCGCGGAGGGGTTCGCCGCCGCGCTCACCGCCATCAAGGCGGACGGCTCCTACGACAAGCTCTTCGACAAATTCGGGATGACGCGGCTGAAGGACCCGGCCTTCGCGATCAAGGGCCCCGGCCCGACCTGAGCGGCCGGCCGCCCTCTCGCCGGCGCGCCCGATGTTCGACGGGCAGGCCTTCCTCGGCTATCTCGTCAACCCGTTCCTGCTCGGCGGAGTCGGGGTCACGGTCGGGCTGACGGTCGTCACGATGCTGATCGGGCTCGCGATCGGGCTGGTCGTCGCGCTCGGCCGCATGTCGCCGCGCCGGCTCGTCTCGCTGCCGTGCGGGTTCTACGTCTGGGTGTTCCGCGGCACGCCGCTCCTCGTGCAGCTCGTCATCATCTACACGGCGCTGCCGCAACTCGGCCTGCGCTTCGGCGTCCTCACCTCGGCGCTCATCGCGCTCAGCCTCAACGAGGGCGCCTACCTGTCGGAGACCATCCGGGGCGGGTTCAACGGCGTCGCGAAGGGGCAGCGCGAGGCCGCGACCGCGCTCGGCCTGTCGCGCTGGCATGTGCTCCGGCTGATCCTGATCCCGCAGGTGCTGCGCCTCATCATCCCGCCGCTCGGCAATTCCCTGAACGGTCTCCTGAAGGCGACCTCGCTCGCCTCCATCATCTCGATGGAGGAGCTGATGCGGCGCAGCCAGCTCCTGATGCAGCAGCGCTTCGAGGTGCTGGAGCTCTACACGGTGGCAGCGGTGTATTACCTCGCGCTCACTACCCTGTGGAACCTCGTCCAGGTCAGGCTCGAAGCCTATTACGGGCGCGGCTACGGCAGCCCCGCCAAGGCCACCGCGCCGCGAGGCGGCGCGCTGGAGCCGATCCCCGGCTCGAGCATCCGGCAGGCCTGAGGCTGCTCAGGTCTGGCAGACCCGGCAATGGAAGGTCGATCGTCCGGACTGGACGAGGCGCGTCACGATCCCCCGGCAGCCCGGCCTGACGCAGGGCTCGCCCTCCCGGTCGTAGACGCGGAAGCGCTCCTGGAACGCGCCCGAGGTGCCGTCGACCCGGGCGTGGTCGCGCAAAGTCGAGCCGCCGACGCCGATCGCCTCCTCCAGCACGAGCTTGATCTCGGCCGCCAGCACGTGCGCCTTCGCACGCGGACGGCCCGTCGCGGCCGCGATCGTGCCGGCGGGCGCGTCCGGCGCGAGCCGCGCCCGGAACAGGGCCTCGCAGACGTAGATGTTGCCGAGGCCCGCGATCATGCGCTGGTCGAGGAGCGCCGCCTTCAGGGGCGTGCGCCGGCCCGCGAAGAGCCGGGCGAGGTGCGCCCCGTCGAGATCGTCGCCCAGGGGCTCGATCCCCATGGCGGCGAAGGGCGGCGAGGCCGCGATCGTCGCCGCGTCGTAGAGGCTCATGAAGCCGAAGCGGCGGGCGTCGTTGTAGGTGACGCGCGTGCCGTCATCGAGGCCGAACACCACGTGGTCGTGCGCCGGGTGCGCGCCGTGCTCGTGGTAGAAGGCGCCGGGTTCGTCGAGATCATGTTCATCGAACGGGCGCTCGACGCGGAACCGCCCCGTCATGCCGAGATGCATGACCAGGACTTCGCCGGTCGAGAGAGAGGCGAGCAGGTACTTCGCCCGGCGATCGAGCGCCGTGACGCCCGCGCCCTCGAGCCGCGCCGCGAAGCGCTCGGGAAACGGGAAGCGCAGGTCCGGCCGGCGCTGCTCGACGCGCAGGATGCGGCGCCCCACCATGGCGGGCGCGAGGCCGCGCCGCACGGTCTCGACCTCGGGAAGTTCGGGCATTCCGGTGAGATGGAGACTGCAGGTCAGATCCGCACCACCCGGGCGAGCGCGAGCACGGCGCCCAGGATCGCGAGCGTCTGAAGGCCGATCGTGCCGAACATCCATTTCAGGATCTCCGCCTTGCTCGCCTCGATCTGTTTCTCAAGTCGGAGTTCGGCCTCGCGGATCCGAGCTTCCAACTCCGCCCTGTTGTCTCTCGCGTCGGCCTTGAACTCCCCGATGTCGCTCTTGGTCGCGAGATCGCCCTGCATCATCTCGGCGATGGCATCCGCGAAGCCTTCGGCCTGTTCGGGGCTGAGCTTCGCCTTTTCCCGGAGCGAGCGGGCCAACCTCAACGTATCGAAGGCGGCGACCGCCATGGCATTCTCCCGACCAGTATCGATCGTACCCGATCGGTGCGACCCCGTCTCGGATCGCCGTCGAGTTTCTCTCGAGCTGACCGCTTGGCGGCCGGGTTCTGCCCCAAGCGGTCGCTTAACCCATCTCCCACGCGCCGCATGGCGTCCGCCGCCTCCCTCCGCTAAGGCTCCCGCAACGACGGGCGGACGATGAGCACGAACGACGACACGACCCATTTCGGCTTCCAGACGGTCGCCCTCGCGGAGAAGCAGACCCGCGTCGACGAGGTGTTCCACTCGGTCGCCCGGCGCTACGACGTCATGAACGACCTCATGTCGGCGGGGCTGCACCGGGTCTGGAAGCAGAACCTCGTGTCGATGCTGCGCCCCTCGCGCACGCGGCCGTTTCACCACCTCGACGTCGCGGGCGGCACGGGCGACGTCGCGTTCCGGATCGCCGAGGCCGGCGGGCCGCGCACCCGCGTCACGGTCGCGGACATCAATGCCGGCATGCTGGCGGTCGGGCGGGAGCGCGCCGCGAAGCGCCGCGAGAGCCGGGTCGAGTTCGTGGAGGCGAACGCCGAGGCGCTGCCCTTCGGCGACGCGTCGCAGGACGGCTACACGATCGCGTTCGGCATTCGCAACGTGCCGCGCATCGCGCGTGCGCTGGAGGAGGCGCGCCGCGTGCTGAAGCCCGGCTCGCGCTTCCTCTGCCTTGAATTCTCGCGCGTGGACCTGCCGGGCCTCGACCGGCTCTACGAGGCCTACTCGTTCGCCGTCATCCCGCGCGTCGGCGAACTCGTGGCCAAGGACCGCGGGTCCTACCAGTATCTCGTCGAGTCGATCCGGCGCTTCCCCCCGCCCGGCGCCTTCGCGCGGATGATCGAGGCCGCGGGGTTCACCCGCGTCACGCACCGGCCGCTCTCGGGCGGCATCGTGGCGATCCATTCCGGCTGGGCGATGTGATCGGCGGGCTCGCGCATCTCGCGCGCAACCTTCACGCGGGGTTCGTGCTGGCGCGGGAGGGCGCGCTGGCGCTGGTCGACCCCGCGGCGCTTCCGCCCGGAGGCCGCGCGGCGATCCGGCTGGCGCGCCTCGTCGAGCGGCGCAATGCCGGGTCCGGCGCGGCGCGCCTCTCGGCCGCGCTGACGAGGCTCGGCCCCTCCTACGTGAAGATCGGCCAGTTCCTGGCGACGCGGCCCGATTTCGTCGGCGTCGCGGCGGCGCGCAACCTCGAGAGCCTGCAGGACCGCATGCCGGCCTTCCCGCAGGACGAGGCCGTCCGCACGGTCGAGGCCGCGCTGGGCCGCCCGCTGGGCGAGGTCTTCGAGAGCTTCAGCGCGCCGGTCGCGGCGGCGTCCATCTCGCAGGTGCACCGGGCCGTGCTGCGCGCCGACGGGCGCGTCATGGCCGTGAAGGTCGTCCGCCCCGGCATCCGGCAGCGCTTCGCGGAGGATCTCGGCGCGATGCGCTACGCGGCCCGGCTCGCGGAAGCCGCGCTGCCGGCCGCGACCCGGCTGCGCCCGACGGAGGTCGTCGAGACGCTCGTGCGCTCGGTCGCGCTCGAGATGGACCTGCGGCTCGAGGCGGCGGCCCTGTCCGAGCTCGCCGAGAACACCGAGGCGGATCCCGGCTTCCGCGTGCCGCGGCCCGAATGGGAGTTCACGCAGCGCGACGTGATGACGTCGGAATGGATCGACGCCGTGCCGCTGCACCGGCTCGACGCGATCGACGCCGCCGGACACGACCGGCCGGCGCTCGCCCGCACGGTCATCCAGTCCTTCCTGCGCCAGGCGATCCGGGACGGGTTCTTCCACGCCGACATGCATCCCGGCAACCTGATGGTGGATGCGGACGGCGTGCTCGTCGCGGTCGATACCGGGATCATGGGCCGGCTCGGGCCGAAGG
>CAXUHE010000046.1:984-20813 GCA_964250725.1 uncultured Enterovirga sp. | reverse complement strand
CGCCGGACGTTATCCGGCACCGTGTCCTCGTGGAGCCCGGACTTTCCTCCGCCGGACAAGCCGGCAGCGGCCGCCCGGCCGACTGACGCCTGCGGTGTGGCGATCCCGCAACCTGCCGTCAAGCTTGCTCGATCCTTGCCGGAACGATTCGGGGGACACCTGGGTTTGTACGCGATATAGCCAAGCTCCGGAGCCGAACGGCCCGAGCGTTGAAGGAAACACCATGAGGAAGATCATCTCCGCCGCGATCGCGGGCGCGCTCGCGCTGTCGCTCTCGGCCTGCTACTCGCCCGGCGAGCGCGCGGGCGGCGGCGCCCTCATCGGAGGGGCGACCGGCGCGGCGATCGGCGCGGCGGCGTCGGGCGGACGGGTCGGCGGCACGCTGGCGGGCGCGGCTCTCGGCGCGGCCGGTGGTGCGCTGGTCGGGGCCGCGACGGCTCCCTGCCCCTACGGCACCTACCAGGATTACTACGGCAACGTGTACTGCCGCTGACCTGACTCGCGGCGCGCGAGGTCGCGACGATCAAGATCGCGGCGATCCGGAGATCGCGGCGATCCGGAGATCGACACGACGTCGCGCGAGTTTGACGCGAGGTCGCGCCTTCCTGCGGACGACCTCGCGAGTTAGACCTTCGTCATGTCGGTCTGGGGAAAGTTCGGCGGGGGCGGTGTCGGCCTCGCGATCGGCGGTCCGATCGGAGCGCTCGCGGGTGCTCTGGCGGGCCATTACCTGGTCGATCGGCAGGGTGCGGTCTTCGGTCCCCCGCCCCGCGACGTGATCCTGACGACAGGGCTCGTGGCGCTCGCCGCCAAGATGGCGCGGGCCGACGGCGTCGTCCTGTCGATCGAGTCGGAGGCCTTCCGGCAGATCGTCGTCGTGTCGGACGCCGACCGTCCCAGGGTCGAGCGCCTGTTCAGGCTGGCGCAGGCGACGAGCGACGGGTTCGAGGCCTACGCGGCGCAGCTCGCCCGGGTCTTCGCAGACGAGCCGACGCTGCTCGACGACATCGTCGACGGCCTCTTCCTCATCGCCAAGGCGGACGGCGCCATCCACGAGGCGGAGCTCGCCTACCTGGAGGCGGTCGCCCGGATCTTCGGCCGTGACGAGGCATGGTTCGAGACGATCCTCGCGCGTCACGTCCACCTGGACGGCGACCCGTACCGTGTCATCGGGGCCGAGCGCGACATGGCGAACGACGAGCTGAAGGCGCGCTACCGGGCGCTGGTCCGCGACGTCCATCCCGACCGCCACATCGCCCGCGGCCTGCCCGCGGAGGCGATCCGGATCGCGACCGACCGGGCGGCCTCGATCAACGCCGCCTGGGACCGCATCGCCCGGGAGCGGGGGCTGTGAGCGCCCTCCAGGCCGAGTGCGGCCCGCGCGCGAAGGTGTTCCCCTCGCCGAACCACGACGAGCGCGGCCGCCGGCCGGACATGCTCGTCCTGCACTACACGAACATGGCGAGCGCCGCGGATGCCTTGCAGCTCCTGTGCAATCCCGTGGCCGAGGTCTCGTCCCACTACTTCGTGTTCGAGGACGGACGCATCCTCCAGCTCGTCCCGGAGGCGCGGCGTGCCTGGCACGCGGGCCGCGGCTCCTGGGCGGGCGAGACCGCGCTCAACGCGATGTCGCTCGGGATCGAGATCGCGCATCCCGGCCACGCCGGCGGGATGCCGCCCTACCCGGATGCGCAGATCGAGGCCGTGGTGGCGCTCTCGCGCGATATCGTGGCGCGCTGGCACATCAGGCCCGACCGGGTTCTCGCCCATTCGGACGTCGCGCCGGACCGCAAGGAGGATCCGGGCGAGACCTTCCCGTGGGCGCGCCTCGCGGAGGAGGGGATCGGGCACTGGGTGCCGCCGCACGACATCTCGGACGGGCGCTTCTTCGCGCGCGGCGACGGCGGACAGCCGGTCGAGGCGTTGCAGGCGATGCTCGCGCTCTACGGCTACGGGGTCGCGATCACGGGCGAGTACGATCTCGCGACCGAACAGGTCGTGACGGCCTTCCAGCGCCATTTCCGGCAGGCGCGCGTCGACGGCGTCGCGGACGCCTCCACGATCACGACGCTGCGGGACCTCATCGCGTCCCGGCCTCCAACCGCGTAGACGGCGAACGGATGTCGAGGAGGGTCACGCCTTCGGGCGGGTCGGCTGTGGCCTCGACCTCGGCGGCCGGTCCGTTGCCACGAGCATCATCCGAGCACCGCCGACAGGAAGGCGCGGGTGCGCTCTTCGCGAGGGTGACCGAGCACCTGCGCCGGCGGTCCGGTCTCGATGATGGACCCGTGGTCCATGTAGACGACCGTGTCGGCGACCTCGCGCGCGAAGCCGAGTTCGTGGGTCACGACCATCATCGTCATGCCGGATCTCGCGAGCTCCTTCATGACCGCGAGCACGTCCCCGACGAGCTCGGGATCGAGCGCGCTCGTCGGCTCGTCGAAGAGCATCAGCATCGGCTTCATGGCGAGCGCGCGCGCGATGGCCACGCGCTGCTGCTGTCCACCGGAAAGCTGGGAGGGGTAGCTCGCGGCCTTGTCGGCGAGGCCGACGCGGCGGAGCAACTCCAGGGCTTCCGGACGAACGTCCTTCGCCTTGCGGCGTTGGACCTGGACCGGGCCCTCCAGGACGTTGTCGAGCGCCGTCTTGTGCGGGAACAGGTTGAAGCGCTGGAAGACCATGCCGGTCTTGGCGCGCTGCTTCGCCACGTCGGCGTCGGACAGCTGATGGAGCCTGCCGCCCTGCTCGCGCACCCCGAGCAGCTCGCCGTCGAGCCAGATGCCGCCGCTATCCAGGCGCGCGAGCTGGTTGACGCAGCGCAGCAGCGTCGTCTTGCCCGAGCCGGATGCCCCGATGAGGCAGAGCACCTCGCCCGGCCGCACGTCGAGGGAGATGTCCTTCAGCGCCGCGTGATCCCCGAACATCTTGACCGCGCGACGGACGGCGACGAGGGGGCGGGTCATCGCCCGGCCCTCGCGGCGCCACGCGCGAAATAGCGCTCGACCAGCATCTGGACGGGCGTCAGGACCGAGACGACCAGGAGGTACCAGAGCCCGGCCACGATGAGCAGCTCGATCACGCGGGAATTGGCGTAGTAGATGTTCTCCGCGGCGTGCAGCACCTCCGGGTACTGGATCACGCTGGCGAGCGAGGTCGCCTTCACGAGCCCGATGAACTCGTTCCCGATCGGCGGCAGCACGACCCGCATGGCCTGGGGCAGGATGATCCGCCGCAAGGCCTTGAGACGGCTCATGCCGATGGCTTCGGCCGCCTCGTACTGGCCGGCATCGACCGACAGGAGGCCGGCGCGCACCACCTCGGACGTATAGGCGCCCTGGTTGATGCCAAGGCCGAGGAGCGCCGCCACGAAGGGCGTGATCAGGTCGACGGCCCGGCCCGACCAGATCCCCGGGATGCCGATCACCGGGAAGACCAGCGCGAGATTGAACCAGAGCAGGAGTTGCAGGATCGTCGGCAGCCCGCGGAAGAGCCACGTGTAACCCGCCGCCACCGTTTTCAGCACGGGGTTCGGCGAGAGCCGCATGATCGCCACGACGACTCCGAGCACGATGCCGAGCGCCATGGCGAGCACTGCCATGATCATCGTGTTGACGATCCCGGCGAGGATGACCGGCACGGTGAGGAAGCGTCCGACATAGGCCCACTCGATCTGCCCCTCCGCGAAGGCGCGGCCGATCAGCCCGAGTACGCCCAAGATCAGCGCGGCGGCGATCCAGCGGCCCCAATGCAGCGTCCGGGCGACCGGGAGATCCGAGATGTCGGGGAAGTCTCCGGCGCGTACGGGTAGGGTGCTCATGGTTCCGGTTCTCTCGCGACGGCTCAAGCCAGGCATCTCGCAAGCCGTATGCGAGAAGCGAGCCGAGAGGTCAGTCCGCCTCTCAGCCCGTCAGCACGTCGAGCAGGAGCTTCGCGTTCAGGACGAGGATGATCCCGGCGACGACCCAGGAGAGACCCGCGGCCCAGCGGGGGATCGTGAACACGCCCATCGTCTTGGCGTCCGACACGAAGCGCACGAGCGGGATGACCGCGAAGGGGAGCTGCATCGACAGCACCACCTGGCTGAACACGAGGAGCCTCGCGGTCCCGCTCTCGCCGTAGAGCGCCGTCACGACGACGACCGGCACGATCGCGATGCCGCGCGTGATGAGGCGGCGCGCCCAGGGCGGGATCCGAAGCCTCAGGAAGCCCTCCATGACGATCTGGCCCGCGAGCGTCGCGGTCACGGTCGAGTTGAGGCCGGACGCGAGGAGCGCGACCGCGAACAGGGTCGACGCGATGCCGAGCCCGAGGACGGGTGATAGCAGCTCGAAGGCCTGCCCGATCTCGGCCACGTCCGCGTGCCCGCTCGTGTGGAAGGCCGCCGCCGCGAGCACCAGGATCGCCGCGTTGACGAAGAGCGCCAGCATGAGCGCGATGGTCGAGTCCGCCGTCGCCCAGGTGATCGCGTCCCGTCGCCCCGTCTCGCTCCGCTCGTAGGCGCGGGTCTGCACGATCGAGGAGTGCAGGTAGAGGTTGTGCGGCATGACGGTCGCGCCGAGGATGCCGATCGCCACGTAGAGCATCTCCTTGTTGGTCGCGATCTCGGGGGAGGGGATGAACCCCCGCAGGACGTCCCCGATCGGCGGCGACGCGGCCGCGATCTGGACCGCGAAGCAGGTCGCGATCACGACGAGCAGCGCGATCACGAAGGCTTCGAGGAAGCGGAAGCCCTTGTTCATCAGGACGAGGAGCAGGACGGCGTCGAGCGCCGCGATGAGCGCGCCGCCGACCAGCGGGATGCCGAACAGCAGCTTCAGCGCGATCGCGGTCCCGATCACCTCGGCGAGGTCGCACGCGACGATCGCGACCTCGCAGGCGAGCCAGAGCAGGAGGTTGACGGGCTTCGAGTAGCTGTCCCGGCAGGCCTGCGCGAGGTCGCGCCCCGTCGCGATGCCGAGCCGGGCGGACAGCGCCTGGAGCAGGATCGCCATCAGGTTCGACAGGAGGATGACGCAGAGCAGCGTGTAGCCGAACTGCGCCCCGCCCGCGAGGTCGGTCGCCCAGTTGCCGGGGTCCATGTAGCCGACCGACACCATGTAGCCGGGGCCCATGAAGGCGAAGAGCCGGCGCAGCCATGGCCCGCCGCTCGGCACGCGGACGGTGCCGTTCACCTCGGGCAGGCTCGGCTGGGCATCCTCGTCCGCGCCCGCGAACGTCCAGTCCTCCCGGGGCTTGAGAGCGGCTTGTCCCTCGGACATGGTCATCTCCGAACCCGACGCGATCGTTCCGAACGTAGCCGGATCTCAACAATATGCAATCGGCAATATTGTTCTGCCAAGCCTTTGTCGTGCATGGATCACTTGTCGCATCACGGCTTTCGACAAACCCAGACGCGGTGATACAATCGTCGCCGGGTTTGGGATCGCGCGTCGTGGCCGGTCCGGTCGATCGGAGACGTCGAGTGGCCGCGCGCGTCTCGCGAAACGACAGGGTCCTGCCCGAGGCCGAGCTGCATTCGGAGGCGTTCCGCCACGTGCGGGAGGCGCGCCGGGGCGCGCTCGTCGAGGATTACGTCGAGCTCATCGCCGACCTCATCGAGGACGGGAACGAGGCGCGCCAGGTCGACATCGCGGCCCGCCTCGGCGTCTCGCAGCCGACCGTCGCCAAGATGCTGAAGCGGCTCGTCGAGGACGGGCTCGTGTCGCAGCGCCCCTATCGCGGCGTGTTCCTCACCGAGACCGGGCGCGAGCTCGCAGAGGCGAGCCGGCGCCGGCACCATGTCGTGGAGGCGTTCCTGGTGGCGCTCGGCGTCAGCGCCGCGACCGCCCGCATCGACGCCGAGGGCATCGAGCACCACGTCAGCGCCGAGACGCTGGCAGCCTTCGAGCGCTTCGTCGAGGCGCGCCGCCTCGTGTGAGGCGGGTGGGTCAGCTCCCGCCGGTCGGGGAACGCCAGGCGCGCTCGAAGGGCAGCCGCCAGGCGTGGGGCGCGACGAGCTGGTGGATCGATTTCGGCCCCCAGGAGCCCGGCTCGTAGAGGCGCACCGGGGGCGGCGCCTCGATCAGCGGCGTCGAGACCTGCCACAGGCGCTCGATCCCCTCGGCGGTCGTGAACAGGGTGTGGTCGCCCCGCATCGCATCGAGGATCAGCCGCTCGTAGGCCTCCAGCACGTCGCCGATGAGCCCGGTATCGTGCATCGCGAACTGGAGGGAGAGCTTGTCGAGCCGCATGCCGGGCCCGGGCCGCTTGCCGTAGAAGGAGAGCGACATCTTGGAGGCGTCCGCGAGGTCGAAGGTCAGGTGGTCCGGCCCCTGCGCGCCGACGCCCGAGCCCACCGGGAACATGCTCTTCGGCGGCTCGCGGAACGCGATCGAGATGATGCGCTGGCCCTCCGCCAGCCGCTTGCCGGTGCGCAGGAAGAATGGCACGCCGGCCCAGCGCCAGTTGTCGATCGAGCATTTGAGCGCGATGAAGGTCTCGACGTCGGATTCGGGGTCGACGCCTTCCTCCTGGCGGTAGCCGGTATACTGCCCGCGCACGACGTCGCGCGGCTCGATCGGCAGCATGGAGCGGAAGACCTTGTTCTTCTCCTCGCTGATCGGCACCGGCTCGAGCGAGGTCGGGGGCTCCATCGCCATGAAGCCGAGGATCTGGAACAGGTGGGTCACCACCATGTCCCTGTAGGCGCCGGTCGATTCGTAGAAGGCGGAGCGCCGGCCGAGCCCCAGCGTCTCCGGCACGTCGATCTGCACGTGGTCGATGAAGTTGCGGTTCCAGATCGGCTCGAACAGGCCGTTCGCGAAGCGGAACGCCAGGATGTTCTGCGCCGGCTCCTTGCCGAGGAAATGGTCGATGCGGAAGATCTGCTCCTCGGCGAAGACCTCGTGCAGCCGCGCGTTGAGCGAGACCGCGCTCGCGAGGTCGACCCCGAAGGGCTTCTCCATGATGACCCGCGAGCGCTCGACGAGATCCGCCTCCGCGAGCAGCCGCACGGCCGGGAGCGCCGCGTTCGGGGGCACGCTGAGGTAGTGCACGCGCCGGCTCTCGCCGAACGCCTCCTCCGCGCGCCGCACGGCCGCAGCCAGCGTCTCGGGTCCGTCCGCCATCGAGACGTAGTCGAGGTTCTGCGCGAACTGCGTCCAGTCCGCCTCGTCCACCTTTCGGGTCGAGAACTGGTCGAGCGCGCCGCGCGCGATCGCCCGGAACCCGTCGACGTCGATCGCGTCCAGCGACACGCCGATGATCCGGCAGGCCGGGATGAAGCCCGCGGTCGAGAGGTGGAACAGGCCGGGCAGGAGCTTGCGCCGCGACAGGTCGCCCGTCGCGCCGACCAGCACCACGACCTGCGGGTATCTCGGCCCGACGCCGGCAGCGATCTTCCTCACCGTCGATTCCCGCCGATCGAGCCCGGTCCGGCGCCGGTTGGGGGAGCTTAGAGCAGTTTCGCGCGCAGTGGAATCACATCGCGTCGGGCGCGCGCTCGCCGGGTGACCCGAAGCCGCCGCCGCCGGACGTCTCCAGCCGCACCCGGTCGCCCCGGCGCAGGGACACGCCGTCCGATTTCGGCGCGATCGGGGTCTCCATCCCGTCCCGCAGGAGCGTCAGCCGGCCGAGCGAGCCGGGCTCCCCGCCCGCGAGGCCATAGGGCGGGTGGCGGAAGCGGTCCATGTTGACGGTGAGCGTGCAGCTCGGGGCATCGACCCGCCACTCGCGGTAGAGGCCGAGCCCGCCGTTCGTGCGGCCCCGGCCGCCCGAGCCCGGCACGAGCCCGTAGCCCGATATGGTGAGCGGCATCCCGCTCTCGATCATCTCGACCGGGATGTTGCTGTTGTTGTGCATGCCGGACGAGAAGGCGCTGACGCCGTCCTTCGACGGATGGGCGCCGGACCCGCCGATCTCGATCTCGACCAGCACCTCGCGCGTCTCGTCGGCCGCGACGGTCTGGAAGGTGCACACGTAGCTGTTGCCGTAATAGGCGGCCGGGATGCGCTCCGGCACGGCGCCGTGCAGCGCGCCGTGGACGGCGTTGAGAAGCCGGTGCCCGACCGCGATCCGGTGCGCCACGGGCGCCGGATGGCGCGCGTTCACGCACAGGCCCTCCGGGGCGACGATCCGGACGGGGCGGTAGCACCCGGCATTGATCGCCATCGGCTCGTCGCCAGCCGACATGACGGCGAAGAGCACGGAGGCCGCCGAGGAGGCGAGCGTCGCGTTGACCGGACCCTTCGCCTGGGGCGACGAGCCGGAGAGATCCGCCACGATCCCGTCGCCCGCGATGGTGAGGCGCACGTGGAGCCGGATCGGCTCGCCCAGGACGAGGCCGTCGTCGTCGAGGTAGTCCTCGAACTCGTAGATCCCGTCCGGCATCCGGGTGATCGCGGCACGCATCGCGGCCTCGCTGCCGTCGAGGATCGCCCGCGCGGCCTCGATCATGAGGTCCGCCCCGTAACGCTCCGCCAGCCGCCGCATCGCGGCCGCGCCGACCTCCAGGCTCGCGAGCTGCGACTGCAGGTCGCCCATCACGAGGTCCGGCTTGCGGACGTTCTGGCGGATCATCGCGACGAGCGCGGCGTTCATGACGCCGTTCTCCACGATCTTCAGCGGCGGGATGCGCAGGCCCTCCTGGAAGATCTCGGTCGCGGTCGCCGCGTAGGACCCGGCCGCGAGCCCGCCCATGTCGATATGGTGGCAGAGCGTCCCCACGAACCCGATCCGCCGGCCCTCGTGGAACACCGGCTTGAAGGTCACGATGTCGGGCAGGTGCTGGCCGCCGCAATACGGGTCGTTCGTGATGACCACGTCGTCCGGCCCCCAGCTCGCGAGGTCGACATGCCGGTCGAGCAGCTCGCGCAGGAGATGGCTCATCGAGTTCAGATGGCTCGGGATGCGGGCCGATTGCGCGAGGTTGTTGCCGTCGGGGTCGAAGATCGCGGTCGAGTAGTCGAGCAGCTCCCGCACGATGGTGGAGCGGCTGGTGCGCCAGACGGTCACGTCCATCTCGGCCGCGGCTGCGGTCAGCGCGTTGCGGATCACCTCGATCTCGACCGGCCCGAGGTTTGTGCGGGCGAGAGGCGGTGCGTCCTCGTGGTGGGCCACGAGCGCGCCCGCTGGTCCGAGGCTCGCCGTCCAGCCCGGGCCGATCCAGTGGGTGGAGAACGGCTCCTCCACGACCGCCGGCCCCTCGACGAGGTCGGCGGGGCGGAGCGCCTCGCGGTCCCACACGGCGGCATCGGTCCAGGCGCCGCCGGACCAGCAGCGGCGCGTGCCCTTGCGGGCCGGGCGATCGGCCGGGACCGGGTCGGCGGCCTCGCGGCGCGGCAGGCGTCCGATCGCCGCGACCCGGAGCGTCACGATCTCCGCCGCCGCGTCCGGGTCCGCGTAGGAGAAGCGGCGGCGGTGGATCTCGTGGAAGGCCGCGAGCAGGCGGGCGAGGTCGGCCTCGCCCGGGGCCGCGACGTCGCCCCAGGGCGTGACCAGCTCGAAGGCCTGGCCGCGGTAGCGCATGTCCACGCTGACATCGATCTCGACCGCGTCGTCGCGCGACGCCGCTCCATCGACGGAGAGCCGGGCTCTCGCCTCCTCGCGCAGGGACGCGATGAGGGTGGAGAGGGCGGGCAGGGAGGCGGCCTCCGCCCGCATGACCTGCGTGCGGGAGACGTCCTGGACGAGATCGCCGAACAGGATGCCCCCGGCGGAGAGCGTGCCGGGCTCGCGGGGGAAGACGACGGTGCGCATGCCGACCTCGGCCGCGACCGCGGTCGCGTGGAGGCCGCCCGCGCCCCCGAAGGACAGGAGCGCGAAGTCGCGCGGGTCGAGCCCCTTCTCGAAGAGCGAGAGGCGCACGGCCGCACCCAGCGCCCCGTCCGTCACGCGCAGGATGCCCTCCGCGGCCTCCTCGGTGCCGAGCCCCAGCGGCGCCGCGACCTGCGCCGCGACCGCTTGGCGTGTGGCTTCCATGTCGAGTTCCATGGTGCCCCCGAGGAAGAAGGAGGCGTCGAGCCGGCCGAGCAGCAGGTTCGCGTCGGTCACGGTCGGCTCCGTGCCGCCGCGGCCGTAGCTGACGGGTCCCGGCCGCGCGCCGGCCGAGCGGGGCCCGACGGTGAGCCGTCCGCCGGGATCGACGGCCGCGACCGAGCCGCCGCCGGCGCCGATCGTGCGCATCTCGACCATCGGCAGGCGCACCGGCAGGCGGTCCACCTCGCCCTGGGTGACGATCGACAGCCGGCCGCCCATCACGACCGACACGTCGTAGGACGTGCCCCCCATGTCGACCGCCACGAGGTCCGGACGGTCGAGCACATGCGCGATCCGCTCGGCCGCGAGCGCCCCGCCGCTGGGGCCGGAGAGCAGCAGCCGGGCCGGCTGCTCGGCCGCCCGGCGCAGGCCGCAGACCCCGCCATTCGACTGCACCAGGAACACGGTCGGCGAGAACCCGCCCTCGCCGAGCCGCGCCTCCAGCCGGTCGAGATAGGCGCGCACGATCGGGATCAGCACCGCGTTCAGCACGGTCGTCGAGGTGCGCTCGTATTCGCGGATCTCGGGGCTGATCTCGCAGGAGAGCGAGACCGCGAGGTCCGGCCGCGCGGCCGTGAGCGCGTCGCGGAGCCGCAGCTCGTGCGCCGGGTTCGCGTAGGCGTGCAGCAGGCAGACCGCCACGCAGGTCGCCTGGGCCTCGTCGAGGCGGGCGACGAGGTCCGGCAGGGTCGCGTCGTCCAGCGCCAGCTCGACCGACCCGTCGGCGCGCATCCGCTCCGCGACCCCGAAGCGGCGCTCGCGCGGGATGAGGACGGGCGGCGGGTCGGGGTCCAGCCGGTAGAGCTCGCGCCGGACGTGGCGGGTGATCTCCAGCACGTCCTCGAACCCCGCCGTGGCGAGGAGCGCGCCGCGCGCGAGCCGGCGCTCCAGCACCGCGTTCGTGGCGATCGTCGTGCCGTGGAGCAGCAGGCCGACCTCCGCGAGGTCGAAGCCGAACCGCTCCGCCGCCTCGGCGACGCCGCGCATCAGCCCCTCGGAGGGATCCTGCGGGGTGGTGGGGGTCTTCCAGGCATGGACGGCACCGTCGCGCCCGTCGAGCACCTGAAGGTCCGTGAAGGTGCCCCCGATATCGACGGCGATCCGGATGGGACGGGTGATCTCGACCAAGCTGGCGTCTCGCTGAACTGTGGCGGGCATCAACGGGGTCTACTCTCCTCGCGTCAATTCCCGTCCGGCGATCCGCGGTCGTCGATCACACGAAACGTCGGGACCGAGCAGGTCCCGTCCCGAAAGATCGCCGCCGCGGCCCAGCCGCGCCCGAGAACCGGCGCGCGCCACAGCTCCACAGTGTCGGGTGATGTCGCGGGCACATGCGAGCGCGTGAGCCGCGGCCGCAGGTCGGGGTCGGCCACGACCTCGAAGGCTCGCAGATCCTGGCTCAATCCGACGCCCGTCAGCTTCACGATCGCCTCCTTGCACACCCACGCGGCGAAGAACGCGTCGAGCTGACGCGAGGCCGGGAGGGTGTCGAGCTCGGCGATCTCGCGATCGGCGAAAATCGTGCGCTGTACCGCGGCGCGATCCGCGAGCGGTCGCACGAGCTCGAGATCGATGCCGATCGCACGCCTCGTCGTCAGCCCGAGGAGCGCGATGTTCTCCGAATGCGCGAAGTTGAAGGACAGCCTCTCATCGTCGGCGACGGATGCGAGGTGAGGTTTGCCGTACTCGCCCGGTTCCAGCACCACCCGGGCCGGAGCGAGGCCGAGATGCCGCCCGATCGTCAGCCGGAGGTAGGCGCGACCGGCAAGGAACCGATTCCGGTGGAGAGGCGAGCGGAACCGTTCGGCGCGC
Source organism: uncultured Enterovirga sp. (assembly GCA_964250725.1). Lineage (GTDB taxonomy): Bacteria > Pseudomonadota > Alphaproteobacteria > Rhizobiales > Beijerinckiaceae > Enterovirga. The sequence continues at coordinate 8,987 of CAXUHE010000046.1, read as the reverse complement.
TCCCGCTCGTCGGCGCCGAGCGCCGCGCGGGACCCGGCCTCCAACCAGTGGGGTCGATCGAGATCGACGAGCCAGAGACGGACCTCGCCCGCATCCAGCTCTGGGAGGACCGCATCGCTCGAGACCGTCATAGACTGGTTCGGCGCAGATCCCGGTGATAATGTCGTTCTCAAAGGAGGTCCCTCCTCCCCGGGTTCACTCGCGCAGATGTTTCGCCCGGAGCGGCGGCCCGGGATAGCGTTCAGGAGTTAACTCTCGCGATATGTTTTCTGCCGGCACGATAGGCTTTTCTGCGAAAAGAACGTCATAGGTGAAAGGATCAGGATGGAAAGTCGCGGCCATGCTTGAACATTCGAACGGGCAGGAGAACGGTGCCGCGCCCGAGAGCGATAGCCCGAGCGATCGCATCATCCCCAAGGGTGTCGCGGGTGTCGCGCTCGAGCATGATCGGGCGCGCTGCCTCCACCATCTGCTGGAAGAGAGCGCCCGCCTGACGCCGGACCGTGTCGCGGTGACGGCCGGCGGTGCAACGCGCAGCTTCGCGGGCGTCGACGCGTTCGGGAACCGGCTCGCCCGGTTGCTGCGCGAGATCGGGGTCGCGACGGGCGACGTCGTGGCCTTCTGCCTCGACCGGATCGTGGACCTGCCGGGCAGCATGGCGGGCATCCTGAAATCCGGCGCCGCCTACCTGCCGCTGGATCCCGCGCACCCGATGCAGCGCCTGCGCAACACCCTCGCGGAGGCCGGCCCCGCCTGCATCGTCACGACGCAGGATCACGGCGCGATCTTCGAGGGGCTCGGCATTCCCATCCTGATGCTCGACCGCGACGCCGCCCGGCTCGCGGCGCAGCCGGACACGGCGCCCCAGGTCGAGGTCGGCCCCGGCGACCTCGCCTACGTCCTCTACACCTCGGGCTCGACCGGGCGGCCCAAGGGCGTCGAGGTCGAGCATCGCAACGTGGTGGCGTTCCTGGAGGCGATGCGGCGCGAGCCCGGCCTCGGCCCGCACGACACGCTGCTCGGCATCACGACCCTGTCCTTCGACATAGCGGGTCTGGAGGTCTGGCTGCCGCTGATGGTCGGCGCGCGGCTCGTCCTCGCGTCCCGCGCCGAGATCATGAGGACCAGCGATCTCCTGGTCCTGATGAACGAGGTCGACGCGACCGTCATGCAGGCGACGCCGGTGATATGGCGGTCGCTGGTGGAGAGCGGCTGGGCGGGCAAGCCCAACCTGCGCGCGCTCTGCGGCGGCGAGGCTCTGCCGAAGGATCTGGCCGCCAGCCTCGTCCCGCGCGTCCGCGAGCTGTGGAACCTCTACGGCCCGACCGAGACGACGGTCTGGTCGACGGCGGAGCGCGTCACCGATCCGGAGAAGCCGATCTCGATCGGACATCCGATCGCGAACACGACCGTCTACATCCTCGATCAATCCGGGCGCAGCGTCGGACCGGACGTCGCCGGCGAGCTGTATATCGGCGGGGAGGGCGTCGCGCGCGGGTATCGGGGACGTGCCGACCTCACGAACGAGAGTTTCCGGACGATCGACACGGCCTGGCGTCCGGCGCGGATCTATCGCACGGGAGACCTCGCCCGGTTCGACGGCGAGGGGCGGCTCATCTATCTCGGCCGCCGCGACGGGCAGGTGAAGATCCGCGGCCACCGCATCGAGCTCGCCGAGATCGAGGGAGCGCTGAACGCGCATCCGCTCGTGCGCCATGCCGTGGTGGCGGCCTTCGAGGTCGGATCCGACCTGCGGCTCGCGGCCTTCATGGTGGTCGAACCCTCCGGCGACGTCACGGGAAGCGAGCTGCGCCAACATCTGCGGGCTCTCCTGCCGGACGTGATGATCCCCCAGCATTACGTACCGCTGGACACCCTGCCTCGGACAACGAACGGCAAGGTCGATCGGGGGGCGTTGCCCAACCCGTTCCTGAACGCGAGGCGCGCGCGAGTGGGTCACGAGCCTCCCGCGACCGAGCTGGAGCGGACCATCGCGCGCGTCTGGCGCGACCTTCTCGGGATCGAGACGATCAGTGCGAACGACAACTTCTTCGAGATCGGGGGGCACTCGTTGCTGTCGGTCCGCGCCGTCTCGGCCATCAAGTCCGAGACCGGTCTCGAACTGAACCCGCGGTCCTTCTTCTACAACACACTTCGGCAACTGGCCGCGAGCATGAGCGACCTCGACCGGGCCGTGTGATGGGGCCTCTCTTCTTCGGGTCGAGCCGCCGCCGGCTCTTCGGTGTCTACACGCCTGCCGCCGATCTCGATGCGCTGCCCGGCGCGGTCGTCCTGTGCCAGCCCTGGGGCACCGAGTACGTCCACGCGCATCGCGCCATGGTGCGTCTCGCCGAGACCCTGTCCCGCACGCGCCACGTCCTGCGGTTCGACTATTACGGGAGCGGGGACTCGGGCGGTGACTTCGCCGAGGTGGACCTGGAGGGCTGGCGGTCCGACATCCGGACGGCGGCGGACGAGCTGTTGAGCATGTCCGGCGCGCCGCATGTCAGCCTCGTGGGCCTGCGCATCGGCGCGAACCTCGCGGCGGACGTCGCGCGCGACCTCGCCGATCTCGACTCTCTGGTCGTCTGGAACCCGATCGTGGACGGAGCGGCCTACGCGACGGTCGCGACGCCCCCGCGGTGGCGGGACCCGGTCGGCCTTCGGCCCCGACACCGCCCGGTCTCGTGCGGACCGGACATCGTGAAGGTGGTCGGTTCCCCACTGAGCGAGCAGCTCGCGGCCGAGCTGAGACAGGTCGGCCTCGCGCCGATCCTGCGGGCGTCCGCCGGGCGCACGCTGGTCGTCGCGTCCGGCGACGCGGCGGACCGGGCCGCCCTACGGCGATCCATGGCGGACAGGTCGGGTCCATCGATCGACTATCAGGAGAACGATGACGCCCCAGCTTGGCTCGACGGTCATCCCGGCTACGCTCTGCCGGTCTCGACCATCGACACGATAGGGTGCTGGCTGTGAGTTCGGAGTTCCTGGAAAGGGTCGCGCTCTTCGGCGGCACCAAGGCCGGCATCGTGACGGTCCCGACGGCGGGGCACGACGAGACCCGCCCCGTCCTCGTCGTGCTCAATACCGGGATCTCGCACCGGGTCGGGCATCACCGGATGCATGTGGAACTCTGCCGCGCGGTCGCCCGCCAGGGAACGATGGCGGTCCGGTTCGATTTCCGGGGAATCGGCGACAGCGCGCCGCTGGACGGCGCGGACCCGGGCGAGGGCGCGCTCGCCGATATCGGGCAGGTGCTGCGGGAGCTGGGCGACAGGTTGGGGGCCCGGCGATTCGTCCTGTGCGGCCTCTGCTCCGGGGCCGACCAGTCCCTCCGGTTCGCGTCGCGGGACGACAGGGTCGCCGGCGTCGTGCTGATCGATCCGCAGGTCCCCAGGACCCGGCGCCATCGGATCGCGGTCGCGGTCGGCCGGCTCAGGATGTGGGGCACCTGGCGCAACCTGATCCTCGGGCGGAGCCGCGTTTATGGCAGGCTGTTCCGCCCCGGATCGGCCCCGAAGGACGAGACGTCGGACGAGTACATGGACCGGCAGTTGAACCGGCCCGAGAGCCGCGACGCGCTCGGCCGGTGTTTCGCGGCCGCGATCGACCGGGGGGTGAAGATCCTCGCCGTGTTCACCACCGAGGAGCGGGAGCGCTGGAGCTACCGCGGGCAACTCTTCGACGCGTTCCCGACCGTGCCCCTGGAGCGCGCGATCTCGCTCGTCGAACTCCAGGACGCCGACCACCTCCTGTCGCGGCGGGACGACCGCGCGAAGCTCATCGAGACGGTGACGGCTTGGCTGGGATCGTGGACCGAGCGGCCCGCCGATGCGAGTGTCGCGGTCCCTCGTGCGAGCACCCGCATCGGCACATGATCTACGACGGCCCCGCCATCGATTGCCACCACCACCTGTGGGACCTCGCCATGGGTCGCCATCCCTGGCTGACCCCGCAAGGCTCGGTCACGGCGCTCGGCGACCTCACTTACCTGCACCGCGACTACCTGCCGGCGGATTTCGAGGCGGATGCGGCCGGTCAGGACATCGCCGCCACGATCGTCGTCGAGGCGCTCTGGGACTCGGCGCGCGACCCTTTCGAGGAGGTCGAGTGGCTGGACGGCCTGGCGCGCCGTCCCGGGATCGCGGGCCGCTACGTCGCCCGCGCGGATCTCGCGGCGCCCGGCGCGGCCGAGGCCGTGGCGCGGCTCGCCCGGCATCCCCGGGTCGCGGGCGTGAGGCAGACCATCCGCTGGCACCCCGACCCGTCCCGGCAATGGGCCGACCGCGTGCCGATGGAGGACCCGGCCTGGCAGCGCGGCGTCGGCCTCCTGCGCGAGCACGGCCTGTTGCTCGAACTCCTGATGTATCCCTGGCAGGCGGACGCGGTCGCGGACCTCGCCCGTGCGCACCCCGACCTCCCGATCGTGGTGAACCACTGCTCCTCGCCGATCGACCGCGACGAGGCCGGGATCGCGCGCTGGCGGGACGGGCTCGCCACGATGGCGGAGGCGCCGAACGTGAACCTCAAGCTCTCCAACGTGCCGAACTACGCGGCCGCGCCGACCGCGGAGGCCATGCGCGCCGTGATGCAGCCCTGTCTGGCGGTGTTCGGACCCGCGCGCTGCCTGTGGGGCAGCGACTACCCGGTCGCCAGGAAGGCGATGTCGTACGCTCAGACGCTGCGGCTCGTCCGCGAGGCCTTGGCCGACCTGCCGGTGGCGGACCAGCGCGCGATCCTGTGCGGCAACGCGGCCCGGCTCTACGGGCTCGACGTGTTCGTCTGACTCACTGCGCGGGTCGTGACGACGGCTCCCAATCGTCGAGGCTCGTCGCCACGAGGTCCTTCATGGTGGTCCACCTGGCCTCGCCCTCGACCGAGGTCTTGCCCTGCATCACCGCCGTGCCGAAGGCGACGACCCGGTCCGCCAGGTGGTCGAGCATGGCGGGCGTCCAGGTGTCGATCGCGTGCGGGCCACGCTCGACGACGAGTTCCTTCAGCCCCCGGATCCGCCGATAGGCCGCGACCGTGCCCTCCAGGCTCTCGGCCCGGTCCCACAGGCCCTTGCCGAAGAAGGCCGCGGGCCAGCGGTCCATGCCGGCGAGCATCGCGGAGTTCGGGTAGAACACGATGTTGTTGTCGACCGCCATGCCGCCGAGGAACAGGTTGCGGTCCCGGAGGTCGGGCGAGTCCCCGAGATAGCCCGCCCCGCTGCCGAAGCTCGCGATCATGATCGCGCCCCGGATGTTCGAGAACCCCTTCGGGGGCGCGCAGGCGACGGCCGGCAGGTCGTAGGTGCAGGCGCCGGCGAAGTTCCTCTGCATCGCCCAGCCGGTCGTCATCGATCCGCGCGAGTTGCCCCCGAGCAGGATCGGGATCTGCCGGGCGGGCTGGCCCGCGAGCAGCTTGCCGCCGGCCTCCAGCCCCTCCAGCACGTCACCCGCCGGGCTCACGACACGCAGGCCGCGACCCGTCTCCAGCTGCTCCAGCGCACGGAAGATGTCCTCGGACTGCTCCAGCGTGTTCGTGTCGCTGAAGCCGCCGGACAGTCCCTCGCCACGCCGGTCGTAAGCCAGCACGTCGAAACCCGCCTGGTTCAGCCGGTAGAGGATCTGCCGCCACCGCGCCATGCCGAAGCCCTCGGTGGTGGCGTTCGGGAAGCGGGTCTCGGTGATCTTCCCCGTCGCGGCGTCGACCGTGTAGGGCGCGTCCGCGAGGTTCTGGATCGCGGTCAGCTGGTTGCCGCCACCGGGGCTCATCACGACGAGCGCGCGGGTGCGCCCGCCGGCCGCGTCCGCCACGCCCACACCCTCCATGTACCAGCCGCGCAGCTTGATCTCGCCCGCCATGCCGAGCCGCAGCCGCTCGAAGGCGTCGCGGGGTGCCGTGAACTCGACGATCCAGGTGCGCGGCTCGGCCTCCGCGATCGCCTCGCGGTAGGGCGCCTTGGCGAAGAAGGCCGGGCGGCGGATCTGGCGAAGGTCCACCTCGCCCTCGGGCTCGATCTTGCCGACCGGATCGACTGTGCCCGTGACGCGCGTCGAGCGCGCCTTGTTCGGCGGCACCCAGCGGTCGAGCTGAGGCTTCAGCCGGGTCGAGCAGGCGGCGTCGGCCTTGCAGGCCGCCCACCGCTCCTTCAGCTTCGCGTCCGTGAACTCGTCGATGTAGTAATCGCCCGTGTAGCCGGCGGGCGGACGCGCGACCGAGACGAGGAACGGCACGCAGACGCGCGCGCCGGCCGCGTTCGGCAGGAGGTAGCCCGGCATCTCGTGATAGCGGTCGAAGCCGACGGGCGCGCGGCAATCGGGCTCGGGCTCGCCCGGCGGCACGAGGCGGCTCTGCGCGAGCGCGCCGCCGGCCGCCATGAGCCCGAGGCCGAGGATCAGTCCCGCGATCGTCTTCATGTGTCCTGCCCTGCTCAGATCAGCGCGCGCAGAGGCGCGCCGCGACCGTCTCGTCGTCCGGACCCGGCTCGATGCCGGCCAGCACGTCGCTCTCGCTCGCATGTCGCAGCAGCCGCTCGCCGTCCTGCGCGAGCAGGAAGCCACGTTCGACCTCGCGCGTCGCAGCGGCCCGGACCGCGCAGACGTAGCCGGCCTTGGTGCCGTAGCGCTCGGCCAGCGAGGGACGCGGATCGCCCGCCGCCTGCCGGGCCGCCCGTGTCGGCCCGAACGGGATGAACCCGCCCGTGAGGCCACCGCCGCAGGGCTGTCCCTTGAAGAAGCCGGCCGCCGTGACGTTCCACCCCGTATAGGTGCCGAGCGGCGCTCCATGGAGCACGGAGCCGATCCCCGCGACCTCGTTCCCGTCCGCGTTCACCCGCGGCATCATGGCGGGGATGGTCTGCCGGATGCCGGGCGGCTGCTTCGTGATGACCCCTGAGAAGCCGTTCAAGTCGAGCTCCGGCCCGAAATCGTAGTCCATCAGCCCCACCGCCATGCCGTTCGGGCTCGGCTGGCCCGGCAGGTCGGGGAAGCCCATCGCGTCCTTCGCGGCGGGCACGAGGGTGCCGTCCGCGAGCCGCGGATAGACGCTCGCGGGCGGCTCCGTCCCGGACATGACCCAGGCGGCGAGCGCGCGCTGGAGCGCGTTCATGGTGTCCGTCTCGGGGTTCGGGTTGCGGGCGAGCACGCAGCCCGGCGCGGCGATCGGCTTCGCGCTGAAATCCGCCCGGAGGTCGCCGCCATGCGTGGTGCCGGGCATGTAGTAGCGCCGCACGGTGTCGGGCAGCGGCAGGTCGGCGCGGCCGTCCGTGCCGGTCAGCGCGACGCTCATCAGCCGCGCGTTGAACTCGGTCGCCCCGAAGGTCTCGAAGATCTTCGGGCATGTCGCGCTCTGCGTGCAGCGGTCGAGCAGGCTCGCCTCCGGCCGGCCGCGCGCCGCGTCCCGGTAGCGCGTCCACCACAGGACGCCCTCGCCGCCGGGCTCGTAGAGCGTGCCCGAGCCGCTGGGCAGTCCGAACCGGACGTTGACCGAAGTCAGCCGCCCGGCGATGTGCGGGTTCGCGCCGTCGAACACGACCCGGCCCGCCTCGTCCGCGTTGAAGCCCTGCACCAGGAAGGTCTTCAGCGCGTTCCCGCTCTGCGAGATGCCCTGCGCGACCGCCTTCGCGACGCGGCCCGCCACCGGGTTCGGGTTGCCGTCCCGGTCCTTCGCCTCGTAGCGGAAGAAGGACGCGACGTCGCGCATACCCGCGAGCCCGACGCCGAGCACCTTCGGGTCCTTCGCCTCGTAGCTGAGTTCGTAGAGCAGCGCCGGGTCGAAGCCCTCCCGCAGGCAGAGCATGCGCGGGTTCGGCTCGCCCGGGAACGGTTTCGTGCCGCAATCCGCGAAGGCGAAGTCGCCGGGCGCGATCTCGCGGGTCGGCCCGTCCACGCCGGCCCGCGTCTCCGACGACTTCGCCACGAGATGCGCCTTCGCGGTATCCGGCGAGGCGGCATCGTAGGGAATCGCGTTCGCCAGGAAGGCGAGGGGGCGGGTCGTGGTGCCGGGCTTCGAATCCG
>CAXUHE010000046.1:0-974 GCA_964250725.1 uncultured Enterovirga sp. | reverse complement strand
ACGCGCCAGCACCACGCCCGTGACGGGCGACCCGTCGGGCTGCCGGGCGACCGGGACCTGGATCGCGACGTTCTTCGGCCCTTGGGCGAGGTCGCCCTGCCAGCCGCTGACGAGGTGGACGTGCCCGTAGGCCCAAGGGCGCACCGCACCCTCGCCGAGTTCCACCTGCGTGCCGCGGTTGACGAGATCGTACCAGAGGAGCCCGCTCGCCTGCCCCATGTCGACCGGCTTCGTCAGCTCGAAGACCGCCACGTACTCGACCTGGCCGGCGGCGTTGCGCGGCGCGAGCTTCAGGTCCGTCACGAGGGCGTTCGCGGGATCGCCCGGATCGAGCTCGCCGAAGGCGCGGCCGCGCAGAGTCTCGTAGGGGGTCGACGGCTCGGACGCGTCCTTCAAGGGCGTCGTCTGGTCGACGACGATCCGGACGACCTTCGCGGCGGCCCCGTGGAGGCTCGCATCCGCCGACACGATCCCGAGCGCCGCCAGGGCGGACACGATGGGGGACGCGCGACGTCCTCGCGCTCGCGACAGGTTCGGCATGGGCGTCCTCCCGAAATTCCCGCTTATGGCGCGGGCTCGTTCGGGCTATCTCGCGCGAACGGGGACGCTTGATCAAGCGTCGCGTCGGCCGAGGCTGGACAGACAGGGGTGGAAGCCGTGAACGACGAGAGAGCGCCGATCGATCTCAGCCGCGCCAACCTGGCGAACCTTCCGCCCGAGGTGATGCGGCCGGCCTACGACCCGGCGCGCGTCCGGCGCGGCATCGTGCATCTCGGGCTCGGTGGCTTCCACCGCGCCCACATGGCCCGCTACACGCACGAGCTGATGGAGCTCGACCCCGCGGCGCTCCAGTTCGGCATCCTGGGCGTCGGCCTCATGCCCGGCGACCGGGCCATGATCGAGAGCCTCGCCCCCCAGGACGCGCTCTACACGCTGGTCGAGCGCGAGGGCGCGGACGAGACCGCAACCGTGAT
>CAXUHE010000045.1:9330-21952 GCA_964250725.1 uncultured Enterovirga sp. | reverse complement strand
AGGGGGAAGCGCGCTGTCCGGAGAGGGCGCTTCCCCCTCACCCTGCCCTCTCCCCCTCGGGGAGAGGGATCCCCGCGCCAGCTTCGGATGCCCTCACCCCCGACGAACGTCGGCCGCACCGACTCGCTCGCAAAGCCGACACAATCCTGCGGCGGGGTGAGAGGATGACCGATCGCGCGAATCCATCACCCTACGGCCTCAGGCGCCGCGACCTCCTGATCGGCGGGGGGGCGGCCGGCCTCTCGGTCGGGCTGCGTGCCAGCCCGGCCTCCGCGGCCGACCCCGCGGCCGCGGTGCCCGAATGGCGGCACGGCCTCTCGCTGATGGGCACGCCGCGCTACCAGGCCGGCTTCGCGAATTTCGGCTACGTGCGGCCCGACGCGCCGAAGGCCGGGCTGCTGCGGCTTGGGCAGCAGGGCACCTTCGACAACTTCAACTTCTTCGTCGCGGGCGTGAAGGGCGAGCTTGAGGCCGGCATCGGCGGCTTTCTGACCGACTCGCTGATGACGCCGTCCGACGACGAGGTCGGGACTGAGTACGGGCTGATCGCGGAGGCGGTGCGCTACCCCGAGGACCGCAGTTCCGTGACCTACCGGTTGCGCGAGGGCGCGACCTTCCAGGACGGCTCGCCGATCACGCCGGCGGACGTGGTGTTCACCTTCGACACTCTGAAGGCGAACTCGCCGACCTACGCGTTCTACTACCACAACGTCGCCAAGGCCGAGGCCTCGGCCCCGCGCGAGGTCACCTTCACATTCTCCGAGGCCGGAAACCGCGAGCTGCCGCAGATCGTGGGCGAGATGCCGGTCCTGTCGCGCGCCTGGTGGACCGGCATGCGGCCGGACGGCACGCGCCGCGACCCGACGCAGACGACGCTGGAGCCGCCGCTCGGCTCCGGGCCCTACCGGCTGAAAGCCTTCGAGGCGGGACGCTACGCGGTCTACGAGCTCGTGCCGGGCTACTGGGCGCGCGACCTCAACGTAAATCGCGGCCGGCACAACTTCCGCGAGATCCGCTTCGAATACTACCGCGACGGCAGCGTGCTCGTGGAGGGCTTCAAGGGCGACCGCTACGATTACCGGGCCGAGAACAGCGCGCGCGCCTGGTCGACCGGCTACGACTTCCCAGCCGTGGCCGAGGGCCGCGTGATCAAGGAGGAGTTCCCCGTCCGCTCCTCCGGGGTCATGCAGGGCTTCGTGTTCAACCTGCGCCGGCCGCAATTCCAGGACCAGCGGGTCCGGCGCGCCTTCAATCTCGCCTTCGACTTCGAGGAGACGAACCGCACGCTGATGTACGGGCTCTACACGCGCGTGAGCTCCTATTTCTTCGGAACCGAACTCGCCTCGTCCGGCCTGCCGGAGGGCCGCGAGCGCGTGATCCTGGAAGCGCTTCGCGACAAGGTTCCGGCCTCGGTCTTCACGACGCCCTACACGAACCCGGTCAACGGCAACCCGGACGCCGTGCGCACGAACCTGCGCGAGGCTTTGCGGCTGCTCGGCGAGGCGGGCTACGAACTCAAGGGGCGGCAGCTCGTCGCGAAGGCGTCCGGCGCGCCGCTGCGTGTCGAGTTCCTGGAATTCGACCAGAACCTGGAGCGCGTCGTGCTGCCGTTCCGGGCGGCCCTCGAGCGGATCGGCATCGGGGCGGATCTTCGGATCGTGGACGCCGCGCAGTACCAGAACCGCCTGCGCGGCTACGATTTCGACATCACCACCAGCCTGTGGCCGGAATCGCTCTCCCCCGGCAACGAGCAGCGCGAATATTGGGGCTCGCAGGCCGCTGACCGCCCGGGCTCGCGCAACGTCATCGGCATCAGGGATCCGGGTATCGACGCGCTGGTCGACAGGATCATCTTCGCGGAGGATCGCGACGACCTCGTGGCCGCGACCCGCGCGCTCGACCGGGTGCTGCTGGCGCACGATTACGTGGTGCCGCAATGGTCCTCCCGCGTCACCCGCACGGTGCGCTGGAACCGCTTCGGCCATCCCTCGCGCGAGGCCGATTACGGCGGCTCCGGCTTCCCCTCGACCTGGTGGTACGACGAGGCGCTCGCGGCCAAGACAGGCGCCCCGCGGTGAGGGGTGGGTTGCCGTTGGTGAGGCCACACACATTCGAGAGCGAAACGCGGGAACCCTCTCCCCGGCGGGGAGAGGGTAGGGTGAGGGGGTTCGAGGTCGATTCGGAGAGGGCGCTTCCCCCTCACCCGGTCGGCTCGCGCCGACTCGACCTCTCCCCCTCGGGGAGAGGTGTCCCGCGCCAGACGCGGCGAGGCTTGCTGATCGGTGCGGGCGCTCTCGGCCTTGCGGCGCTCCGGCCAAGCCGGACGCAGGCCGCCGAGGTCGAGAGCCACGGCCTGTCGATCTTCGACGACCTCGCCTACGCGGCAGATTTCCCGCACTTCGCCTACGTGAACCCGGACGCCCCGAAGGGCGGATCGTTCTCGACGCAGATCGCCACCACGCAGGGCAACCAGAACTTCGACACCTTCAACACGCTGAACATCTACGTGTTGAAGGGTGACGGCGCGGCCGGGATGGACCTCACCTTCACGAGCCTGATGACCCGCGCGCTCGACGAGCCGGACGCGCTCTACGGGCTCGCGGCCTCGAGCGTGCGGCGCAGCGCCGACGGGCTGACCTACCGGTTTGCGATGCGCCCGCAGGCGCGCTTCCACGACGGGTTGCGGCTCACCGCGCAGGATGTCGCCTTCTCGTTCGAGACGCTGAAGGCGAAGGGGCATCCGCGCATCGCGCAGACCTTGCGCTGGATGACCTCGGCGCAGGCCGAGGGTGACGACGTGCTGCGCGTGACCTTCGCGCCCGAGCGCTCGCGCGACCTGCCGCTCATCGTGGCGGCCCTGCCGATCTTCAGCCGGACCTATTACGCGACGCGCGAGTTCGACGCCGCGACACTCGACGCGCCGCTGGGCTCCGGCCCCTACCGGGTGGCGCGCTTCGAGGCCGGGCGCTCCATCGTGTTCGAGCGCGTGCCCGACCACTGGGCGGAGCGGCTGCCGGTCGCCGTGGGTCAGAACAATTTCGACGAGATCCGCTTCGAGTATTTCCGCGACCGGCAGGTGGCGTTCGAGGCGTTCAAGGCGGGCGTGTTCACCTTCCGCGAGGAGTTCACCGCGCGGCTCTGGGCGACGGGCTACGAGTTCGGCGCGGCGGCGGAGGGCAAGGTGCGTCGCGACACGATCCCGGACGGGACGCCCTCCGGCATGCAGGGCTGGTTCTTCAACCTGCGCCGCCCGCGCTTCGTGGATTCGCGGGTCCGCGAGGCTATCGGGCTCGCCTTCGACTTCGCGTGGATCAACCAGAACGTCATGTACGGCGCCTATCGCCGCACGGCCTCGTATTTCGAGAACTCGGAACTGCGGGCGGCGGGGCCGCCCCCGCCGGCGGAACGCGCCCTCCTGGAGCACGCGCGCGGCCAGGTGCCGGACGAGGTGTTCGGCGAGCCGTTCTCGCCGCCCGAGTCGGACGGGTCGGGCCAGGACCGCGCGCTGCTGCGCCGCGCCGACGCGCTCCTGCGCGAGGCGGGCTGCCGACGGGACGGGACGGTGCTGAAGCTGCCCTCGGGCGAGCCGCTCGCCTTCGAGTTCCTGGACTTCCAGCCGACCCTGCAGCCCCACACGCAGCCCTTCGTGCGCAATCTCGCGCTCCTGGGCATCGCGGCCTCGATCCGGGTCGTGGATGCCGCGCAGTACCAGCGCCGGCTGGAGGATTTCGACTTCGACCTCACGGTGCAGCGCTACTCGACCTCGCCGACGCCCGGCGAGGCGCTGCGGCAGGTCTTCGGGTCGCGCGCCGCCGCGACGCGCGGCTCGCAGAACATCGCCGGGATCGCGGACCCGGTCGTCGACGAATTGCTGGAGCGCATCGTGAACGCCCAGACCCGCGACGACCTCCAGGTCGCCTGCCGGGCGCTCGACCGCGTGCTGCGCGCCGGGCGCTACTGGGTGCCGATGTGGTACTCGGGCCAGCATCGGATCGCACATTGGGACGTGTACGGCCGGCCGGACGCGGCGCCGCGCTACGACCTCGGCGCGCCCGTCACATGGTGGTACGATCGCGCGAAGTCGGCGCGGATCGGGCGCGGGTGACGCCGTCCCGCCTGGAGACCTGATGGCCGCCTACATCCTGCGACGCCTCCTCCTCATGGTGCCGACCGTGTTCGGCATCATGCTGATCTCGTTCGTCATCGTGCAGTTCGCGCCGGGCGGGCCGATCGAGCGCATCCTCGCGCAGGTGAAGGGCACGGATGCGGGCGCGACCTCGCGCATCTCCGGCGGCGGGGGCGACCTCGGGGCGGCGCGTGCCGCGGTCGGGGCCGACGCCTCCTCGTCGCGCTACCGCGGCGCTCAGGGGCTCGACCCCGCCTTCATCAAGCAGCTCGAGACGCAGTTCGGCTTCGACAAGCCCGCGCCCGAGCGCTTCGCCAAGATGCTGTGGGACTACGCGCGCTTCGATTTCGGGCGCAGCTACTTCCGCGACGTCTCGGTGCTGCAGCTCATCCGCGAGAAGCTGCCCGTCTCGATCACGCTCGGCTTGTGGATGACGCTCCTCTCCTACGCGGTGTCGATCCCGCTCGGCATCCGCAAGGCGGTCAGCGACGGGCAGGCCTTCGACGTGTGGACGTCGGGCGTCGTGATCGTGGGCTACGCGATCCCGAGCTTCCTCTTCGCCATCCTGCTCATCGTGCTCTTCGCGGGCGGCTCGTTCTACCAGGTCTTCCCGCTGCGCGGGCTCACCTCGGACAACTGGGCGCAGCTCTCCTGGGGGGCGCGCGCGCTCGACTACGCCTGGCACATCGCGCTGCCGATCACCGCCATGGCGCTCGGCGCCTTCGCGACCTCGACGCTGCTCACCAAGAACTCGTTCCTCGACGAGATCCGCAAGCAGTACGTGCTCACCGCGCGCATGAAGGGGCTGTCGGAGCGTGGCGTGCTCTACGGGCACGTCTTCCGCAACGCCATGCTGATCGTGGTGGCGGGCTTCCCGGGCGCCTTCATCTCGGCCTTCTTCGCGGGCTCGCTCCTCATCGAGACGATCTTCTCGCTCGACGGGCTCGGGCTTCTCTCCTTCGAGTCGATCGTGAACCGCGACTACCCGGTCGTGTTCGCGAACCTCTACATCTTCTCGCTGCTCGGCCTCGTGGTGAACCTCCTGTCGGACCTGACGTATACCTGGATCGACCCGCGCATCGATTTCGAGACCCGGGAGGCGTGAGCGTGTCCGACGCCGCCACCCTGCCCGAGCTCGACCGCGTGCCCGTGGTCTCGCCCGCGCAGTCGCCGCTCGCGCCGCCGCTGCCGCGCGAGGGCTATGTCCGCCTCTCGCCCATCAACCGGCGGCGCTGGCAGAACTTCAAGGCGAACCGGCGCGGCTACTGGTCGTGCGTGATCTTCCTCGTCCTGTTCGCCGCGAGCCTTTTCGCCGAGTTCATCGCGGGGGACCGGCCAATCGTCGCGAGCTACAAGGGCGAGCTGATCTATCCCATCGCGGTCGACTACCCGGAGGAGAAGTTCGGCGGCTTCCTGGCGGTCACCGACTATCGCGACCCGGTCATCGTGAAGGAGATCGCGGAGAACGGATGGGCCATCTGGCCGCCGATCCGCTTTTCCCACGATACGCGCAACCTCGACCTGCCGACGCCCGCGCCGTCCCCGCCGACTTGGCGGCTCACGGACGCGCAGTGCCGGCCGATCGCGGAGAAGCGCGGCCCCGCACCGCCACCGGGCCAGGCGTGCCGCGGGCTCGAGCGCAACTGGCTCGGCACCGACGACCAGGGCCGCGACGTCGTCGCCCGCCTCATCTACGGGTTCCGGCTCTCGGTCGTGTTCGGGCTGATCCTGGCCACGATCTCCTCCGCGATCGGGGTGCTGGCCGGCGCGGTCCAGGGCTATTTCGGCGGCTGGACCGACCTCCTGATGCAGCGCTTCATCGAGGTCTGGACCTCGCTGCCCTCGCTCTACCTCCTGATCATCATCTCCTCGATCATCACGCCGAGCTTCTTCGTGCTGCTCGGCATCCTGCTCCTCTTCGAGTGGGTGTCGCTCGTCGGCGTCGTGCGGGCGGAGTTCCTGCGCGGGCGCAACTTCGAGTACGTGCGGGCGGCGCGCGCGCTCGGGCTGTCGAACGCCCGCATCATGTGGCGCCACCTCCTGCCGAACGCGATGGTCGCGACGCTGACCTTCCTGCCGTTCAACCTGAACGGCTCGATCTCGACCCTGACCTCGCTCGACTTCCTCGGCTTCGGCCTGCCGCCGGGCTCCCCCTCGCTCGGCGAACTCCTGGCGCAGGGCAAGGCGAACCTCCAGGCGCCCTGGCTCGGCCTCTCGGGCTTCGCGGTGATCGCCATCATGCTGAGCCTCCTCATCTTCGCCGGCGAGGCGGTGCGCGACGCGTTCGACCCGAGGAAGAGCATGGCTTAGACGTGAGGAGCCCGAAGGAGATGTCGTGATGAACAGGATCGTCCGCGAGCACTACCCGGCCGCCCTCCTGCCGGAGGACCTCAGGGCCGGGCTCCAGCTCGACGCTCGCGTGACGGTGTCGGTCGAGGTGGAGGAGGACGCGTCGAATGGTGAACCGGAGATGACGCTGGAGGAGATCTTCGCGCTCGCGGACAAGTCGCCTCGGCGGACTGCCGATCAGATCGACGCGGACCTGAACGCTCTTCGGGATGAATGGCAGTTCCGTGACTGAGATGCATCGCGCCTACATCGATGCGAACATCTTCATCTATGCCATGGAACAGAAGCGCGAGGAGACGGATATTGGCGCTCAGTGTCGCCGACTCTTCGAGCTCGTCCGATCACGACGATTGATCGGGATCACGAGTGAGTTGACGCTTGCAGAGGTCCTCGTGGAGCCCTCGCGTCAAGGCGATGACGGCCTGATGCGCGCCTACCTCGCTTTGCTCGGCACGCAAGGCAGCGCACTCGACCTTCGGCCGATCACGCGCGACATCCTGATCGAGAGCGTCGCGTACCGCGCTCGGGCTCACCCCGCGAAGCCCGGTCCGGACGAGCAGAAACGCAACTTCCTGCCCGACCCCATCCATGTCGTGACCGCGATCGCCGCGGGAGCGACCCACTATGTCGGCTCGGACCAGCGCATCCGGCTGCCTGCCGCGATGGAGCGGCTCGATCCGCGAGGGTCCAGCCTGAGCGCGTTCCTCGATCGCGTCGCGTGAACTACCGCCACGCCTTCCACGCCGGCAACTTCGCGGACGTGATGAAGCACGCGCTCCTCGTGCGCATCCTCGTCCACCTCGCCCGCAAGGAGGCGCCGTTCCGCGTCATCGACACCCATGCGGGGATCGGGCGCTACGATCTCGGAGGCGACGAGGCGGCGAGGACCGGGGAAGCGGGCGATGGCGTCGGACGCATGGACGAGCCGTTCACGCCCGAGGTCGAGGCGCTGCTCGCACCCTACCGCACCGTTCTGGCCGAAACCCGGGCGCGATACGGCGAGACCACCTATCCGGGGTCGCCCGCGATCATCCGCGAGATGCTGCGCCGCGACGACCGCGCGGTTCTGCTCGAAAAGCATCCGGACGACGCGGCGCTGCTCGTCGAGCGCTTCCATTCCGTGCGCAACATGAAGGTGTTCGCCAGCGATGGCTGGACGGTGCTTCCGGGTCTTGTGCCTCCGAAGGAGCGGCGCGGCCTCGTGCTCATCGATCCGCCCTATGAGGAGCCGGACGAACTCCTCCGGCTGCCGGACCGGTTGGCGCGCCTCGTGGCGAGATGGCCGACCGGCACCGTGGCGCTCTGGTATCCGATCAAGGGCAGACCCGAGATCGACGCCTTCGCGCGCATCCTGGGGAAGGCCGTGCCGCGCGAGGTGCTGCGCCTCGAGATCCTGGTCGACGACCCGCGCGTGAGAACTCGTCTCAACGGGTGCGGGATCGTCGTGGTCAATCCGCCCTGGACGCTCGCCGGCGAAGCCGAGACGCTCCTGCCGGCGCTGGCCAAGCGGCTGGCGCGAGGGCCGGCCTGCGACACGACGATCGACGTTCTCGCAACCGCGTGACAAGCGGCCGATCGCCCCCAGGCGGCGGCCGCCCCCGGGGCGGCGGCCGCTCGTCGGTATCAGCTGGCCGCGCGTGTCCGCTTGGTTTTCGGCTGTTCTTCGACCGGTGTCTCGACGGCCTCGACGGCATCGTCCTTGCGCCGCTGACGGCCGAGACCCATCGACTTCGCGAGATCGGAGCGCTGCTTCGCGTAGTTCGGTGCCACCATCGGGTAATCGGGCGAGAGGCCCCATTTCTCCCGGTACTGCTCAGGCGTCAGCCCGCGCCCGCTCAGGTGGCGCTTGAGCGACTTGTAGCGCTGCCCGTCCTCCAGGCTGATCAGGTAATCGGGGTTGACCGACTTCTTGATCGATACGGCCGGAACGGGACGTTCCGCCTCGGGTGCAGGCTTCGGCTGGCCGAGCGTGGTCAGCGATGCGTGCACCGACGCGATCAGATCAGGCATGTCGCCTTTGTGAACCGAGTTGTGCATGACATAGGCGGCGACGACTTCCGCTGTCAGTTCGACGAAATTCGTGTCAAGGTTGGATTGATCGTTGTCCAAGATCTAAAACTTCCGAGATGGGGTTGCTGATTTGTGGATGCCGCCGCGACTCATGTGTGTCAAGTCACGCGATGGTCGCAGCCGGATGCACACGTTATTAGATCGGCCGCGGATCTTGGCTCTATTGAACGAATGACAGCCTCGCTTCTACGATGCGAGTACGATCGCGGCATGCGCCGGGATGCGCCATCCTCCGGCACCGTCGATCTCTGGCGTTCCATGTCCCTCGTAGCGGACATCCTCGCTCGACCAGAGTAGCCACCACCGGCGATCTGCCCTCGGCGCCAGAAGCGGCTCGCCTATGCTTCGTCGGACGAGGTCGCGCCCGAGATTGACCAGCAGGAGGCGGTCACCGATCTCTCCTCCGAAGAAGCGCAGCACGAAGGCATCCGCCCCGATCACCGCACCGTCGAGCCGCCCCCGCGCCTGACACGAGAAGACCGGGTCCGTTCGTCTCAGGTGCAGCAGGTCCCGGTGGAGGTCGATCGCGAAGCCGCGCGTCCGGGCCTCGTCCCAGTCCAGCACGCAGCGCCGCATCGTGGTCTCGGCGGCCGGCTCGGGGAGGCGCGCGCGAAGCGTGGCGTCGCCCGATACGCTCTGGAATTGTGCGAGGGAGGCTGTGCGTCCCTCGCGCACGAGCGCGGCGAGTTCCGCGCCGTGATCCGCGAAATACAGGAAGGGGGTCGTCGCCCAGAACTCCTGGCCCTGGAACAGCATCGGCGTGCCGGGCATCAGAAGTGTGAGGGCCGTCAGAGCCCGTGCCTGGCCCGGATGCCCGAGCGCGTGCAAGCGAAGGCCCTTACCGGAGTTCGCCACCTGGTCGTGATTCTGAGTGAAGGTCACGAAAGCCTGGGGCGGGCAATCCAGCCCGGGCGTACCGCGGGGCTTGCCCTGATGCCCGTACATCTGGCCCTGGAACAGGTACCCGTATTTCGCAGCCGAGATGAACTCCTGCGGCGTCCCGTGATGATCCTCGTAATAGGCCTCGGCGCGCCCCGTCAGCGCCACCATGGCGGAATGGTGGAGATCGTCGTTCCACAGCGCGTCGAGCCCGTACCCGCCCTCCGCGACCGGCCGCACGAGGCGGGTGTGCTGCGGCTCGTTCTCCGCCACGATGACGATGCCGCGCGAGCCGGCTGCCGCCCGGGCCGCGAGGCCGATCTCCTGCAGGATATGCATCGGGGAGGAATCGAAGATGGCTTGTGTCGCGTCCAGTCGAAGGCCGTCGAAATGGTACTCCTCGATCCAGGATACCGCGTTCTGGACGAAGAAGGAGCGGACGGCCAAGCTGCTCGGGCCGTCGAAGTTGATCGCCTCGCCCCACTCCGTCGCGTAGCGGGTGCTGACATAATCCTTCGCAAAGCAGCCGACATAATTCCCGTCCGGCCCGAAGTGGTTGTACACGACGTCGAGGATCACCCCGAGGCCGGTCGCGTGGGCGGCGTCCACGAAGGCCCGCAGGTCGTCGGGACGGCCGTAGAGCCGGGTCGGCGCGAACAGGTTCACGCCGTCGTACCCCCAGCCGAACGTCCCCGCGAAATCCGCCACCGGCATCATCTCGATGAGGGTGACGCCGACGTCCTTCAGGAAGGCCAGCTTCTCACGTGCGGCCGCCCAGGTGCCGGCCGGCGTGAAGGTGCCGACATGCATCTCGTAGATGACCTGGCCCTCGAGCCGGATGCCGGGCCAATCCCGGTCGGTCCACGCGAATGCCCTCGGGTCGACGATCTCGGAGGGGCCGTGCGGGCCTTCCGGCTGGAACCGCGAGGCGGGGTCGGGATACAGCTGCTCGTCCGAGTCCAGCCGATAGCGATAGGTGTCGCCGCCGCCCAGGCCTGGCACGATCCCGGCGAAGCGGCCGTCGGAGGCGCGAGCAAGTTCGTGTTCGCGACCGTCCTCGAGCACGACCGAGACCCGCTCGCGCTCCGGCGCCCAGACCGTGACCGATGCCCCGCCCTCGACGAGTGTCGTCCCCACGAACGTAGATCGATCGACGCCCGACGTCGCTTCCAAACACGGTCTCCCTGGTCAGCGTGTGAGAACAGGAACCCGAGTCCGAAGTTCCGACGGCGTCCGGAACTCCGACACGCTTCCGCGACTTCGAATGGGGTTCGCCCGTATGGGGCGCACATCGCCCTTGCAGGGCGCGACGGTCGCCCGAGGAGAGCCGATGCCTGCGCAGACATGGTGGAAGAAGGGCATCGTCTACCAGATCTATCCCCGGTCGTTTCAGGACTCGAACGGCGACGGCGTCGGCGATCTCAAGGGGATCGCCATGCGGCTCGACTACGTCCGGGAACTCGGTGTCGACGCGATCTGGATCTCCCCGATCTACGCCTCGCCCATGGCGGATTTCGGCTACGACGTCTCCGACTACTGCGGCATTCACCCGCTCTTCGGCACGCTCGACGATTTCGACGCTCTGATCGCCGAGGCGCATGGGCGCGGCCTCAAGGTGATCCTCGACTTCGTGCCGAACCACACCTCCGACCAGCATCCCTGGTTCATCGAGAGCCGATCCTCGCGAACCAGCCCGAAGCGGGACTGGTATCTGTGGCGTGACGCGAAACCGGACGGTTCGGTCCCGAACAACTGGGTGTCGAACTTCGGCGGCAGCGCCTGGACCTGGGACGACGCGACGGGCCAGTTCTACTACCACGCCTTCCTGGTGGAGCAGCCGGACCTCAACTGGCGCAACCCCGACGTACGCGCGGCGATGCACGACGTGCTGCGCTTCTGGCTCGACCGCGGGGTCGACGGGTTCCGGGTCGACGTGATCTGGCACCTGATCAAGGACGCGCAGTTTCGCGACAACCCGCCGAACCCGGCCTGGCATGCGGGCCGCCCGGAGATCGACAGCCTGCTCCAGGTCTACTCGACGGATCAGCCCGAGGTGCACGGCGTCATCGCGGGAATGCGGAGCGTGCTCGACGCCTATTCGGAGCGCGTGCTGATCGGCGAGATCTACCTGCCGACAGAGCGGCTCGTGACCTATTACGGCAAGGATCTCTCGGGGGCGCACCTCCCCTTCAATTTCCAGCTCATCCAGACGGCCTGGAACGCGCGTGCCATCGCGAAGCTGGTCGACGAGTACGACGCCGCGATCCCGGCCGGCGGCTGGCCGAACTGGGTGCTCGGCAACCACGACCAGCCTCGTATCGCGGCCCGCATCGGGGCCGCGCAGGCGCGCGTCGCCGCGATGCTGCTGCTGACGCTGCGCGGCACGCCCACCATGTATTACGGCGACGAGATCGGGCTCGCCCGCGTCGAGATCCCGCCGGACCGTGTGCAGGACCCCTGGGAGAAGAACGAGCCGGGCCTCGGCTTCAACCGTGATCCGGAACGCACGCCGATGCAGTGGGACGGCTCGGCCCATGCGGGCTTCAGCACGGTCGAGCCGTGGCTGCCGCTCGCGGGCGACCACCCGACGGGCAACGTCGCGGCGCTCGGGGCTGAGCCGGAGTCGATCCTCTCCCTCTACCGGCGGCTCATCGCGCTGCGCCGCGATATGCCCGCGCTGTCGATCGGCGATTACGTACCCGTCACGGCGGAAGGGGCGCTGTTCGCCTACCGGCGCAAGCAGGGCGGTCAGGAGGTGACGGTGCTCCTGAACCTCGGCTCAGATCCGCTGACGGCGTCGGTCCCGGAAGGCGGAGCCGGCGCTCACCTCGTCGTGTCCACCCACCTTGACCGCGACGAGCCGGCGGCCGCCGAAATCCATTTACGACCGAATGAAGGTGTGTTGGTGGTGAATGGTTAACGATTGTGGTTGCAACCTGTGCTGCGTTGCACAAGAATGATTGCGTTCAGGAACCATGCGGTCGAATTTACGTTCGATACAGGTTTTCGGTTCGACACGGCGTTCGTGTAAGATGAGGGGTCGTCGGACATGAACGCCATGATCGGTCACCCGCTTCGCGCGGACGCGATCACCGATCGCGACATGGCCGACCGGTTGGTCCCGCCCCGATCCGATCCCTCGTCCCGCGACGACGAGGTGACTCGACGCATCCTCTACGTGACATCCGAGATGACGGA
>CAXUHE010000045.1:290-9320 GCA_964250725.1 uncultured Enterovirga sp. | reverse complement strand
TCAAGTCCGGTGGTCTCGGCGACGTATCGGCCGCGTTGCCGCGGAGCCTGCGCCAGCAATATGACGTGCGGGTGCTGATACCGGGATATCGTCAGGTCACGTCGGCCGAAGGCGAGATCCGGGTCGTGGCCCGCCTCGCGGCCTCTCATGGTCTTCCGGCCTGCGAGCTCGGCCAGATCGACAGCCCGGACGGCCTCACGATCTACGTCATCCTCTGCCCCGACCTGTACGACCGGGAGGGATCGCCCTACGGCGACGCGAACGGCCTCGACTGGATCGACAACGACCTGCGCTTCGCGCGCCTTGGGCTCGCGGCGGCGCAGCTCGCCGGCGGTCTCGACGATCTCGGCTGGCAGCCGGACCTGCTGCACCTCAACGACTGGCCCTCCTCGCTCGCATCAGCATATCTCGCCTGGGCGGGATCCACCGTGCCGAGCGTGCTGACGATCCACAACCTCGCCTACCAGGGCCTGTTCGATCGCACCCGGCTGCCCTCGCTCGGCGTGCCGGACAACGCGTTCCAGATCGACGGGGTCGAGTTCTACGGCAAGCTGTCCTTCCTCAAGGCCGGCATCCAGTACGCCTCGCACGTGACGACCGTGTCGGAGACCTACGCGCAGGAGATCACGACACCGGAATTCGGCTGCGGCCTCGACGGCCTGCTCCGCCGCCGCGCGGACGAGGGCCGGCTGACCGGCATCCTGAACGGCATCGACGAGAGCTGGGATCCGCGCACCGACGGTCATCTCGACAATCCGTTCTCGCATCTCGACTGGAAGGGCAAGCGCGCCAACGCGGACGACGTCCGGCGCGATTTCGGGCTCGCGGTCTCGCGCGGCCCGCTCTTCGCGGTCGTGTCGCGGCTCGTGCACCAGAAGGGCATGGACCTCGCGATCGAGTCGACCGAGACCATCGTGCGCCAGGGCGGCCAAGTCGTCGTGACCGGACGCGGCGAGGAGCGGCTGGAAACTGCGTTGGAGATCCTCGCGCAACGCTATCCGGGTCAGGTCGGCGTGCGGATCGGCTTCGAGGAGGGGCAGGCGCGCCGCATGTTCGCGGGCAGCGACTTCCTGCTGATGCCCTCGCGCTTCGAGCCCTGCGGGCTCAGCCAGATGTACGCGCAGAGCTTCGGCTCGCTGCCCATCGCGCGCGAGACGGGCGGCCTCGCGGACACGATCGAGGACGGCGTCACGGGTTTCCTGTTCCGCGATCCCTCGCTCGCGGCCCTGCTCGGCGCCGTCTACCGCGCGGTCGACGCGTTCAAGTCGCGCAAGCAGTTGAACACGATGCGCCGCGCCGCGATGACCCAGAACTTCCGCTGGACCCGCTCGGCCTCCGGCTACGCGGGCGTCTACGGGCGCGCATTGGGCCAGACGGCGGCAGGCTAGGGCGCCGCCGCGAGCCCGCCCGCGCGCTCCACGAAGGACGACACGACGTCGACCCCCGTCCCGTCCTTCATGTTGGTGAACACGTAGGGCCGCGCCCCCCGCATGCGCCGCGTGTCCGCCTCCATGATCTCGAGATCGGCACCCACGAAGGGCGCGAGGTCGATCTTGTTGATGACGAGAAGGTCCGAGCGCGTGATGCCGGGGCCGCCCTTGCGGGGGATCTTCTCCCCGCCCGCGACATCGATGACGTAGATCGTGATGTCCGCGAGCTCGGGCGAGAAGGTCGCCGCGAGGTTGTCGCCGCCGGATTCGATCAGCACGAGATCGAGGTCCGGAAAGGCGCGGCGCATGTCGGCGATGGCCGCGAGGTTCATCGACGCGTCCTCCCGGATGGCGGTGTGCGGGCACCCGCCCGTCTCGACGCCGAGGATGCGCTCGACCGGCAGCGCGCCCGCGACCGTCAAGAGGCGCGCATCCTCCTTCGTGTAGATGTCGTTCGTGATCGCGCAGAGGTCGTAGCGGTCGCGGAAGGCGCGGCAGAGCGCCTCCATGAGGGCGGTCTTGCCGGAGCCGACCGGTCCGCCGATGCCGACCCGGAGCGGGCCGTTCTGCGATGTGCTCATGAGCGGAAGAGCCTCGTGTACTGGGTTTCGTGCCGGAACGAGCCGAGATCGGCGCGGAAGCAGGGCGAGCCGAGATCGTCGAGGGACGCGGCCTCGGCCTCGGCCGCGACCTGCCGCAACGCCGGCAGCAGGGCCGCGATCACGCGCTGCCCCGCGCTCTGACCGATCGGCGCGAGCCTGATCCCGGCCGAGACGAGGTTCTGCGCGAGTGCCGCCAGGTACGTGTCGAGCACGGTGGCCAGCGCCACGCCGTGGCAGGCGGCCGTCAGCCCGAGCGCCACCGGATAGGCGACCTCGCCCGGATCCTCCGCCAGCATGTCGAGGCCGGGCGCGTCCCAGGCGGACCGGATCGCCGAGAGGAAGCTCCGGCCCTGCTGGGCAGTCTCCAGCCGCAGCTCCGCGGCGGGCGCGAAGGCGAGCGCGAGCTCGTTCGCCCGGGCCAGCGCCTCGCGGTCGCGGTCCCGCGCGGCCCGGTAGGCGGCCGCGAGCAGGATCGCGTCGTTGCGCCCGAACCCGTCCGTCAGGATGGCGCGCAGCCACTCGCGCAGGCCGGCCTCGTCCAAGATGTCGCCCGCCTCGACCGCCCACTCGAGCCCGTGCGAGTAGGCGTAGGCCCCCACCGGAAAGGCCGGAGACAACCAGCAGAACAAGGCTGCGAGCTTCGCAGGGGCTGCAAGCCCGGCAGGGGCTGCGGGCCCGGCTTCAGTCACGGTGGGCGTGGTCGTGTTCCGCATGGACGTGCCCTTGATCATGCGCATGATCGTGACCGTGACCGTGACCGTGGGCGTGGTCGTGCGATCCATGGTCGTGCGCATGACCCTCAGCGGGGGCATGGGCTTGGGCATGAGCATGATGGTCGTGCCCGCAGCCGCAGGACGCCGCGCTCGTCGCGGACGCGTGAGCATGCCCGTGATCGTGCGCGTGATGGTCGTGCCCATGCGATCCGTGATCGTGCGCGTGAGATGCGTGACCGTGGTGGCCATGATCGTGACCCTCGTGCCCGCCCTCGTAGGCGCCGCGCTCGGGGCGGAACGGCCGTTCGACCTCGCGCGCCGTCGCGCCGAGCCCGCGCACCATCTCGAGGAGCACGTGGTCGAACCCGATATGGAGCACGTCCGCGCCGATCTCGGTCGCGACGTGGCGGTTGCCGAGGTGCCAGCCGACCTTCATCAGCCGCAAAGGGTTGTCGGTCCGGATCTCGATCAGCCGCTCGGGCGCGGCCTTGACCTGGATGAGCCGGCCATCCTCCAGCTTGACGGCGTCGCCGTCGTCGAGCGCGGTCGCCCGGTCGAGGTCGAGCAGGAAGGCGAGCCCGCCCTCGGCGGTCATCGCGACCCGGCGGCGGTGGCGCGCCTCGTGGTCGAGGAGAAGCGTGTCCGCGACCCGGTCGGGCTTCACGGCGGGACGGCGGACGACGGAGGTGGCGCGCAGCATCGGATGACCTTCGGTGGGACTCGACTTTAGGACAGGATCGAGGCCGGCGTCGACCGCGTTCGATTGCAACGGTCCGAAGAACGCCCTAGCGTTCTGCGAACAACACGATCCTGGAGGAGACGCAGATGCGTCGCATCATCATCGCCGCAGCCCTGTCCGTCATTGTGGCGGCCCCGATGGCGGCGGCCCCGGCTTTCGCCCAGACCAAGCTCAAGATCATGGTCGGGGGCATCGACAAGCAGATCTACCTGCCGGCGAAACTGACCGAGCGGCTCGGCTTCTTCAAGGACGAGGGGCTCGACGTCGAGCTGTTCAACTCGAATTCCGGCTCCCAGGCCGCGACGGCTCTCCTTGCGCGCGAAGTTCAGGGCGTCGTCGGATTCTACGACCATACGATCGATCTGCAATCCAAGGGCAAGTTCATCACGAACGTGGTGCAGCTCCTCGTCTCGCCGGGCGAGGTGGAGCTCGTGGCCGCCAAGGATGCCGAGACGCTCTCCAAGCCCGGCAACTGGAAGGGGCTGGCGCTCGGCGTCACGGGTCTCGGCTCCGCGACCGACTTCCTCACCCGCGCGCTCGCGGTGAAGGGCGGGCTCAAGGCGAACGACGTCTCGCTGGTGCCGGTGGGCGCGGGCGACACCTTCATTTCGGCGCTCCAGCAGAACAAGATCTCGGGCGGCATGACGACCGAGCCGACCGTCCAGAAGGCGCTGAAGATGGGCATCGCCAAGATCGGCGTCGACCTGCGCACGCCCGAAGGCACGCGGGCGGCGCTCGGGGGCGACTACCCGGCCTCCTGCCTCTACATGGAGGCGGCCTGGCTCGCGCAGAACAAGGACACGGCCCAGAAGGTCGTGAACGCCTTTGTGAAGACGATGAAGTGGATCCAGACGCACTCGCCCGAGGAGATCACGGATCAGATGCCGAAGGACTACTACGCGGGCGAGCGCGACCTCTACGTGCTCGGGCTCAAGGACGGCAAGGCGCAGTATTCACCGGACGGGTTGATGCCGCAGGGCGCGCCGGACTCGGTCCTGTCGATCCTCTCGACCTTCAATCCCGGCCTGCAGGGCAAGAAGATCGACCTCACCAAGACCTACACGACCGAGCTCGTCGCCAAGGCGAACGCGACCCACTGAGGCGGACGAGATGACGATTGCGGTCGAGCTGGACGGCGTCGCCCGTCGTTTCGTCACCCCGGCCGGCGAGGTCCTGTCGGCGTTGGAGGATTTCGATCTCGCGATCCAGCCGGGCGAGTTCATGGCGATCGTCGGCCCGACGGGTTGCGGCAAGTCGACGACGCTGGGACTGATCGCCGGGCTCGCGCGGCCGCAGGCCGGCGCGGTCCGGCTCTTCGACGCGCCGGTCTCCGACGTCGACCGGCGCGTCGGTTTCGTGTTCCAGCAGGATGCGGTGTTCCCCTGGAAGAGCGTGCTCGCGAACGTCATGGCGGGGCCGCTCTTCCGTGGCATGAAGGCCGCCGAGGCCGAGAGCCGATCGCGCGACTGGATCAAGCGCGTCGGGCTATCCGGCTTCGAGACGCACCTGCCGCACCAGCTCTCGGGTGGCATGAGGAAGCGCGTCGCGCTGGCGCAGACCTTCATCAACAAGCCCGAGGTGCTGCTCATGGACGAGCCCTTCTCGGCGCTCGACGTGCAGACGCGCGAGCTGATGCAGGAGGAGTTGCTCCAGCTCTGGTCGGAGAACCGGGCCGCCGTGCTCTTCGTCACCCACGATCTCGACGAAGCGATCCTCCTCGCGGACCGGGTCGCGGTGCTGACCTCGCGCCCGGCCCGGGTCAAGTCGATGCACACGATCAACCTGCCCCGGCCGCGCGCCATCGCGACCTTGCGCTACGACGAGCACTTCATCGAGATCGCGCGGCTGATCTCGGAAGACCTGCGCGAGGAGGTCATGAAGGCCCGCGCGGCACACTGAACCGGACGAACACATGACCGAGATGACGATCAACCAGTCGGCCGCCCCGCCGACCCGGTCCTCGCCCGCCCCGCAGGTGCTGAAGATCGAGTCGGCCGCGACGCGGCTGAAGCGTCGCCGACGGCTCGTGACGGTCCTGCGTTTCGCCGTCCTGGTATTCATCCTGGGGGGCTGGGAACTCGGGGTGCGCACCGAGGTGATCGACCCGTTCTTCTTCGGCCAGCCGACCGGGATCGCCGCGAAGCTCGCCGAGTGGGTGGAGGACGGCACCTCCATCGGCCCGCTCTGGGTCCAGATCCTCGTCACGATCTACGAGGCCGGGGCAGGGTTCCTGATCGGCTCGGTGCTCGGCATCCTGTGCGGCGTCGCGCTCGGCCGCAACGCGCTCCTCGCCGACGTGTTTTCGATCTACATCAAGGTCGCGAATTCGATTCCCCGCGTCGTGCTGGGCTCGATCTTCATCGTGTCGCTCGGGCTCGGCGCGCCCTCCAAGATCGCGCTCGCGGTCGTGATGGTGTTCTTCGTGGTCTTCGCCAACGCCTTCCAGGGCGTCCGCGAGGCGGACAAGAACCTGATCGCGAACGCCCGCATCCTGGGCGCCTCCGGCTGGCAGATCACGCGTGCGGTCGTCGTGCCGTCCGCGCTCTCCTGGATCCTCGCGAGCCTGCACGTCTCGTTCGGCTTCGCGCTCGTCGGCGCGATCGTGGGCGAGTTCCTGGGCGCGCGCCAGGGCATGGGCCTCCTCATCGCGACCGCGCAGGGCGCGTTCGACGCGAACGGCGTCTTCGCCGCGATGATCGTGATCGCGGTCGTGGCGCTTGCCGCCGAGGGGCTGCTGACGCTGCTCGAGAACCGGCTGCTCAGCTGGCGCCCGGAGAAGACCGCCGGGGAGTAGCGTCAGGCTCGCCGAGCGGGACCGTGTGTCCACGCCGGGGTTGGTGGCACTGATCCAACATCGTGCTACTAACCAGGAGGCACCCGGGGTAGTCCGGACCCGGCCGCCGGACGCCGCCGCTAATTGATCGCCTTGATGCTGCGCTGGATCGACATGATGTCGTCACCGTTCGCGTGCCGCTCCTCGTCGGAGGCCCAGAGGGTCAGCATCACGAGGCGGTCCTTGCCGGCCTGGATGAACACGAAGTCGATCACGGTGGCGCCGTTCTCGTCCTTGGCCGGGAAGCTGACCAGCGAGGCGTCGAGGCCGCCGAGCTTGAAGTCCTTGCTGGTCGACGCGGCGGTCGCCCGGATCTTGTTGTCCTTCATCCAAGCCGTGTTGGTCGCCATCATCTTGTCCAGCCCCTTGGCGCTGGTCGACTCGACCGAGAAGAACACGTCGCCATCGGGTGATTTCGCCGAATAGCCGTACTCGATCTCGTCCGTCTTCCACTTGTCCGGGATTGTGATGGTCGCGATCGGGTTCTTCTCCGGAAACGCGAAGTTCTTCGCCCAGGCCGGAGCCGCGAGCGAGGCGAGAAGCATCGCCCCGATGATCATCTTCTTCACTGTCGGTCTCCGGCTCTCCGGCTCGGAGAGGTGGCGTTCCTTGATCCCAGGTGCGCGTGCGGTCAACGACGATGTGACGGCAACGTTAAATTGAGCGTAACTGGTGACTGCCTCACATCGCTCGAACGTCCTGTCTTGGGGAAGAAAGTCCGATCTGAGTACTCGCTCAATACATGAAGTAGCGCTGCGCCATCGGCAGCACCTCGGCGGGCTCGCACACGAGAAGCTCGCCGTCTGCCCGGACATCGTAGGTCTCGGGATCGACCTCGATCACGGGCGTCGCGTCGTTCAGGATCATCGAGCGCTTGCCGATGCCGCCGCGCACATTCTCCACCGCGACCATCGGCTTGCCGGTCCCGAGCCGCGCCGCGAGCCCGTCCTCGATCGCGGCCGCGGACACGAAGGTGAGCGACGTCTGGAGGCGGGCGCGCCCATAGGCGCCGAACATCGGCCGGTAATGGACGGGCTGGGGTGTCGGGATCGAGGCGTTCGGGTCGCCCATCGGGGCGACCGCGATCGACCCGCCCTTGACCACGCAGTCGGGCTTCACCCCGAAGAAGGCGGGCGACCAGACCACGAGGTCGGCGAGCTTGCCGACCTCCACCGATCCGACATGCTTCGACACGCCATGAGCGATCGCCGGGTTGATCGTGTATTTCGCGACGTACCGGCGGGCGCGCAGGTTGTCGTGGCCGGACGCGTCGCCGGGCAGGGGGCCGCGCTGGCGCTTCATCTTGTCGGCGGTCTGCCAGGTGCGGATCACCACCTCGCCGACGCGGCCCATCGCCTGGCTGTCCGACGACATCATCGAGAGCGCGCCCAAATCGTGCAGGATGTCCTCCGCGGCGATCGTCTCGCGGCGGATGCGGCTCTCCGCGAAGGCGAGGTCCTCGGGGATCGACGGGTCTAGGTGGTGGCACACCATCAGCATGTCGAGATGCTCGTCGATGGTGTTCCTCGTGTAGGGCCGGGTCGGGTTCGTGGAGGAGGGGACCACGTTCGGCAGCCCCGCGACCTTGATGATGTCCGGCGCGTGGCCGCCGCCCGCGCCCTCGGTGTGGAAGGCGTGGATGGTGCGGCCCTTGAAGGCCGCGATCGTGTCCTCGACGAAGCCCGATTCGTTCAGCGTGTCGGTGTGGATCATCACCTGGACGTCGAACCGGTCCGCGACCGAGAGGCAGCAATCGATCGCGGCCGGCGTCGTGCCCCAATCCTCGTGCAGCTTCAGCGCGCAGGCGCCGGCGCGCACCATCTCCTCCAGGGCGGCAGGCTGCGAGGCGTTGCCCTTGCCCGTGAAGCCGAGATTCATCGGGAACGCGTCCGCCGCCTCGATCATCCGGGCGAGGTGCCACGGGCCCGGCGTGCAGGTCGTCGCGAAGGTGCCGTGCGCCGGCCCCGTGCCGCCGCCGAGCATCGTGGTAACCCCTGAGCAGAGCGCCTCCTCGATCTGCTGCGGGCAGATGAAGTGGATGTGGCTGTCCATCCCGCCGGCCGTCACGATCTTGCCCTCGCCGGCGATGACCTCGGTGCCCGGCCCGATCACGATGTCGACGCCCGGCTGCACGTCGGGGTTGCCCGCCTTGCCGATGGCCGAGATGCGCCCCGCCCGGATGCCGATATCGGCCTTCACGATCCCCCAATGGTCGAGGATGACGGCGTTGGTGATGACGGTGTCGACGGCGCCCGCTGCGTTCGTCACCTGGCTCTGGCCCATCCCGTCGCGGATCACCTTGCCGCCGCCGAACTTCACCTCCTCGCCGTAGGTCGTGTGGTCGCGCTCGACCTCGATCACGAGCGAGGTGTCGGCGAGCCGGATGCGGTCGCCGGTCGTCGGCCCGAACATGTCCGCGTAGGCGGCGCGCGGGAGCGAGGCGGGCGGGCGGGCGTTGGCGGGCATGGAGGCTCCATCAGCTCGCCAGGGCGGTGAAGCCTGGCTCGTCGGCCGCGGTCTCGTCGAACGTCATCGTGGACCGCGCGCCGGCTTGCAAGATCGACGCCGCGATCAGGTCGTCCGCCAGGTCCGCTCGGCCCGCCCGCCCGGCTTGCGGCGGAGCGTCCAGACGAACTCCATGAGAACGAAGGGGCAGATCAGGGCGGGATCGTCGGCGCGGCCTTCGGCCTGCAGGACATCGGTCGCGGCCTTC
>CAXUHE010000045.1:0-280 GCA_964250725.1 uncultured Enterovirga sp. | reverse complement strand
CCGCAGCAGGACGTTGGTGTCGACGCCGATCATCGCGGCTTCGTTCGGGCATCCTCGGCAAGGAGATGGTCGCCCACCGGATCGTCGCTCGGCCGAACCACGCCCCCCTCGATCGTGGCCCGTCGCGCGATGTCCTTGACGACCGACAGGTCGTCGACGGCTTTCGTGAGCGTGCCACGTCCCGCCGCGTCCACGACGAGCGACAGGCGATCGCCCGCACCAGCGCCGACCAGGCGGCGGTACTCCGCTGGAAGCGTCACCTGCCCCTTGGAGGTGATCT
>CAXUHE010000044.1:0-22118 GCA_964250725.1 uncultured Enterovirga sp. | reverse complement strand
CCGGCTTTCACCCGCTGACCGTCGTGGAGGTGCGCCCGGAGACGGACGAGGCGATCACCCTCACGCTGCGCCCCGAGGGGGCGCTGGCCGAGACGTTCCGCTTCACGCCCGGCCAGTACCTGACGCTTCGCGCCGAGATCGGCGGCGAGGAGGTGCGGCGCAGCTACTCGATCTGCGCGGCCCCGCACGACGAGGTGCTGCGCGTCGCGGTGAAGCGCGTTGCGGACGGGCAGTTCTCGAACTGGGCCGCCGACACGCTCATGCCCGGCTCCACGATCGACGCCATGCGGCCGCATGGCAGCTTCACCTGGGTCTTCGATCCGGCGCGGCGCGGCGACTACGCGGCCTTCGCGGGCGGCTCGGGCGTGACGCCCGTCCTGTCGCTGATCAAGACGGGGCTGGCGGTCGAGCCGGTGGGCCCGGTGCTGCTCGGCCCCGGCGAGGCCAAGGGCGCGCCGACGCACCCCCTGGAGGAGCTGGCGGACCTGAAGGACCAGCATCTCGGCCGGCTCCAGCTCTACCATTTCCTCACGCAGGAGGCGGACGACGTC
Source organism: uncultured Enterovirga sp. (assembly GCA_964250725.1). GTDB lineage: Bacteria > Pseudomonadota > Alphaproteobacteria > Rhizobiales > Beijerinckiaceae > Enterovirga. The sequence continues at coordinate 21,567 of CAXUHE010000044.1, read as the reverse complement.
GAGCTGTTCAACGGCCGCATCGACGCCGCGCGGCTGAAGAGGGTCTTCACCTCGCTCGTCGATCCGATGAGCCTCGACGCCGCCTTCATCTGCGGCCCCGGCCCGATGATGGACGCGGTGGAGGAGGGCTTGAAGGAGGCCGGCATGGAGCCCGCCCGCATCCTCAGCGAGCGCTTCGGCGCGGCCCCCGTCGCGGAGGAGCAGGTGGGCGCGGCGCGCGAGCTGGAGCGGCGCGCCGAGGGCTTCTCCATGGAGCTGACGCTCGACGGCCGCCGCCGGCGCGTCGTGTTCCACGCCGATCGCCGCAATATCCTGGACGCCGCGCGCCATGCCGGGCTCCCGGCGCCCTTCGCGTGCAAGGCCGGCGTCTGCGCCACCTGCCGGGCCAGGGTCGTGGCCGGCGAGGTCCGGATGAAGGTCAATTACGGCCTCAGCGACGAGGAGGTCGCGGCCGGCTACGTCCTGACGTGCCAGGCCGTGCCGCTGGGCGACGGTGCGAGGCTCGACTACGACGCCTGAGGCGTGCCTCGACCGACGGCCTGCTCAACTCCATGAGAGCTGATCTTTCGGAAGGCGGCCGGATGGGTCGTGCACCGCGACCTTATGCGGAAGATCTCGTCCCCAAGTCCAGAGGACCAGATTGAACATGTCGGCGCGCGCGCCGCGCGCGAAGGACGGCACGAGGATCCCCGTCGTGCCGGCCGAAGCCAGCCTGTCGTAGATGGTCCAGGACGCGGGGCGGACGCCTGTGGTGAGGTCGTATTCCCAACCGCATGCCATGTCGCTGTGATGGATGCCGGCGGCCGATCTGAGGTCGTCGGTTCTGAGGTCGACGAGACCCGACATGTCGACCTCGTAGGTGCAGACCGTCAAAGGTTCGAAGATGCGGGACAGGCCGTGCCCCATCTCGAAGAACATGCCCTCGATCGTGAGCGCGAGATACAGGGCTGGGATACCATTCGGGTTGAACCTCCCGCCTCGGCCCGCGGCTCCCTCACCGGACAGAGGGGTCCACGCCCATCGGGGATTGTGGGCGCGGTAGCCATGGCCCGCCCACCTCAAGCAAAGCCGCCGGTGGCGACGCGGTCCAGATAGTCTCTCACCGCGCCGGCCTTGCCCTCCTTCACGAGAGACTCGGCCGTCCGTCCCCCGAACGAGGGAAGCGGCTCCGCTCGATACCAGGCCAGAGCCTGCCTCTCGCCTCCCGCCCAATCCGCGATGCGCCCGACGATCTCCAGCATCTCGCCGACGCGCGCTTGCGGCTTCTGCCGCTCCATCCTCTCAGGCCTGTAGAGAACGTCCTGCTTGAGCCCGACCGTCTCGGCGAGTTGAGCTTTCGACATGCCGAACCTCTGGGTCAGCCTGTCCAGAACCACATGCCCTCTCTCGTCGAGGAACGCCGTGACGAACCGTCCTCCACCGAAGCCGGGGCCTGACGTATCGTCCGCACGGGACGTGCCGGTAACCCTCGGGGCATGAACGCCACGCCGTGAACCACTCATGTGTCGCTCCGAAATACAGCTCGGTATGGCATTCGATATGGCTTTGAAGCGACTCTGTCGAGGTCGGCGCGAGCGGGTGCGGCCATGCCAGGATCGGCGAACCGATCCGCCTCCTACGAAGCCCGGGAGACCTTCCTCCGCGAAACCTGGCCCGCGCCCGGGAGCCGGGCCAGCACCATCTCCGCGAGGCCGTCCGTGCCGACCGCGCCCGCGGGGTCGAACCAGGTATGCGTCCAGTTGATCATGCCGAAGACCAGCATGGTCTCGACGCGCGCCCGAGTGGACGACGATGCGAGTTCCGGATCGAGCTCGACCAGGAGCGCCTGCATGTCAGCGATCAGCCGGCGCTGCTTCGTCACGATGACCGCGCGCTTGTCGGGCGGCAGGCTGTCGAGCTCGTTCAGGAGCACCTTCTGCCGGTCGGCCGCCCCCACGTAATCGCGCATGAAGGCGTGGACCAGCCGTTCAAGCCGCTCGCGGGCATGGCCCGGACACGCGAGCGCGGCGTCGGCGGACGCCACGAGCTGGTCGATATGCGAGGCCATGACCTCGTAGAGGATGTCCTCCTTCGACGGGAAGTAGTGGTAGACCAGCGACTTCGACGTCTCGCAGGCGGCCGCGAGGTCCGCGACCGACGCGCCGCGGAACCCCGTGCGCGCGAAGAGGCGCCCGGCCTGCTCGACGATGGCCTCGCGACGCTGGTCGTAATCGGCGGCCTGGGTTCTCGCCACGGGGTCGGACAGCTCTACGACGATCGGGTCGGCACCCCGCCTAACATGCCGGGTACGGGTCGCAAACCGCTCAGCGCGGCCGCAGATCGCGCACCCGCTGCGCCTTGCCCTCCGAGCGGGGCAGCGAGCGCGCGGGCACGATCTCGACCCTCGCCGAGACCCCGAGATTGTCCTTCACGAGCGCGGTCAGCGCGCGCGTGTGGTGCGCGCGTCCCGCCTCGTCGCAGGCGTCCCGCTCCTCGACCTGGATCGTGACCTCGTCGAGGCGGTCGGGGCGGGTGACGTGGATCATGTAGTGCGGCGCGAGGCCCGGGCACCTGCCGATCTGCTCCTCGATCTGGCTCGGGAACACGTTGACGCCGCGCACGATCAGCATGTCGTCGGAGCGCGCCGCGATCCTGGCGATGCGGCGCATCGGCGTCGAGGCGCCCGGCAGGAGCCGCGTCAGGTCGCGCGTGCGGTAGCGCAGGATCGGCAGCGCCTCCTTGGTGAGCGAGGTGATCACGAGCTCCCCGACCTCGCCGTCGGGCAGCCGCTCGCCCGTCTGCGGATCGACGATCTCGGGCAGGAAATGGTCCTCCCAGATGGTCGAGCCTTCGCCCGCATCCGCCAAGAACTCCTGCGCGACGCCCGGCCCCATCACCTCGGAGAGGCCGTAGATGTCGGTCGCCCGGATCGCGAACGCCTCCTCGATCTCGCGGCGCATGCCGGCGGACCACGGCTCCGCCCCGAACACGCCGTAGCGCAGCGAGGAGGCCGCGGGGTCGATTCCCTGCCGGCGAAACTCGTCGAGGATCGCCAGCATGTAGCTCGGCGTCACCATGATGAGATCGGGCCTGAAATCCGTGATGAGCCGGACCTGCCGCTCGGTCTGGCCGCCCGAGACCGGGATCACCGTGCAGCCGAGCGCCTCCGCGCCGTAATGCGCGCCGAGCCCGCCCGTGAAGAGCCCGTACCCGTAGGCGTTGTGGACGCGCATGCCCGGCCGGCACCCGGCCGCGTGGAGGCAGCGCGCCACGAGGTGGCTCCAGGTCGCGATGTCACGTGCCGTGTAGCCGACGACCGTCGGCTGCCCGGTCGTGCCGGAAGAGGCGTGCAGCCGCGCGACCCTCTCGGACGGGACGGCGAACATGCCGAACGGGTATGTGTCGCGCAGGTCCGACTTGGTGGTGAAGGGGAGCCGCGTCACGTCGTCCAGCGAGCGGATGTCGTCGGCCGAGATGCCGGCCTCCGCGAGCCTGCGCCGGTAGAAGGGCGAGTTCGCGGCCGCGTGGCGCACCGTCTCCCGGAGGCGGGCGAGCTGCACGCTCTCCAGTGCCGCGCGGTCCTTCGGCCAATCCCGGAAGGCGGATGCGTCCGGCGTCATGGATGTCCTCCCGCTGCTCTTTTGGCAGTCCGTCCGGTCAGTCGGCGAATGCTAGCGTGGCGACGGACCCGGCGCCAGAGGCTTGAACGGTCTTCAGCGCGCCTCGAAGGGAAGCGCGACGCCGCTCTTGATCTCGCGCAGGATCACGTTGGTGCGCACGTGCCGGATGCCGGGCAGCCGGAACACGAAGGCGTCGAGGAAGCGGTTATACGCCTCCATGTCCCGCACCACGACGCGCAGGTGGTAATCCGCGTCCCCGGTCGTGGCGAAACACTCCAGCACCTCCGGGCGGTCGCGCACGCGCCGCACGAACTCCTCCACGAAGGTCGTGTCGTGGCGCTCCAGCGAGACGTGCAGGATCGCCGCCATGCCGAACCCGGCCTTGTGGCGGTCGACGAGCGCCGCGTAGCCATCGATGACGCCCGCCTCCTCCAGCGCACGCACCCGCCGCCAGCAGGCCGAGGCCGACATGCCGAGCGAGGCCGCGAGCTCCTGGTTCGAGGCCCGTCCGTCCCGCTGTAGACGCGCGAGCAGGCGCTCGTCCTGGGGTTCGATCATCGCGCCCGATCTTCCCTCGACGCACGATCTGACCATGAACGCCTCGGCACTGGCAACATCATTCGAAACGACCGTTGTTTGGAAGCATAACAGGGCAGATCTTTCGCGCTGACCGGACGATCCTGGATTGGCAGAGCTTGGCTGGAATCTTCACCAGGAGCGTCATCCTGAGGAGCCGCGGAGCGGGCGTCTCGAAGGGCTTGCCCCGGACCTGATCCGGGGACGCACCATCAGCGACGCGTGCTTCGAGACGCGGCCTTCGGCCGCTCCTCAGCATGACGCCGTCGGAGAAGCCCTTTCCAGCCGGATACGGAGGACGCCCGCCATGGATCTGACGCCGCTCGACGCCTACCGCCTGGACGACCGCTACGAGCGCCACGCGGGCCGCGTCTTCATGACCGGCACCCAGGCGCTCGTGCGCATCCTGTTCGACCAGGCCCGGCGCGACCGCGAGGCCGGCCTCGACACCGCGGGCTTCGTGTCCGGCTATCGCGGTTCCCCGCTCGGCGGCGTCGACCTCGAGCTGTGGCGCGCCAAGGACCGGCTCGTGGAGAACCGCATCGAGTTCCTGCCGGCCGTGAACGAGGACCTGGCGGCGACCGCGGTGCTGGGCTCCCAGCAGGTCGAGACGGACCCCGACCGCGAGGTCACGGGGGTGTTCGGCCTCTGGTACGGCAAGGGGCCGGGCGTCGACCGGGCGGGCGACGCCTTGAAGCACGGCAACGCCTACGGGTCGTCGCGGCACGGCGGCGTGCTGGTGGTGGCGGGCGACGACCACGGCTGCGTGTCCTCCTCGATGGCGCACCAGTCCGACGTCGCGTTCATGAGCTGGTTCATGCCGGTGCTGAACCCGGCCTCGATCGCGGAGTACGGAGCTTTCGGGGAATACGGCTACGCGCTATCGCGGTTCTCAGGGATGTGGGTCGGCTTCAAGGCGATCTCGGAGACGGTGGAATCCGGCGCCTCCGTCGAGCTCCAGCCGTTTCGCACCTTCGTGACGCCGCAGATCGCCCCGACGCCCGGCGGCCTGCACTACCGCTGGCCGGACCTGCCCGGTCCGCAGATCGAGGAGCGGATGGAGGCGAAGAAGGACGCCGTCCTCGCCTTCGCGCGGGCGAACCCGATCGACCGGCGCATCTACGACATCGCGGAGGCGACCTACGGCATCGTGACGACCGGCAAGGGTCATCTCGACCTGATGGAGGCTTTGCGCCTCCTCGGGCTCGACGAGGCGGAGTGCCGCCGCATCGGGCTCGACGTCTACAAGGTCGGCCTGGTGTGGCCGCTCGCCCACCACGACGCGCTCGGCTTCGTGATGGCCAAGCGCGAGATCCTCGTGGTGGAGGAGAAGCGCGGCATCATCGAGAGCCAGTTCAAGGAGTATTTCTACGACTATCCCGGCCGGAAGCCGGATCGGATGGTCGGCAAGTACGACGAGACCGGCGCACGGCTGATCCCCTGGACGGGCGAGCTCTCGCCGGTCCTCCTCGCGGGGATCGTCGCGATCCGCCTCGACGCGATCTTCCCCGGCCTCGACCTCAAGGCCCGCGCGGCCCGGCTCGACCCACAGGCCGACCGGCTCATCACGGTCGCGGGCGCGACGCGCACGCCCTATTTCTGCTCGGGCTGCCCGCACAACACCTCCACCAAGGTGCCGGAGGGCTCGAAGGCCCTGGCCGGCATCGGCTGCCACTTCATGGCGAGCTGGATGGACCGGGAGACGACCTCGCTCATCCAGATGGGCGGCGAGGGCGTGAACTGGGCCGCCTCGTCGCGCTTCACGGGCCGGGGCCACGTCTTCCAGAACCTCGGCGAGGGCACCTACTACCACTCGGGCTCGATGGCGATCCGCCAGTCGATCGCGGCGGGCGCGAACATCACCTACAAGATCCTGTACAACGACGCGGTCGCGATGACGGGCGGGCAGCCGGTCGACGGCCCGGTCTCCGTCCAGGCGATCGCCCAGACGATGCGGGCGGAGGGCGTGCAGCGCATCGCGCTCGTGTCCGACGACATCACCAAGTTCTCGGCCGGCGAGTTCCCGGCCGGCGTCACGCTGCACCTGCGCGAGGACCTCGACGGCGTGCAGCGCGAGCTGCGCGAGGTGCCGGGCGTCTCGGTGCTGATCTACGAGCAGACCTGCGCCACCGAGAAGCGCCGCCGCCGCAAGCGCAAGGAGATGGTCGACCCGCCCCGCTTCGCGATGATCAACGACCTCGTCTGCGAGGGCTGCGGCGACTGCTCGGTCGAGTCGAACTGCCTCTCCGTCGAGCCCAAGGAGACGCCGCTCGGGCGCAAGCGCCAGATCAACCTCTCGACCTGCAACAAGGACTTCTCCTGCCTCAACGGGTTCTGCCCGAGCTTCGTGACGATCGAGGGCGGCACCCGCCGCCGCAAGTCGGGCTCCGACATCGATCCGGTGGCGGAGGCGGCCCGCCTCGCGGAGCCGGCCCTGCCGGACCTCGCGGCGCCCTACGACCTCCTCGTCACGGGCGTCGGCGGGACGGGCGTCGTGACGGTCGGGGCGCTCGTCACGATGGCGGCGCACCTGGAGGGACGGGGTGCGAGCGTGCTCGACTTCACGGGCTTCGCGCAGAAGTTCGGGCCGGTGCTGAGCTACATCCGGCTCGCCCGCACGCCCGACGCGCTGCACCAGGTCCGCATCGACCAGGGCTCGGCCGACGCGCTGATCGGGTGCGACCTCGTCGTCTCCTCGTCCCCGAAGGCGTCCGGGACCTACCGGCCCGGCACGCGCGCGGTCGTGAACCGGGCCGAGATGCCGACGGGCGACGTCGTGCGCATGCGCGACGCCGACCTCGCGGCCCCGGCGCGCCTCAACGCGATCGGCCGGGTGGTCGGGGCGCAGAACCTCGCGACGATCGACGCGAACCGCGCCGCCGAGGCGCTGCTCGGCGACACGGTCTTCGCCAACGTGCTGATGCTGGGTTTCGCCTGGCAGGGCGGGCTCGTGCCGGTCTCGCTGGCGGCGCTCGACGAGGCGATCCGCCTCAACGGTGTCGCGATCGAGCAGAACCGCCGCGCCTTCGCGTGGGGCCGCATCGCGGCAGCCGACCAAGCCGCGCTCACCCGCGCGATCGGCGGCGAGGCGCCCGCGCCGGACACGCTGGACGAGGTCATCGCGCGGCGCGCGACGTTCCTGGCCGGCTACCAGAACGCCGCCTACGGCGAGCGCTACACCCGCGCCCTCGCCCGCGTGCAGGCGATCGGATCGGACGCGCTGAGCGACGCCGTCGCGCGCTCGCTGTTCAAGCTCATGAGCTACAAGGACGAGTACGAGGTCGCGCGCCTCCATATGGAGAGCAGCTTCCTGGGCGAGGTCGCGCGCGAGTTCGAGGGCGGCTACAAGGTGCGCTATCACCTCGCGCCCCCGCTGGTCCCGGCGAAGCGCGATGCGCGCGGACGGCCGCGCAAGCGCAGCTTCGGGCCCTGGATCCAGAGCCCGTTCCGGCTGCTCGCCCGGCTGAAGGTCCTGCGCGGGACCGTGCTCGACCCGTTCGGCTACACGGCCGAGCGGCGCATGGAGCGCGGCCTGATCCCCTGGTACGAGGCGCTTCTCGACGACGCCCTCGCCCGGCTCCGGGCGGCGCCCGAGCGCCTCGACGAGATCGTGGCGCTCGCCCGCGCGCCGATGGAGATCCGCGGCTACGGCCCGGTGAAGGACGAGGCGGTCGCGGTCGTGAAGGCCGACGTCGCCCGCCGGCTGGCGGCTCTCGACCGGCCGCTCGTGGCGCCGGAGCGGGTCGCCGCGTAGAGGCCCGATCAGATCGGCGTCGCGACGGCCCGGCCTTCGAAATGCGCGCGGAAGTTCTCGGCCGCGAGCCCGACCATCCCGGCGACCGATTCCGGTGACCGGCCCGCCACGTGCGGCGTCATCACGAGGTTGTCGAGAGCCAAGAACTCGGACGGGACGGCCGGCTCGCCGTCGATCACGTCGAGCCCCGCGCCCGCGATGCGCCGTTCCCGCAATGCGCCGAGCAGCGCCGCGTTGTCCACGAGACTGCCGCGCGCGATGTTGACGAGGAATCCCTCCGGCCCGAGCGCGTCGAGCACCGCCGCGTCCACGAGGTGGCGCGTCTCCGGCCCGCCCGGCGCCGCCACGACGAGGATGTCCACCGCCGCCGCGAGCGCGGCCGGGCTCGGATGATACGCGTAGGGCACGTCGTCGCGCGGCCGGCGGTTGTGGTAGGCGACCGCCATGTCGAAGCCGCGCTCGCAGCGCCGCGCGATCGCGAGCCCGATGTCGCCGAGGCCCAGGATTCCGACGCGACGACCCGTCACCTGCGGCAGCGACGAGTTCACCTGCCGCCACTCGCCGCGGCGCACGGCATCGAAGCCTTGCGCGACCCCGCGGATAGCCGCGAGGATCAGCGCCAGCGCGTGGTCCGCGACCGAGACCTGGTTCGCGCCCTTGCCGTGCGAGAGGACGAGCCCCCGCCGGCGGGCCGCCGCGACGTCGATCCCCTCGTAGCCGACCCCCATGGCGGACACGATCTCGAGGCGCGGCAGCCGCGCCATCAGGGCGTCCGTGCAGCCGATCGTCCCGATGGTGAGGACGGCGCGGATCGTCGCCCCGACGGCGTCGACGATCGCGTCCCGCCGCTCCCGGTCGGAGGCGTCGTGGACGAGGGCGACCTCGCCGAGCCGGGCGAGCGCCCAGTCGGGCAGCGGGTTGAGCAGCAGGAGGGCTGGCGTATCGGGCACGATCGATCCTCAATTCGGCGTCGGCGAGTTCGAGACGGTCGCGACGGCCTCGTCGATCGCCGCCTCCAGGATCGCCACGCGGGCCGTCGCGAGATCGGGGAACCCGATCGCGACGGCGTGCGACCGCTGCGGCGTGACGGCCGTGACCGTGAGCCCCGCGACCGAGATCGTCATCTGGACCGTGCAGCCTCGCCGGCGGCCCGCGAGGCTCGCGTGGAGCGACGCGGCCTTGAACATCGTGAGCGCGGCTCCGGCGGCCCCCGCCGCCTCGGCGTCGAGCGCCGAACATGCGAGCGCGACGGTAAGGGGAATGTGCTCATCGGGCCTGCGCTCCGCGCTGCGCAGTCGGCGCAGGCCCCAGCCGAGCGCCTCGGCGGCCCCGTTCTGGGTGCGTCCCGAGCCCATGCGCCAGAGCCAGAACTCGGCCCCTGTCACGCCGGCGGCGGGGCGGGCCGGACCGGGTAGACGCGCGGGGACAGCTCCTCCAGCGTGCGGCCGGCCCAGTCGCGGCCGGGCGCGCCCGCGATCACGTCGCGCTGACCGCGCCGCAGCATCTCGATGTCCTCGGCCGTGTCGAAGGTCGTGACCTCGCGGTCGCGGACCACCTGCACGCCGTCCACGTAGACGTCGCGCACCGCGCGGTCGTTCGCCGAGTAGACGAGGCTGCGCAGCGGCTCGTAATCGGGCTGCATGTAGGGGTTCGCCATGTCGATGACGGCGAAATCCGCCTTGCAGCCGACTGCGAGCCGCCCGAGATCGGGGCGGCGGATCAGGTCCGCCCCGCCGACGGTCGCGGCCGTGAAGGCCTGGGCGGTGGAGGCCGCCGTGTAGCTGCCCGCCATGATGCGGCCCGCGTAGCAGGCCATCCGGAGCTCATCCAGCATGTTGTGCGGGAAGGTGTCCGTGCCGATCCCGCACGGGATGCCGGCCTCCACGTAGCGGCCGAGCGTGTTCAGCGCGATGCCGCGGCGCGCGAACACGACCGGGCAATGCGCGACGCCGGCCCCGCTGTCGCGCAGCCGGGCGAAGTCGTCCCCTTGCGGGTAGTGCAGCCAGGGGTGGTCGTTGAGGAAGATGCAGTGGCCGATCACGAGATCGGGCCCGAGCGCGCCGATGCGGTCGAGCCAGCCGATCGGGGTGTCGCCGGTGCGGCGCACGATCTCCTGAAATTCCACGATGCTCTGCGCCGCGTGGATCTGGATCGGCTGGCCGCGCTCGCGGGCGGCCGCCAGCGCGTCGAGGATCTGCCCTTCGGTCACCGTGTCGATCTGCGCCGGGCAGAGCAGCCCCGAGATGCGCCCGCTCGGGTGGCGCGAGGCCTCGTCCATGAGGTCGATCGCCTCGCGCAGCAGACGGTCGCCGGTCGCGGGATCGAGGTCGTACTCGACGGAGTGGCCGTTCCGGGTCTTCCAGGGCCCCGAGCGGAACATCGCCCAGAGCACCGCCCGGATGCCGGTCTGCGCGTAGTGCTCGGGCCAGTCGGGGCGGGGCTGCCCGAGGTCGCAGATCGTCGTGACGCCGCTCTTCAGGAGCTCCGAGACCGCGACGCGGCGCGCGTGCTTCGCGTAGGCCGGGCCGATGTTGAAGACCGGCATGAACTCGTAGAGCGAGCTCTGCCCGAGGCGCGCCGAGCCGAGCTCCTCCAGCATGCCCTTCCAGCCGGGCTCGTGGCCGGGATGGCTGTGGATGTCGACGAAGCCCGGGATCAGCATCGCGCCGCGCCCGTCGATCTCGCGCCCGACCGGCCCGTCGTAGCCGTGCCCGACGAAGGTCAGCTCTCGGCCCGAGAACGCGAGGTCCGCGCCCTGGAGATAGCAATGCGAGCGCGCCGCCTCGTCCCAGGCGACGATCCAGTCGCAGCCGCGATAGACGGTCGGGCCGGGCGTCGATTGCGTCATCATGCTCCCCGGCTCGGACCCGAGCTTATGTCACGCGGCGGAAGCTGGATGCGTTCACGCCCCGTCGTCAAGCGTCGCGTTCCCGTCGGACGGCTTTGGCCCGTGCCCTGGGCGATGGAGCGCACCTAACCGGCCGCGCCGGGACGCATCCCGGCAGGCCCTGCGGCAGACCCGAATGCGACGTGCCGGCCATGCGCCCCGACGCCGCGATAGATGAGCCACGTGGCGACGAGCCCGCACGCGCCTCCGACCGCGAGCCAGATGCCGGGCGCGGCGGGGTTCCCGGTCTCCTGGATGAGCCAGGTCGAGATGAGCGGCGTGAAGCCGCCGAAGAGCGCTGTCGCGAGCGCGTAGGCGAGCGAGAAGCCGGCCGTGCGCACCTCGACCGGCACGATCTCGGTCAGCGCCACCACCATCGCGCCGTTGTAGCTGCCGTAGAGGAACGAGAGCCACAGGAGCACGATCAGCATGTTGCCGAAGGACGCGTGCCCGACGAGCCAAGCCAGCGCCGGATAGGCGGTCACCAGGGTCAGGGCCGAGAACACGAGGAGAAGCGGCCGGCGTCCGATCCGGTCCGAGAGCGCGCCCATGACGGGCAGCCAGAACAGGTTCGAGAGCGCCGTCAGGAAGGTCACGATCAGGCTGTCCGTCTCGGAGAGCTTGAGGACGTTCTTCCCGAAGGTCGGCGTGTAGACGGTGATCGTGTAGAACGACACGGTCGTCATCGCGACCATCAGCATGCCGAGCACGACGATGATCCAGTTGTGCCCGAGCGTCCTGAAGATCTCCCCCGCGGACGGGCGGTGCGTGCGCGCCAAGAACTCCTCCGTCTCCTGGAGGGAGCTGCGGATGTAGAAGAGGAACGGCACGATCGCGCAGCCGATGAGGAACGGGATGCGCCAGCCCCAGCCGTTGAGGTCGGCCGGCGTCAGCGCGGCGTTGAGCACGTAGCCGAGGATCGCCGCGAACATCACCGCGACCTGCTGGCTGCCCGATTGCCAGGACACGTAGAAGCCCTTGTGGCCGGGGGTCGCCATCTCGGCGAGGTAGACCGACACGCCGCCGAGCTCGACTCCGGCCGAGAAGCCCTGCAGCAGCCTCCCGATCAGCACGAGCGCGGGGGCCGCGAGCCCGATCGTCGCGTAGCCCGGCACGAACGCGATCAGGATCGTGCCCGTCGCCATGATGGTCAGCGTCACGATGAGGCCGAGCCGCCGCCCGACGCGGTCCACATAGGCGCCGAGCAGGACCGCGCCGAGCGGCCGCATCAGGAAGCCCGCCCCGAACGTCATGAAGGTCAGCATCAGCGACGCGAAATCGCTGCCCGACGGGAAGAAGGTCCGCGAGATGTAGGTCGCGTAGAAGCCGAACAGGAAGAAGTCGAACATCTCCAGGAAGTTGCCACTGGTGACGCGCAACACCGTGGCGGCCTTCGAGGCCGACCGGTCGCTCTGCGCGTACGCCGCCATGCCATTCTCCCGAGCTTCATCCGACAGTAGCGGCCTCTCGGCGGCGGCGCTAGATTGAGCCGCAAAGCGTCGCGCGAGCGCTCCGGAGGAACACGATGCGTACCACCATGCCGAAGAGAGCCGTGGGAGCCGCGATCTTCGGGCTGCTGCTGTCAGTGACTGCCACCCACGCGGCCGACGTCACGGTGATGAGTTCGGGCGGGCTGACGGCCGCCTTCCAGGCCGTCGTGCCGGGCTACGAGGCGGCGTCGGGCAACCACGTGAAGCTGGTGCTCGGGCCCTCGATGGGGACCTCGCCGGACGCGATCCCCTACCGCCTCTCGCACGGCGAGAACGCGGACGTGGTCCTGATGGTCGGGGCGGCGCTGGGCGACCTCGTGGGCAAGGGCGTGGTCGAGCCGTCGAGCCGGGTCGACGTCGCGAACTCGAAGATCGGGCTCGCGGTGAAGGCCGGCGCGCCGGTGCCCGACATCTCGACGCCGGACGCGTTCAAGCGCGCGCTGCTCGCCGCCAGGTCCGTCGCCTACTCGGACAGCGCGAGCGGCGTCTACGTCGAGCGAGAGATGTACGCGAAGCTCGGCATCGCGGCCGAGATGAAGGCGAAGAGCCGCATGATCGTGGCCGAGCGGGTCGGCAACGTGGTGGCGCGCGGGGAGGCGGAGATCGGCCTCCAGCAGGTGGCGGAACTGCTGCCCATCGCGGGCATCACCTATGTGGGCGAGATCCCGGACGCCGCCCAGGAGGTGACGCTCTTCTCGGCCGGCATCCCGAAAACCGCCAGGGACAGGACCTTGGCGGAGGGGCTGATCGCCTACCTGACCTCCGGCGCCGCGCGGCCGATCCTGGTCAAGACGGGGCTGTCCCCCATCGTCAAGGCGCCGTGACCAAGGCCCCTCACGCCGCCCTGAGGTGCTTGAACATGTGGGCGCGCGCCTCCTCGTCCATCGCGGGCTTGAAGGTCGGGTTGTGCTTCGCCCGGAACGCCTCGACGGCCGCCGCGGCCGGCCGGGCCGAGATCTCGTCGAGGAGGCGCTTCAGGTTCGGGAACTTGCCCCAGGCCTCGTCGCCCAGGATGAAGGGCACCATGCGCGCCCAACCCCACACCGCCATGTCGACGATCGAATAGGCGTCGCCCACGACATAGCTCTGCGACCCGAGCCGCGCGTCCAGGATGCCGTAATGGCGCTCCGCCTCGTACTGGTAGCGCGCGTGGGCGTAGGGCACCGATTCCGGCGCGAAATGCTTGAAATGCACGGCCTGCCCCGAGAACGGCCCGATCCCGGTCGCCACGAACATCAGCCAGGAGAGCAGCTCCGCGCGATGCGCCGGGTCGCTCGGTGGCAGGAAGCGGCCGGTCTTCTCTGCCAGGTAGAGCAGGATCGCGTTCGAATCGAAGACGGTCGCGCCGTCGTCGTCGATGGTCGGCACCTTGCCGTTCGGGTTCATCGCCACGTAGTCGGGCGCGAACTGATGGCCCGCGCGCGTGTCGACCGGGATCGCCTCGTAAGGCAGCCCGGCCTCCTCGAGGAAGAGCGCCACCTTCATCGGGTTCGGCGACAGGTTGAAATAGAACTTGAGCATCGTGGCGTCTCCTCGTCACGACACGGTAAGAGGCGGGCTCGCGAGGAGCAAGGCGGCTCAGTTTCCGGGCGGCACCTCGGGCAGGGCATCCGCCGGACTGGCGGCCGCGGTCCCGCCCTTGCGGGCGCGCCGACCCTCGATCTCGGCGACGCGGGTGCGGAGCGAGTCGTTGTCCGCCTTGAGCGACGAGACCATGTCGCGCAGAACCTCGACCTCCTCGCGCGTCGCGACGTCCATGTCGCGCAGCATCCGCTCGATCTGCGACTTGACGGCCGTCTCGATCTCGCGCCGCACGCCCTGGGCCGCGCCGGTCGCGTCCGTCACGAGCTTGGCGAAATCGTCGAAGATGCGGTTGGTGGCCATCGGGTCGGTCCTGCGCTGTCCCGCGGCGCGCGGGCGACTCGTCTCCCGCTCACATGGGACGAACGGCCCCGGGGGGCAACAGGCGGGGTACCCGCGACCGCGACGGCAGGCTTGACGCGCGGCGGCGGCGCGGCGCAAAGCGCGGCCACACGAAGCGACCTTGCCGCCGGACACGACCCCATGCCGCTCCTCGTGATCCCGTTCCCGCATATCGATCCTGTGGCGATCGCGCTCGGCCCTTTCGCGATCCGCTGGTACGCGCTCGCCTACGTGGCGGGGATCGTGGGCGGCTGGTGGCTCTCGCGCCGGCTCGCGGCCGCACCCGCCCTGTGGGGCGCGACCCGCCGCCCGACCCAGACCGACATGGACGACCAGATCGTCTGGATCGCGCTCGGCATCGTGCTCGGCGGCCGGATCGGCTACGTGCTGTTCTACAATGTCGAAAGCTACATCGCGCACCCGGCCGAGATCTTCACGATCTGGCGCGGCGGCATGTCGTTCCACGGCGGGTTCCTGGGCACCGTCCTGGCGATCTGGCTCTTCGCGCGCTCGCGCGGCCTCAACCTCCTGGCGATGCTCGACGTCGCGGCGGTCGTGACCCCGATCGGGTTGTTCACCGGCCGGCTCGCGAATTTCGTCAACGGCGAGCTCTGGGGACGCGTCGCGGGGCCGGACGTGCCCTGGGCGGTCGTGTTCCCGATGGGCGGCCCGGAGGCGCGACACCCGAGCCAGCTCTACGAGGCCTTCGCGGAGGGCGTCCTGCTCTTCGCGCTCCTCGCCTTCGTGGTCGGCCGCGTCGGCTTCCGGCGCCCGGGCCTCGTCGGGGGCACCTTCGTCCTAGGCTACGCGGTCGCCCGGATCTGTTGCGAGTTCTTCCGCGAGCCCGACGCCCAGCTCGGTTTCCTCGCGGGCGGCGCCACGATGGGGCAGCTCCTGTCCGTCCCGATGGCGATCGTCGGGGCGGCGATCGTCGTGGTGGCGGCGCGCGGCTGGACGCGGCCCCGGCCCGCGACCGAGATCGCCAACGCGTGACGCCGCCCGGGTGAAACCGCTCCTGGCGACGCCGCTGCTGGCGGAGTTGCGCGAGCTGATCGCCGCCGAGGGGCCGATCGGCGTCGCGCGCTACATGGGGCTGGCGCTCGGGCACCCGCGCCACGGCTATTACATGACGCGCGATCCGCTGGGCGCGGCGGGCGATTTCACGACCGCGCCCGAGATCAGCCAGATGTTCGGCGAGTTGATCGGGCTGTGGTCTGCCGAGACCTGGCGGCTGATGGGCGAACCCGCGACGGTCCGTCTGGTCGAGCTCGGCCCCGGCCGCGGCACGCTGATGGCGGACGCGTTGCGCGCCGCCCGCGCCCTGCCGGCCTTCCGCGACGCGATCGACGCGCATCTCGTGGAGACGAGCCCGGTCCTGACCGGGGCGCAGCGCGCGACGCTCGCGGCCTGCGGGCGTCCGATCGCCTGGCACGCCCGCCTCGAGGACGTGCCCGCCGGACCCGCGATCGTGATCGCGAACGAGTTCCTGGACGCGCTGCCGATCCGGCAGTTCGAGCGCCGGGAGCGCGGCTGGCACGAGCGCGTCGTGGGACTGAGGGACGGCGGCGCCCTCGGGTTCGGGCTCGCGCCCGGTCCGGAGCCGGGGCTGCCGTCCGGCGGGCATACCGGCGACGTGCTGGAGATCGGGGAGGCGGCCTGGGCGGTCGCGCGGCATCTGGCGAAACGCCTGGCGGGCGAGGGGGGAGCCGCGCTCTTCGTCGATTACGGACACGACCGGTCGGGGTTCGGCGACACGCTCCAGGCGGTACGCCGCCACGCCTTCGCGGACCCGCTGGCGGATCCGGGCGAGGCCGACCTCACGGCGCATGTCGATTTCGCCGCCTTGGTGCGGGTGGCCGCCGCCGGCGGTGCGCGTGTTCACGGGCCGGTCACGCAGGGCGCGTTCCTGTCCGGCCTCGGCATCGCGGCGCGGGCCGAGCGACTCCGGCAGACCGCGGGGCCGGACGGGGCGTCGGCGATCGACGCCGCGCTGGCGCGCCTCGTCGAACCGGATCAGATGGGCCGCCTGTTCAAGGTCCTGGCTCTCTCGCATGCCGGCCTCGCGGCGCTGCCGGGCCTGCCGCCTGCCCAGGAGTCCCGCCCATGATGATCGAAGCGCCCGAGCTCGCGCTGCCCGGCATCCGTCATGCCTTCTTCACCCGTGAGGGTGGCGTGTCGGAGGGGATCTACGCCTCGCTGAACGGCGGCCTCGGCTCCGCGGACGAGCGGGCGCGCGTCGTCGAGAACCGCCGCCGCATGGCGGAGGCGGTGGGCGTCGCGCCGGACGCGCTCGTCGGCCTGCACCAGGTCCACTCGGCCGAGTGTGTCGCGGTCGACCGCCCCATCGGTCACCCCTGGCCGGGCGAGCGCCCGCGCGCCGACGCGATGGCCTGCGCGACCCCGGGCCTGGCGCTCGCGATCGCGACCGCGGATTGCGGCCCGATCCTCTTCGCGGACGCCGAGGCCCGAGTGATCGGAGCCTGCCACGCGGGCTGGCGCGGCGCCTTCACGGGCGTGATCGACGCGACGGTGGCCGCCATGGAGGGTCTCGGCGCGGCCCGCGAGCGGATCGTCGCGGTGCTCGGGCCGACGATCGGGCGGGACGCCTACGAGGTCGGGCCGGAATTCGTCGACCGTTTTCTCGCGCGAGATCGCGCGACCTCGCGCCATTTTCACGCGACGTCGCGCCAGGACGCGACCTCGCGTGACGGCCACGCTATGTTCGACCTGCCCGGCTACATCATGGCGCGGCTCGCCGAGGCCGGGATCGGCGGGGCGGTTGATCTCGGGTTGTGCACCTATTCCGACCCGGACCGGTTCTACAGCTACCGCCGCACCACGCATCGCGGCGAGCCGGATTACGGCCGGCTGATCTCCGCGATCTCCCTCTCGCATTAAGCACGCCGTCATGTCGTGCAGGACAAGACGAAGATCGGACAAGAAAAAGCCAAGCTTCGATGAAACCGCAAGCGTAGCCGTGACGTTAGGGGATCATGCAACCGGCTCAGGGAGCCGATCCTCGAACTCGGATGACTTGCCATGCGCATGACGGTTCTCGCGCTCGCCGGATTGACGGCGGCCATCGCCTTCGTACAGCCTGCCTCCGCCCAGGTCCGCAACTGGGACCCGATGGGCAACGGTGGCGACATGCAGTATCTCGGCGACGACGGCCGGGTGGAGGCCTCGCCCATTCCGCGCCAGCTCGTCGAGTTCTCGAGCCAGTACGCGCCGGGCACGATCGTGATCTCGACCTCGGAGCGCCGCCTCTACTTCGTGACCGCGCCCGGCGAGGCGATCGAGTACGGCGTCGGCGTCGGCCGGCCGGGCTTCTCCTGGTCCGGCATCCAGAAGATCTCTGCCAAGCGCGAGTGGCCCGGCTGGACGCCGCCCGCCGCCATGCTGAAGCGCCGCCCCGACCTGCCGCGCTACATGTCGGGCGGCCCCGAGAACCCGCTCGGCGCGCGCGCCATGTATCTCGGCTCCTCCGAGTACCGCATCCATGGCTCGAACGAGCCGGACACGATCGGCCAGGCGGTCTCGTCGGGCTGCATCCGGATGACGAACGAGGACGTGACGGACCTCTACGAGCGGGTGAAGGTCGGCGCACGGGTCGTCGTGCTCAACTGATCCTCGACATTCGGACAGGGGCCTCGGCGCGCAAGCGCCGGGGCTCTCGTCGTTTCGAGTCTCGGAAGACCCGCTGACGAAATCCCGCCGTGATCTTGTCGCAGACGGCGTCACGGGGTTAAGCCCCTGGCGGGCCGAGGCCCGGCGACATTCGTGGCAGGCAACGGCATGGCTCTCTCGCTCCTCAACGTCGACGCGATCCGCAACGCGGACGTCCAGCGCGACCCCTACGACTACATGCTGGGATCGAGCTTCCTGCGCGAGGAGGCGATCGACGATCTCAGGCGCGACTTCCCGGCGATCCACAAACCCGGTTACCTGACGGTCGGCGAGGTTCAGCTCAAGGGCCGGTTCAGGACGCTGATCGAGGAGCTCGAGAGCCCGGAACTGACCGAGGTGCTCTCGAGCCGGTTCGGGCAGGACCTGAGCCCGTATCCGCGCCTCACCACCATCATGAAGCGCAGCCAGCCGAAATACGGCGCGATCCACACGGACGGGCCGTCCAAGGTGATGACGATGCTCGTCTACATGAACGACAGCTGGGAGGTCGGCGACAGCGGGCGGCTGCGCGTCCTCTACGACGGCGAGCGGTTCGAGCCCTACAAGGTCGAGGTGCCGCCCACCATGGGGACGGTCTTCGCGTTCCTGCGCGGCGACAGGTCCTGGCACGGGCACCGCCCCTTCGCGGGCGAGCGCAAGGTCGTGCAGATCGCCTGGATCCGGGATGCCGGGGAACTCGCCCGCAAGCAGAAGCGCAACCGCACCGCGCAGTGGCTGAAGGGCATCTTCGGGCGCTGAGCGTGAGCCCACGGCGCGACGGCTGACCCTTATGGACCCGGTCCGCCGGCTGGATCCGGTTCGCCGGCTGGACCCGATCCTGGTCGACCGCATCGCGGCGGGCGAGGTGGTCGAGCGGCCGGCGGCGGTCGTCAAGGAGCTCGTCGAGAACGCGATCGACGCCGGAGCGCGCTCCATCGAGGTCACGATCGAGGCCGGCGGGCGCCGCCTCATCCGCGTCGTGGACGACGGCCACGGCATGGACCCGGGCGACCTCGACCTCGCGGTCGAGCGCCACGCCTCCTCGAAGCTCGCGGATGGCGACCTGTCGAACATCAGGACGCTGGGCTTCCGGGGCGAGGCGCTGCCCTCGATCGGCGCGGTCGCGCATCTCGCGATCACGACCCGCCGGGCGGGCGCGGAGAGCGGCTCGGCGATCCTCGTCGAGGCGGGGCGCAAGGGGCGGGTCAGGCCCGCCGCGACCGCGACCGGCACCCGCATCGAGGTGCGCGACCTCTTCGCCGCGACGCCGGCGCGGCTCAAGTTCCTGAAGTCGGACCGCTCGGAGGCGCTGGCCTCGGCCGAGATCCTGCGCCGGCTGGCGCTCGCGCATCCGGGCCTGCGGCTCGCGCTCCGCGGCGACCACGTGTCCGACCTCGCCTACCCGCCCGAGCCCGAGGGCGAGGACGGGTTCCTGGCGCGCGCCGCGCGGGTCCTGGGCGCCGAGTTCGGCCCGAACGCGGTCCGGGTCGAGGCGGCGCGCGAGGGCTTCGCGCTCTCAGGGTTCGTCGGCCTGCCGACCTTCCACCGGGGTGCCTCGACCCACGTGCATGTCGTGGTGAACGGCCGCCCCGTGCGCGACAAGCTGCTGCTCGGCGCCGTCCGCGGCGCCTACGCGGACACGATGGCGGGCGACCGCCACCCGGTCCTCGCTCTGCGCGTCGCCTGCGACCCCGCGACCGTCGACGTGAACGTCCACCCGGCGAAGACGGAGGTGCGCTTCCGCGATCCGGGCCTCGTGCGCGCGCTCGTGGTCTCGGCCATCCGCGACGCGCTCGCCCGCGCCGGCCACCGCGCGGCGACGACCGGCGGCACCGCGACGCTCGACCGGTTGCGCATGGGCGCGCGGTTCTCGTCGCCGATGGCTCGTCCGCCGGGCGAGAGCTGGCAGGCCCCCCTCGCCGGACCGGCGCAGACGGGGTTCGCGGAGGGCGCGCAGGCGGCCTTCGCGGTCGCGCCCTCCGCGGATGCGCGCGCCGACGTGCCGGACGAGGCCGCGCTGGACGATTCCCCGCTCGGGGCCGCGCGCGCGCAGCTGCACGAGACCTACGTGGTGGCGCAGACCCGCGACGGGATCGTGATCGTGGACCAGCACGCGGCGCACGAGCGCCTCGTCTACGAGCGGCTGAAGCGCCAGCGCCGCGAGAGCGGCATCGCCCGGCAGATGCTTCTCATCCCCGAGGTCGTCGAGCTCGATGCCGTCGAGGCGGCACGCCTGTCCGAGGCGGCCGCGCTCCTCGCCCCGCTCGGACTCGTGCTCGAATCCTTCGGGCCGGGCGCGGTCCTGGTCCGCGAGGTCCCGGCCGCGCTCGCCGGCGGCCCGGTCGGCGCGCTCGTGAGGGATGTCGCGGACGCGCTGGCGGAGGGCGGCCCCGCTCAGGCGCCGCTGGAGGAGCGGCTCGACGCGATCCTCTCGCGCATGGCCTGCCACGGCTCCGTCCGGGCAGGCCGCCGGCTCGGCGCGCCCGAGATGAACGCGCTTCTGCGCGAGATGGAGGCGACGCCGCTCTCCGGCCAGTGCAACCACGGCCGCCCGACCTATGTCGAGCTGAAGCTCGCGGATATCGAGCGCCTGTTCGGCCGGCGGTAGCTGTGACGTTCCGGCGACAGGTCATCGGGTGAGCCGATCACGCCATCGCGATGAAACAATCGACGTCTCGGGAACTTAGATGACCCGGAGGCCGCGGCCGGCCCGGAGGTTTGCCCGTGATCCCATCGTTCATCACTGTTCCCGTCCGCATGGTGGCTCTCGCGGCGTTCGCCACGACGCTGGCCGGTGCGGCGTCCGCGCAGACGGCCCCGACCGTGCGGGTGCGCGGGACCATCGAGAGCCTCAGCGGATCGACCCTCGTGGTGAAGGCGCGCGAGGGCAACTCCGTGTCGATCAAGCTGAACGAGGGCTGGGGCGTGTCGGGCATCAAGGCCGCCACGATGGAGGACATCAAGCCCGGAGCGTTCGTGGGCGCGGCGTCGGTCGGCAGCGGCGCCGACACGAAGGCGATCGAGGTTCTGGTCTTCCCGGCCGGCGTGAAGAGCGGCGAGGGCTCCTACGCGTGGGACCTCCTGCCCGAGAGCAACATGACGAACGCGACCGTCGCCAGCACCATCCAGAGCGTCAAGGGCCCGGTGATGACGCTCGCCTATCCGGGCGGAGAGAAGACGATCGCGATCACGCCCGAGACCCCGATCGTGACCTTCGCGACGGCGCAGAAGAGCGACCTCGTGCCGGGCGCGTCCGTGTTCGTGCCCGCGCAGGTGGCCGAGGACAAGACGCTCTCGACGGCGCGGGTCGTCGTGGGCAACAACGGCATCGCGCCGCCCATGTGAGGCGGATTGCACCTGCGGGGCCGCACCCGCCCGGCCGCGCCCGCGGCGGGGCCGGGCCTGTGATGCGGGGCCGCTACAGGAGCGTTCCCCGCAGGATCATCATGGCGACCGAGAAGTAGATCACGAGCCCGCCGACGTCGACGAGCGTCGCGACGAACGGCGCGGACGCGGAAGCCGGGTCGAACCCGACCCGCTGGAGCACGAAGGGGAGCATCGAGCCCGCGAGCGATCCGAAGGTCACCGCCAACCCGCTGTTCACCATCGCGCGCGATACCGTGCTGCGCGTGCGGGTGCAGGTGGCGCAGGCCGAGGCGACCGCGGTGCGGG
>CAXUHE010000043.1:6355-22738 GCA_964250725.1 uncultured Enterovirga sp. | reverse complement strand
ATCCCGACCCATGGAACCTTGACGCTCTCGGGCGCGGCGATCGCGGCCAACGCGTTCGTGTCGGGGGCCGACATCGCGGCGGGCCGGCTCGTGTTCACGCCCGCGACCGGCGCCTCCGGTGTCAACTACGCGAGCTTCGGCTTTCAGGTCCGGGACGGCGGGGGTACCGCCAACGGCGGCCAGAATACCTCGGCGACGAAGACGGTCACGATCAACGTGACTCAGGTCTACGCCGACCCGACCGCGGCACCCGATACGGTCGCGACCTACCGCGATCAGGCGCTCGCGATCCCGATCGCGGCGCTGCTCGGCAACGACACCGATCCGAACGGGCTGACGTTGACCGTCACAGCGGTTTCGGGCGCCCAAGGCGGCACCGTGGGCCTCGCCAACGGCGTGGTGACGTTCACGCCGACCGCCGGCAGCCTGCAGGCCGGCTCGTTCAGCTACACGGTCTCCGACGGCCAGCGCTCGGCTACCGGGATCGTCACGGTGACGATCGCGGCCGTGAACGACGCCCCGGTCACAGCCGACACGACCATCACGGTCACCGAGAACAGCGTCCGCACCTTCCTGACCTCCGACTTCGCCTTCTCGGACCCGCAGGACACGCCGGCCGACGGCTTCGCCGGGATCGTGGTGAGCTCCATCCCGACCCAGGGAACCTTGACGCTCTCGGGCGCGGCGGTCGCGGCCAACACGTTCGTGGCGACCGCCGACCTGGCGGCGGGCCGACTCGCGTTCACGCCAGCGACCGGGGGCGCAGGCGCCGCCTACGCGAGCTTCGGCTTCCGTGTGCGCGACGACGGCGGCACCGCGCATGGCGGCCAGGACACGTCAGCGGTCCGGACGATGACGATCGACGTGACGCAAGTCGTGACGAGCGTATCGGCCCCGACGCTCACGCTCGGGATGCTGGCCGGGATCGGGGGCGCCACGGGGGGACTACCGCTTGTCACGGTGACAGGCGCCGCGTCGGCCGGCCTCACCGTGACGCTGCTCGACGGCACGACGGTCGTCGGCACGGCGACGGCGCGGTCGGACGGAACGTATGCGATCTCGGGCGCGCCGCTCGCGGCCGGCCACAACGTGCTGAGCGCGACGGCCTTCGACGGAGGCGGTCATACGAGCGAGGCGTCGGACCCGGTCCTGATCGTGGTCGACACGGCCGCCGGGCTCATCGGCGAGCTCGACGCGCTCGCGGCGGCCGCCACGAGAGCGGCGGCGATCTGGCTCACCGATACGCATGCGCTGCCTGTCGCTTCACTGGCAGCCGCGCAAGGCTTCATCCAGCGCGACGCGGCCGCGCTAGCGACGATCGTGGGCGGGTACAGCTTCGAGGTCAGAACCAGCGCCCCGGACGTCGTCACATCGGTCGAGTACGATGCCGGCGGGCACTTGGTGTCCACCACGGTGCGCCGCTACGCGGGCGGTGTGGAGACGGGCGAGACCACGCAGGGTGTGGACGGGTCGCGGGACACGATCGTGTTCACCGCGGGGGTGAAGACGAGCGAGACGATCGTCCACGCGGACAAGTCGCGGGACGTGTACCTCTCGAACATCGCCGGCCGGACCTATGTGGCCGAGCACGACACCTACGGGTCCGACAACGTGCTCAAGACCGTGCTCCGCACCCACGCGGACGGCTCGAAGGATTACACCTACGCGCTCGGCAGTGACGGCATCCAGACGGCCGATCAGTATGATGCCGCCGGCGTTCGGATCAGTCACGTCGTGCAGAACACGGACGGCTTGAAGACCACCATTCGATACGCGGGCGGCATGGAGGCGAGCGAGACAGCCCAAGCTGCTGACGGCTCCAGCGACACGATCGTGTTCACCGCGGGGGTGAAGACGAGCGAGACGATCGTCCACGCGGACAAGTCGCGGGACGTGTACCTCTCGAACATCGCCGGCCGGACCTATGTGGCCGAGCACGACACCTACGGGTCCGACAACGTGCTCAAGACCGTGCTCCGCACCCACGCGGACGGCTCGAAGGATTACAAGTATGTCTATGACCCGGTGGCCGCCACCAAAGTCTACGACTACTACGATGCGCAAGGCCGCCTGATCCGCGAGGTCGTCACCGACCTGACGACGGGTGGGACCAAGACGACCACCTACCCGCCCGCGCAGGGCGCGACCGCCGATCCGATCTCCCCTGCGTCGACCGCGCTGGCCTCGCTCGAGGGCCTGGCCGGGCCTGTGCCCGAGTTCCCGACGGCGCCGGGGACGGCTTCAGCTGTGGCTTCAGAGGCTGCCAACGAGTCCAGCCCGTCGGCGGCTCGCGTCGAGGGTCCCGTGGTGCTGGCCGACCTAGTGCCAGCAGACCTGCGGATGCCGGTCCGGGCGGTCCCGGCCGAACAGGCGCCGGTCACGACCAAGATCCTGACCGGGCCCCAGATCTCGCGGACCGATGTCGCCGAGGCGTTCCTCCTGGCGGGCTTCGCGCTCCCGGCTCGCCGGCGCCGGCCCGAGCCGGCGCGCGATCGGCACGTCTTCACCTTCGATGCCGCGCGCGACGACTTCGAGGCCTGCCCGCACGGCGCCGGGCCGAACGACCTGCCAGCCTTCGAGAGTGCGGACGAGGATGACGGGCCGGACATCGTCTTCCTCGACGCAGCGGAATAGGCGGCAGCGGCAGGACGGAGCGCACACGTGAGCAGGACCAAGACCGAACAATCCGCCCGGCACGATGCCGGTCAGGACAGGCACAAGCAGGAGCGTGCGCCCGGCGCAGGGGAGCGCGCATCCGGCGCAGAGGAGGACACGCCCGGCCCGGAGGTGACCGCGAGCGTCCACTGGGACGACTCGGCCCTGCAGTCGAGCTACGCCAACGTCATCAACGTCATCAACACGCGCGAGGAGTTCTCGCTGTTCTTCGGCCAGAACCAGACGTGGGATCTCGCGGCCGGACGCGGCCTCACGGTCAAGCTCGGGAACCGCATCGTCATGTCGCCCTACGCGGTCAAGCGGCTGCACATCCTGCTAGGCGACCGCCTAGCCGCCTACGAGGCCCGTTTCGGCCCCCTGAACGTGGCGGACTGAACCGCCACGGCCCGGAGGTCCCGCGCATGCTGGAGCAACTTGACGCCTCGCAGGCCGAACGGCCCGGCCCCACTCCGGACGGGGGCGCGGACGCGGCGATCTGGGCGGGTCTCGCGGAGACGCAGGACATCGCGAGCTTCGGCCGAGCCTGGCTGACGCTTGCGTCCCGCTCGTTTGAGGCGATCCGGCGCTCGGCGCTGCTCGCCGGGCCGGCCGAGACCGGACCTTTCCGTCCAGTCGCCCGCTGGTCGCGGCGATCGGACGGGGGTGAAGTCGAGACCTTCGTCGAGCAACTCGGGGGTGTTCTGGACGTCGCGCTCAAGCGGCGGCGACCTGCCCTGGAGGAGTTCGGACCGACCGCGACCGGCGGGTCCGGAGGACTAGCGATCGGCTACCCGCTCGTCGTCTTCGGGCAATTGCACGGCATCGTGCTGGCCGAGGCGCAGGCGCTCGACGGGCGGGAGGCGCGCCGTCTCGTGCGTCACCTGCAGTGGAGCTCGGGCTGGTACGAGGCCTTCCTGCGGCGTGCCCACCATCACGATTCGACGAGCCTCGGCGAGAAGGCCGAGACGCTCGTCCACGCGGTCGAGGCGGTGGTGTCGCAGACGCGGCTCGTCGAGGCGGGACGGGTCTTCGTCGGTCTCCTGGAGCGCCGCTTCGCCTGTCACCAGGTGGTCGTGACCCGGACCGTGCGACGCCATTCGCGGTTGCTGGCGGTCAGCCAGACAGCCGCCTTCGAGGGCCGGTCTCGGTCCGCGAAGCTGTTTGCGGCGGCCTCCGACGAGGCGATCGACCAGGGCACCGTGCTCACCGCGCCGGCGTCCGAGGACCTGCCCTACGTGACGCTTGCCCAGGAGGCGCTCCGTCGCGAGACGGCGGGCGCGCACATCTTGACGGTGCCGCTGGTCGCGGCCGGCGATCCGTTCGGCGCGGTCATCCTGGCCCGGACCGATCGCACCTTCGCGCAGGAGGAGGTCGACCTCGCGGACGCGATCGCCACCGCGATCGCACCGATCCTGTTCGACAAGGCACGGACCGACCGGAGCCTGCCGGCCCTCGTGCTGGCCAAGCTCGGCGATCTATCGGGCAAGCTGTTCGGGCGGAGGCATCTCGGGCTCAAGCTCGCCACCTTGGCGGCGGTCGCGATCGCGGCCTTCTTCGTGGTCGCGACCGACGACTACCGCATCCGCGCCAAGGCTGAGGTCCAGGGTGAGATCCGGCGCTCGATGTCGGCCCCCTTCGACGGCTTCATTCGTGCGGCACGGGCGCGTGCCGGCGACGTCGTGGAGGACGGTGCGGTGCTGGCGGAGTTGCAGGACAACGACCTCGTCCTCGACCGTCTTCGCCAGCTGGCCCGCAAGCGCCAGTACCAGTCCGAGCTCGACAAGGCCTTGGCCAAGCGCGATCTTGCGGGGACCAACATCGCGCAGGCCCAAGTCTCGCAGACCGACGCGGAGATCGAGTTGAGCGACCAGATGCTGGCGCGGGCACAGATCACGGCTCCGTTCAAGGCCGTGATCGTGTCGGGCGACCTCAGCCAGTCGATCGGCCGCCCGGTCACGCGGGGGGACGCGCTGTTCGAGCTCGCGCCGCTCGACCAATACCGGGTGACGCTGCTGGTCCCGGAGGGCGATATCCGCCTGGTGATGCCCGGGATGAAGGGCGAGATCCTGCTCTCCGCGCTCCCCGAGCACGCGTTCCCCTTCGAGATACGATCGGTGACGCCGGTCGCGCGCGCGAACGAGGGCGTCAACGGCTTCGAGGCGATCGGCGCGCTGTCGGACAGCGATCCGCGGATCCGGCCCGGCATGGAAGGCGTCGCCAAGGTGGAAGCCGGCGACCGCTCCCTGTTCTGGATCTGGACGCACCCGTTCGTCCATTGGGTCCGCATCAAGGCCTGGGAGCTGATCCCTTGAGCGGAGCCGCCGCCTCGATCCACTCCGACCTCTGGCACCGGGTCGCGGAGCTCCGGCCACGATTGAAGCCCGAGACGGTGGTCAGCCGGCAGGTGATCCGGGGAGAGGTCTGGTACGTCGCGAGCGACCGCTTCCTGACACGTTCGTGCCGGTTCACGCCGGCCGTCTGGTCGGTGTTGATGCGCATGGACGGCCGGCGCACGATGCACCGGGTTTGGCGCGAGGTCGTGGACGAGTTCGGCGCGGACGCGCCGGCGCAGGACCAGATCCTGTCGGTGGTATCTCAGCTCTACGCGGCTGAACTCGTCGGCTCCGACACGGGCGTCGACGAGGGCGAGCTCGCCGAACGGGCGCAGCGGCAAACGCGCCAGCTCGCGGCCAGTCGCTACCGCAACCCGATGTTCGTGCGCGCCAGGTTGATCGACCCCGACCGGGCGCTCGCCGCGACGCTGCATCTCGTGCGGCCCTTCTGCGGGCCGCTCGGGTTCGCGCTCTGGCTCGCCGCGATGGTCTGGTTGGCCGCCGAGGCGGCGCTGCACTGGAGCGAGCTCAGCGGGTCGGTCTCCGACCGGGTGCTGGCGAGCGGCAACATCCTGGTGTTCCTGCTCGTGTTCCCACCCCTGAAGACGCTGCACGAACTCGGTCACGCCTATGCGGTCAAGCTCGGCGGAGGGGCCGTGCACGAGATTGGGATCAGCTTCCTTACCTTCATGCCGGCACCCTATGTCGATGCGTCCGCGTCCGTGATGTTCCCGAGCCGCTGGCAGCGGGCGGCGGTCGGGGCGGCCGGCATGATCCTCGAACTCGCAGCCGCCGCGGCTGCGATGGCGGTGTGGCTCAACTCCGAGCCCGGACCCGTCCGCTCTGTCGCCTACGATATCGTCTTCATCGCCAGCATCTCGACAGTGATCTTCAACGCCAACCCCCTGCTGCGCTTCGACGGCTATTACATCCTGAGCGACCTGCTCGAGCTGCCGAACCTCGCCGGCCGCTCCTCGCGCCTGTACCTCGCGGGCGTGCAGCGCAAGCTCTTCGGGCTCGCTCACGTCCCAATCCCCCAGACCGCTCCCCGGGAGCGCTTCTGGCTCCTGGTCTACGCACCGGCGGCCCTCGTCTACCGCGTGTTCGTCGTGGTCGGCATCGCGTTCTTCGTGGGCACGCAGTATTTCTTCTTCGGCGTCGCGCTGGTGGTCTGGATGCTGGCCACCACCTTCGCCTGGCCGCTGCTGAAGGGCCTCTCGTACGTGCTGATGTCGCCGGCCCTGACCGGCAGGCGCATCCGCGCGGTCGCGCTCACCGGCAGCGCGGTCCTGGCTCTCGTGGGGGCCGTCGCCTACCTGCCGGTTCCGCACGCGACGGTGTCCGCGGGTGTCGTCTGGGTGCCCGAGGACACCCGAGTGGTGCCCGAGGTGTCCGGCCAGGTGGCCGAGATCCTGGCCGAGTCCGGCACGCGGGTGACGAAGGGGACGCCGCTGCTCCGCCTTGAGGATCCGTTCCTGGCCTCCAAACGTGCCGGCGCCGAGGCCCGTATGGCCGAGCTCCAGGCGAGGCTCACGGCGGCCGAAACCGCATCGCCTTACGAGACACAGCTCATCCGCAACCAGCTCGCCTTCGCGCGGGACGATCTCGACGAGATGCTGCGCAAGCAGCGCGCGCTGCTGGTGAGAAGCCCGGCGGACGGGACCGTGGTACTGCCGAAGGCACACGACCTCGACGGCTCCTACGCCAAACAGGGCGCGCTGCTCGGATACGTGATGTCGGGCGCCGTCCCGGTGGTCCGCGCGCTCGTGCCGGAGAGCGAGATCGACCTCGTCCGCTCGGAGATCCACGGCGTCGCGGTCCGGCTCGGAAGCGACGTCCTATCGCCGGTCGGCGAGGCCCGGATCGTCCGCGAGTACCCGGGCGCCACCCGCCAGATTCAGAGCCGTGCGCTCGCGGCGCCGAACGGCGGCCCCTTCCAGCTCGATCCGTCCGACAAGGACGGCAACACGATGCTGTTTCCGGCCTTCGCGGTCGATGTCGAGGTCGCCTCCGATCACGTTCGCGACCATTGGGGCGAGCGGGCCTGGGTGCGGTTCGACCACGGCGCGAGCCCGATGCTACACCGCTGGTGGCGGACGGCCCGGCAGGTCTTCCTCGGCCATTTCCATGTCTGAGGCAGGGTCTGTCGAGCGGTCTGCTCCCATCGTTCTGCCGCGCTCGGTCGCGGTCGGGCGGGGAACGACCGAGCCGCTTTCGCTCGGATCTTGGGCGAACCGCAACCTGCCGCGCCTTGGTCTCCTGGCAACGCCGTGGCGGTCGCGTCGCGCCGCGCGCCGCGCGGCTGCGGCGGCGCGTGTCGCTGAACACTACGACACCCTCTCCGAGACCGCGTTCGACGCGGAGCGCCGAGCGGTCGGGCGGCGGTTGCGGCGCGACGGTCTCGCCGGGACGGCGCTGACCGACGCGCTGGCGCTCGCGGCCGTGGCGGCCAAGCGCACGCTCGGACTCAAACCCTATCCGGGGCAGCTCGCGGCCGCCGCCAGCCTTGCGGGCGGTGAGGTGGTCGAGATGGATACCGGCGAGGGCAAGACGCTCGCGGCCCTGCTCGGGGCCGCCACATGTGCGCTGGCCGGCCGTGTCGTGCACGTGGTCACGGCCAACGACTACCTGGCCGAGCGCGACGGCGCGGCACTACGGCCGGCCCTCGAGCGGCTCGGTCTCTCGGTCGGCATCATCGTCGGACAGACGCAGACCGCCGCACGGCGCGAAGCCTATGCGGCCGATATCTGCTTCCTGTCCGGCAAGGAGGTCGCCTTCGACTATCTCCGCGACGGCTTGGTTCGCGGCCGCACGAGCCGCGACCGCAACACCGCCGCCAAGCTCTCCCGCACTCTCGGCGACGCCGGCGGTCCGAAGCCGCTGCAGCGTGGCCTCGACGTCGCGATCATCGACGAGATCGACAGCGTGCTGATCGACGAGGCCGGCACGCCGCTGATCATCTCGGCCGAGGAGATGGGCGACGTCGACCCGGCCGCCGCCCGCGACACTCTCGGGCTCGCCGGTCGTCTACTGCCGGGACGTCATTACCGCTTCGCGTCCAGCGGGCCGATGCCCGATCTGACCCGGGAGGGCGTCGACGAGGTCGAACGCTGGGCGCAGGGCCGCTCCGGCATCTGGTCGATCCGGCTGCGGCGCGAGGAGGTGGTGCGGGCCGCGATCGCCGCGAGCCAGCGGCTGGTCCGTGACCGCGACTACCTGGTGCGGGACGGCAAGGTCGAGATCGTCGATCCCCATAGCGGGCGCGTGATGGCCGACCGGCAATGGGGCCACGACCTGCACGCCGCCGTCGAGACCAAGGAGGGACTGGGCTCGACCAAGCGGCGCAAGTCGCTGGCCTCGATCAGCTTCCAGCGCTTCTTCCGGTCCTATCGGCTGGTCAGCGGAATGAGCGGCACCGTGCGCGAGATCGCGGGCGAACTCGCGACCGTCTACGGGCTGCAACTCACCCGCGTCAGTCGCCGCCTTCCGCTGCGCCGCCGCTGGTCGGGCCGCCGGATTTTCGTGGATCGCGAACGGCTATGGTCGGAGATCGGCGATGAGGTGGCACGGCGGCACGTCAGCGGCCAGCCGGTGATCGTCGCGGTTCGGTCGGTCGGGGAGTCGACGCGCGCGGCGGATGCGCTCGCCGGGCGGGAGATCCCGTTCCGCCTGCTCAACGCTGCGCAGGACCGCCAGGAGGCGGAGATCGTGGCCGGGGCGGGACTGCGGGGCGCCGTCACGGTGGTCACCAACATGGCCGGCCGCGGTACCGACATCCGCCTCGGGCCCGACGTCGCGGCGCTCGGCGGCCTCGCGGTCATGATCTGCGAACGTCATGAATCCCGCCGCGTGGACCGTCAGTTGATGGGGCGCGCGGCACGCCAGGGCGATCCGGGCGAGGTCGCCGAATTCGTGTCGGCGCAGGACGACATCCTGTCCGGTCTCGGTCTCGTGTGGCGCACGATCCTGCGTCATCCGGTCGGTCGTCGGCTCCTCGCCGGGCAGGCCTTCCGGCAGATTCAACTCAGGACGGAGCGGAGCCAGGCACGCGATCGTTTCGATCTCGTGCGACGCGACGAGGACCACGCTCGAACCCTCGCCTTCGCGGGAGGTCTGGATTGATCCGATCACACGTCCTCGCCCTCGCCCTCGCGCTCTCGATCGGGGCGGGCACCTGTCTCGCCGGCAGTCCGGACGAGCTGAACCGGCTCGTGCGTAACGCCTCCTGTCTGGTCGAAGCGACCAGCATCGTGAAGCTGTCGAGTCAGGCCACTGGAGTGATCTCCCGGGTGGCTGTCCGGCGCGGTGACCTGGTCGAGGCCGGACAGGTCGTGGCCGAGCTCGAATCCTCCGTCGAGGCGGCCGAGCTCCGGGCTTACCGATTCCGCGCTCTGATGGATTCCGCGATCCGGTCCAAGCAGGCCGAACTGGCCAATTCCGAGAAGAAGCTCGCCCGCCAGCGAACCCTCGCCACCACGCAGATCGCTTCGGCGGCGACGCTGGAACTCGCCGAGACCGAGGTCGCGGTGCTGCGCACCCAACTCAAGCAGGCCGAGATGGATCGCGAGTTGGCCGGCATCGAGGCCGATCGCATGGGGGCCGCCTTCGCGCGTCGCATCCTGCACTCTCCCGTCACCGGCATCGTGGCGTCCGTCGATCATTACGCCGGCGAGTATGCGGATTCGAGCACCGCGATCGCGACGCTGGCCGAGGTGGGGATCTTGCGGGTCGAGGTCTACCTGCCGCTCGCCGCCTATCCGCTGGTCGAAGTCGGCATGACCGCCAAGGTGAGGCCGATCGGCCCGATCGAGGGTACGTTCCCCGCCAAGGTCTCCAGCAAGGACCGGCAGATCGACGCCGCGTCCAATCTCTTCCAGGTGCAGCTCGAGCTCCCGAACCCGAAGCTTGTCATACCGGCCGGGCTGCGATGCGCCGTCGCGTTCGGGCCCGCCGACTGAGCTGGAGCGACTCCGCTTGGATAATCGTCCTGCTTCGGTCAGGGTCATGT
This sequence comes from uncultured Enterovirga sp., assembly GCA_964250725.1. Taxonomy (GTDB): domain Bacteria; phylum Pseudomonadota; class Alphaproteobacteria; order Rhizobiales; family Beijerinckiaceae; genus Enterovirga. The sequence goes on along the minus strand of CAXUHE010000043.1, from coordinate 12,742 downwards.
CTGTTAGAACGGTGTTGATTGGAACGTCGCAGCTGACGCGGGGGGCACCTCGGTCGTCGGCATGGGCCGGCTGGTCAGGCCGCCATGGGTGCGGGTCGACGAGCGGATCATCGCTCGATGTGGTCGTGGTCGCCAGGGTCATGTATCGGGCGCTGGACGGACCACTTGTCGTCGTTCTGCTCAACGAGGATGGCGCCGACGAGACGGGCGATCACCTCATCGCTCATCGGGGGTCTCTCGGGTTCAGCGGGCCTGCAACCCGACCCTACCCGGCCGCTGCCGATCACCATCCCGGTCGAGCTGCCCCTACACTCCGGTGAGAAGCCTGAAGTGAGAACATCGATTGACGCAGTTCCGCTATGTTTCGACGCCCGCTTCGGCTCGCTCCAAAACGCGAGTAGGCTTGATCGGTAAAGGCCGGATCGGCGAGCCTGTACTTCGTTTCCTATCAGAATCGGCTGAGTACCATTTGATAGGCGTGCTCCAGCGATCGGCGCAAACCACCCGCGAGCGGGTGTCGGTCAGTTCCGTCGATGCACTTCTGGAAAGAGAGCCGGACTTGATCCTCGAACTCGCGTCGCCGGACGCACTCGCCGCGTATGGCGCCGTAAGTCTGGCCAGAGCCGACGTTTGGACCGTGAACGGAACGGCCTTAGCCGATCCCCATCTCTATCATTCTCTGTCGGAAGCGGCCTGTTCCTCCGGCAAGCGGATGCGCCTTCTGCCAGGTGCGATCGCGGGCCTGGACGGCGTATCCGCGCTATGTCGATCCCACGGGTCTAGGCTGAAGGTCACCATACAACGCCCAGGCCTGTCGGACGAAGTAGGACTCGTGTTCGTCGGATCGGCCAGGGATGCGGCGCGTCGCTATCCGCACGAGACCAACGTGGCCATCGCAGCCGCGCTCGCCGGATCGGGCCTCGACGATACGACAGTCGAGCTGGTGTCCACTGCGCCCGGTGGCGATCATCGCCTATCACTGGTCGCCGAGGGTCCATACGGTAGGGTCGTCGCCTCGATCGATCTGCGTCCAAATGTACCGACCGGCCATCATCCAGTCGCAGCGTCCGTGATCGCCGCGCTCGACCGTGACACACGTGCCATATGGGCCGGGTGATTGAAGATCGACCAGACAGACGGAGGGCGTGCGCCACATCCTCGTCGTCGGCGGAAGGACCGATCGGCGTAGCGCTGGAGCCGAGACGGGATCGGACAGTCTTTCGCGCAGGGAAGGACGTCGTTGTGCGTGGGGGAGGAGGGGGACGATCACGGGCATGCCGGGTTCGGTAAACTCGGCCGCCGATCGAATGGCCGGCAGCGATCCCCGCATCACCAAGTCCCGTCCGCGACCGTGTTCGGCGTGCTTTGGATGCAGTAGCGCTGGATCGTCCTTCTCGACTTTGCGAGCCGAACCGCCGCGTCACGCATCTTCGCCGTTGCCAAGCGGTACGATCGTGGTCTCGCCGTGCCGATACGTCTTCGTGGCGATCCGCGTGATCCGGAAGTGAGCGCCGCAGTTCGGGTCGGTGCACCCGATATTCGCGTCCGTCGACATCCAGTCCGCCCGCTGGGTCGGACGTTGCTTGGGCGCCAGAAACGGCAGCACGGCGAGAAGCGCATAATACCCGAAGGTCGGGTCGTCGGGCGAGAACGTCATGGTACCGCCGGACAGGACGAAGCTGTCGCCTTCCTTGTGTCGGCATACCATGGGGCGCGACTTGTCCCCGTGCAGAACCTCCACCTTCAGGTCGTAGAGTTCGAACTCGTCGTCAGCCATGCGACCCTCATTCACGCGAACAGACGGGAGGTCAGCGGGCGCCGACCCCCTTGGTGTTCTGATTCGTCCACATGATCCCGGCATGGATGCCACCGGGAACGCGCTCGAGCGCGTAACACTCTCCCTCCGGGCCGTTCGCCCCCGACACGACCGCATCGATCTGCGACCGGTCCGCGTCGTCGAGCCGGAGGCGGTCGACCGTCAGGAGATCGTCGAGATGGGCGGCCGTCCGGGCACCGACGATCGCGGTGGCGACGCCCGAACGATCAAGAAGTGCGCGGGTGGCGACCGCGGTGATCGAGACGCCGTGCTTGTTCGCGATGCCGTCGAGCGCTCGGAGAAGCTCCTGGAACAGCGACCACGGGCCGAATTCTTCCAGAATGAGCTTGTATTTGACGAGGCTGCGGTTCGCCATCGGCTGCTCGGGCTCCGGCACGCCAAGCCACCGGTTGGACAGGAAGCCGCCCGCGACGGACCCGTAGCATTGCAGCGCGATGTCGTGCTCCAGCGCGAACGCCACCATCCCATCCTCGGGCCGTCGATCGACGAGCGAGTACTGGAGCTGGTTCGACGCGATCGCGACGCCGCTCTCGACGATCTCGGCCAAGCGCGGTACGTCGAAATTGGTCGTGCCGAGAAGATCGATCTTGCCTTCGCGCGCCATGTCGGCGAGCCAGCCCATCGCGTCGACATAGCCGGGCTTCTCATAATCCCACCAGTGGAACTGGACGAGATCAAGCCGCTCGACGCCGAGGCGTCCGAGCGCACGGTCGATCAGAAAGGCGATGTCCTGCCGCTTCAGAGACGGTAGGAGATCCCGATCCGGCACCACCTTGGTCTGCACCTTCAGCTGGCGGACGAGGTCCGGGTGGCGCCGTCGGAAGGTGCCGATCAACTCTTCCACGCCCACGTAATGGTCGGCGCAGTCGAAGTTGTTGATGCCGGCTTCCACGAAGCGGCGCATGCCGTCGAGTGCATCGTCCGGATCGTAGGGCTCGCCATGGCGCGCGGCGAGCTGCCAGTTACCTTTGGTGATCCGGGAGACACGGTATCCCGGGGCAAGCTCGACGCTGTCCATGATCAGAACCCGATCTTCTTGAAGTAGTCGCCCATCGCGTCGAGCGTGATCACCTTCTCGGTGACCAACTTGCCGCCCTCGATCTTCCAGATCAGGGCCGGCCCCGAGACGTCGCCGTTCTTGTCGAACTGGAACGGGCCGGTCGCCCCCACATAGTGGATCTTCCCGCCCGCCTTCAGCGTATCGAGACCCTTGCGGATCCCGTCGGTGCCGGGCCCGACCTCCGGTGCGGAAGGATCGGTCACGATCCGCATCGTGTCGCGGATCGCCTGACCCTCGATCGCGGATGCGGCCTGCATGGCGAGTGCCGTCACCACGACTGCATCGTAGACGGTGTGGAGACCGGCGCCGACCGGCGGCTTGCCGAACTTGGCCTGATAGGACGCGTTGAACGCATCGACCGACGGCCCGGCCACCTGTGCGTTGTCGATCCCGACCGCACGGCCGAGATAGCGTTCGCCGACCGACTTGATGAAATCGTCGGAGCGCAGCGTATTGTGCAGGACGAGGTTCTGCGATCCGCCGAGCGAGAGCCATTCGCGCGTGATGGTGGCGCCGTCCTGCGCGAACGCCAGAAGCACCAGGGCATCGGGCTTGAGGGCGAGCGCCTGATTGACCTCGGTGCGGTAGGAGGGCTGGTTCTCGTTGTAGGCGAAGGAGCCGGCGACCGTGCCGCCGAGAGCCTCAAACGACCTCTTGAAGTCTCCCATGAGGGTCAGACCGAAGTCGTTGTTCGCATAGATCACCGCAACCTTCTTATAGCCCTTGTCCGTTGCCGCGACCGCGTGGGCGACTCCCATCACGCGGGAGGTCGGGATGGTGCGGAAGAAGTAGCCGTCGGTCTTGCCCTCCTCGGCCATGCGCGTGAGTGTCGGGGTGACAGCGCAGCATGAGATGAGCGGCACCTTGGCCTGGGTCGTCACCGAGGAGACGATCGGGAGCGCGATGCCGCTGCCCACGACGCCGACGATCGCCGGCACCTTCTGCACGTCGACGAGGAATCGTGCGGCGTCGAGCCCGACGCTCGGTTGGCCCGTGTCGTCGCGCAGCACGAGTTCGAGGGGGCACCCCTTCACCCCGCCCGCGGCATTGACCTGCTCGACGGCGAGCTGGGCGGTGTCGGCGATCGGCTTGCCGGTCGGACCTTGTGGCCCCGTCAGCGGAATGATGGCGCCGATCCTGACCGGGCACGCGACCGCCTGCGCCTGTGCCGGCGGGACGAAGGCGCAGGCGCAGGCGCAGGCGAGCGCCCCGGCAGCGGCAAGCAGTCTTGCAATCATGGTCGGTTCCTCACGGGTGGCGTTGCGGGATCATGGCGACGGGTCGACGCGAGCGACAATCCGCTCGCCGATCAGTCCCTGCGGCTTCAGAATCAGCACCGCGACGAGAAGGACACCGATCAGGATCGCCTGGATCGCGCCGCCCTGCGTCTGGAACCGCGTCGGGACCAGGAACACGACCGCCACGCCGCTGAGACTCCACAGCCCCCAGACCAGGAACGACCCGAGGACAGCCCCAAGGTTACGGCCGGCGCCTCCGACGATCAGCATCGCCCAGATCTGGAAGGTCACGATCGCCGGGAAATCGAACGGGCTCAGGTAGCCGACATACGAGGCATAAAGAGCGCCGGACAGGCCCATCAGCACGGAGCCGATCACGAAGGCGGTGAGACGTGACCGCGCCACTGCTTTCCCGAGCGAGGCGGCCGCGACCTCGTCGTCCCGGATGGCCCGCAGCACGCGGCCCCAGGGCGAGCGCATCATCGTCTCGGTCGCCCCATACGAGGCACCTGCGGTTCCGATGGTCAGGACCAGGAACGCGGCCGCGAAAGCGAGTGGCGGCAAGTCCGCGAAGGGACGCGGTATGCCGGGAATGCCGCGTCCCCCGCCGGTCAGAGAGTCGAGATTCATCATGAGAAGCTGCAAGGTCGTGGCGATGCCGAAAGTCGCGAGCGCGAGATAATCCGTCCGCAGCCGGATCGTGGTCACACCGATCGCGAGCGCGACGCACGCCGTGGCCGCCATGCTGGCGAGCAGCGCCAACGGGAACGGCAGGCCGATTCCGCCCGCATGGTCAGGGGTCGCGGCGACCGTCAGGAGAGCTTGCGCGTAGGCTCCGACCCCGATGAAGCCCACGACGCCGGCATTGAACTGGCCGCACAACCCCCATTGCAGGTTCAACCCGATCGTCGCCACCGCGAAGATCGTCGCCAGCGTCGCGAAGAACATCGCGTAGGAGACGAGACCGCTCACGACGCGCGTCCCATGATTCCTTGAGGGCGCAGGAGAAAGCACGCCAGCATGATGGCAAACGGGACGGCGAGCCCATAGTTCGTCGGGATGACGAGGGCAGACAGGTTCTGCGCCACGCCGACGAGAAGCCCGCCCAGCACTGCGCCCCCGATGGATCCGATGCCGCCGAGCACCGCGGCCGTGAACAACGGCAGCAGCAAGCTCGCCCCCATTTCCGGCCGGATCTGTACCGTCAGCCCGAACAGCGTGCCTGACAAGGCCGCGAGAAGCCCCGTCACGATCCAGGTCGTGCGAATGGCGGTTTCCGGCCGGATCGCGCATGTCTGCGCCAGGCCGGCATTCTCCGCGACCGCCCGCATGGCGAGACCAGCTCCGGTGCGGTTCAGGAACCACCACAGTACCGCGAGCGTCAGGAGCGCGGCCGCCAGGACCAGGATCTGGTCCGGCAGGATGCGGATATTGCCGGGCAGCGTCACCGCGATCTGCAGTTCACGGCTGTAATACTCGGGCTGAGGCCCGAAAACGAGCAGCACGATATTACGGATGACGAGCGAAAGGCCGAACGACGCAAAGATCAGAACGAGCGGTCCGGCGCCGCGACGGCGAAGCGGCGCGAAGGCCGCGACGTCGGCGAGCAGCGCCGCCGCGACCGTTACGGCCCCTGCCAGCGCCAGAGCGAGCAACATGTAGAGCCCGACGGAGAACGGATCGATCGGGATGCCGGTACCGCCGATCGCCAGCACGGCGCCAAGCGCCGCATAGGCGCCCACCGTCAGCAGCTCGGCGTAGGCGAAGTTCGCGAACCGCAGGATCGACAAGCCTAGCGTGACCCCGATCGCGCCGAGCGACAGGATGGAGCCCGTCAAAACGCCGTCGGCGATCATCTGCCCGATCATGCGGCGCGCCCATGGTGGCCGCCGAGGAAGATCGGCCCAAGGTCGGGATCGTCGCGCACCGCGGCGGCCGTGCCCGCGAGTGCCACGCGTCCGTTCGCGAGCACGACGGCGCGGTCCGCGATGACGAGCGCCGCCTTGACGTTCTGCTCCACCATCAGAACCGCGACTCCCTCGTCGGCGATGCGTCGCACCTGGGCGAAGACGTCGGTCGCCATCTTGGGAGACAGACCCGCAGAGGGTTCGTCAAGCAGCAACGCCGTCGGCTGCCGCACGAGGGTGCGAGCGATCGCCAACATCTGGCGCTGCCCGCCCGACAGGTCGCCGCCATAGGCACGGCGTTTCGCCAGGAGGTCGGGGAAGCGCGCGAACGCGGCCGCGATCCTG
>CAXUHE010000043.1:0-6345 GCA_964250725.1 uncultured Enterovirga sp. | reverse complement strand
CTCGCTGTCGCCCGCGCCGCCGCCCGAGGTCGAGGCGGCCGACGACACCGTGCTCTGCATGTTCCTGTGCTGCTCGCCGATCCTGTCGGCGGCGTTGGGCAGGCCCAGGGCACCGGCCCTCAGATTGTCCGCCACCGTCAGGGTCGTGAACACGTTCGCGAGTTGCGGCACGTAGCCGAGGCCGGCCTCCGCGATCCGGTGCGCCGGCCGGCCGCCGATCTCGTGTGCACCCAGGCGGACGCTGCCCCCGAACATTCCGGCGAGCCCGGCGAGCGCCTTCACCAGCGTGGACTTGCCGGCGCCGTTGGGTCCGAGCAGGCACACGACTTCGCCGGGCGCCACGGCGAGGACGACGTCGCGCACGATGGGAAGATCCCGGCGATAGCCTGCCACGAGCCCCTCGACGACGAGACGCGCGTCTGCGCTCACTGCGCGTCTCCGAGATAGGCGTCGATGACACGCGGGTCGCGCCTGACGTTCTCGGCCGCCCCCTCGGTCAGCACACGGCCCTGTACGAGCACCACGACCGGCTCGCAGAGCCGCGCCACGAGATCCATGTTGTGTTCGATCACCACGAAGCCGACGCCCTGCGCATGCAGCGCCACGATGCGGTCGACCAAGATGTCGAGGAGTGCCGGATTGACTCCAGCGGCCGGCTCGTCGAGCAACACCATCCGAGGCTCCGCCATCATCACGCGTGCGAGTTCGAGCAGCTTCTGCTGGCCGCCCGACAGCACCCCCGCCTTCTCGCTCTCAAGGCGGCGCAGCGTCACGAAGTCGAGGAGATGACGGGCCCGCTCCCGGTTCGCGTCCTCCTGGGTCCGCACACGACCACGCATGAGCCAGTTGCCCCAGAAGCGCTCGCCCACCTGACCGGCGGGCACCATCAGGAGGTTGTCCAGGACCGAGAGGGTCGGAAACGGCCGCGGGATCTGGAAGGTCCGCGCGAGCCCCCTGCCAAAGATCCGATGGGGCGAGAGGCCGTCGATGCGTTCGCCCTCGAATCGGATCGAGCCTGCATCCGGCGGCAACGTTCCCGCCATCAGGTTGAAGAGCGTCGACTTGCCGGCGCCGTTCGGCCCGATCACCGCCGTGATGGCGTCGCCGGCGAAGCGGAGCGAGACGCCGTCCAAGGCCTTCTGGCCGCCGAACGATCGCGTCAGCTCCTCGACTGCCAGCACCCGCCCTCTCCTCTCGCCTCGGTCCGAAGGTCCGTCCAGATCGGGCGTAAGTCAACCGATATCGGTTGCTTTTTGTCGCCTTGAATGCATCATCCAAAGGCCGGCCGCAGGCCGAACATCAGTTGTCCAGCATGGCCCGCCGCCGTTCGACACCTTACGTCTTCTCAACTCTGGAAGTGCCTCGCCGGGCCGAAATCGTGGCGCGGCGGATTTCGGAAGCGATTCATGTCGGCGACGTGGAGGTCGGAGAGAAACTCCCCTCCGAGGCGGTCCTGTCGGAGCAGCTCGGAGTCTCTCGCTCCGTCCTGCGGGATGCTCTGAGCATCATGATGGAACTCGGCCTGATCCGGATCGAGGCCGGTGCCGCTGGCGGCGCCTTCGTGATCGCAAGCCCAACCCAGTGGGTACCATCGGGCCTCCGCCTATCCGAGGTCGATCTGTCCGACATGGCGGACGTGCTCATCGCACGTCGCGTGATCGAGCCACCTATCGTCGAGCTCGCCGCCTGCGAAGCGACAGATCGGGATTTCGCGGCGCTTGACGCAGCGCTCGCGCCAGCCAGGGCGCTTGGACGGATCCCGAAGACCCACGCCGGCGAGGCGGCAATCGACTGCCTCGTTCTGACAGCCGCACGCTTCAACGTGGCGCTCGGCCGCGCTACGCACAATACCACGATGGCCGAGATGATGGACCTGTTGAGCCGCGCGATGGAGCCGGTGAGGCAAGTCGCGGTGCGTCAGGCCCCGCGCGAGGCGCTCTCGACCCTCGAACATACGCTGAGTGCCGTCTCTACGCGCGATCTGGTGATGATCCGGCAGTCGATCGCCATTCGCCTCGACCATCTCGAAGCGACTTGGGAGCGGCTGGCAAGCCGAAAGCTGAAGGACATGCGGAGACAGGTTAACGCAGCGCCTCCCGGACTCTGATCCAGGTCGATCGGCTTCTCGGCTCGTCGGCGCGATCCTGCTCGGGCAGAACGACGAGCGGGCCGTCCCAGCGCGCCCGCTACACCACCCCATGGGGGGGCACGACCTCCTGCTCGGCTGTCGAGTTTACAGCCAGGTTCCTTTTCGGACGATGTAAACCGTGGATCCGGGACGAGCGGACCCGATGCCGGGTTACGCTCTTGAAGCGTGACCGTGCAAGTCGTTGAGACTTTCTGCGGGCAAACGCCTGCGCTTCGTCGATCGAGGGTGTATGCCGTCCGAGGCTTGATGTCGTCGACGCCTCAGTGAGGCCGACGCCGTCCGTCCGCCAACATCAATGCCGCCACGATGACGATCACCAAGAAGGCAGCCGACAGGATCATGCGCCGAACGCAACGGGCGGCAGATACCGACGAACCCGTCGTCGCTTAGGACGGTTGAATCAACGATCCGAGAGTACGAACATGAACGCGCATCAGAACTTCATCGACGGAACCTGGGTCGGAAGCCAGGGCACGATTGCGGTCATCAATCCGTCCGACGGTCAGGTGATGGCGCAGATCGCCCGGGGCGGTGCGGTCGAGATCGATCGTGCGGTGGCGGCCGCCGAGGCGGCCATGACCGGCGCGTGGGGCCAGCTCGACGCGACCGCTCGAGGCCGCCTTCTGACCAAGCTGTCCGAGTTGATCCTGCGCGACGCCGATGCGCTCGCACGCATGGAAAGCGAGGACGTCGGCAAGCCGTTGGCGCAGGCGCGAGCGGACGTGACCTCCTGCGCACGCTATTTCGAGTATTACGGCGGCGCGGCCGACAAGGTGCACGGCGACACGATCCCCTATCGGGCGGGCTTCACGGTGATGACCGTCTATGAGCCGCACGGCGTGGTCGGGATCATCGTGCCGTGGAACTATCCGCTCCAGATCACGGGCCGAGCCGTCGCGCCGGCGCTCGCCATGGGCAATGCGGTCGTCCTGAAGCCCGCGGAGGACACCTCGCTCACCGCGCTCGCGCTCGCGAAGCTCGCGGCTGAAGCCGGCTTTCCGCGCGGGGCGCTGAACGTCGTCACCGGCCTCGGCGAGGAGGCGGGCGCCGCCCTGTCGGCGCATCCGGGCATCCACCACGTCAGCTTCACCGGCTCGCCGGACGTGGGCACGCTGATCCAGATCGCGGCCGCGAAGAACCTGATACCGGTCACGCTCGAACTCGGCGGAAAGTCACCTCAGATCGTGTTCTCGGACGCCGATCTCTCCGATGCCGGCACGACGATCGTGAAGGCGATCGCGCAGAACGCCGGGCAGACCTGCTCGGCCGGCTCGCGCGTCCTCGTCGAGGACGGGATCTACGACAGCTTCACGGGCGATCTGGCGGTGCGGTTCAAGGCGTTGCGCGTCGGCTCGGGCAGCCAGGACCTGGATCTCGGCCCCGTGGTCAACGCGCAGCAGAAACGGCGCGTCGAGAGCTATCTCGACCTCGCACGACGTGACGGATTGTCGATCCTCGCCGAGGGCGGGATCGGGACGAACGTGCCGGGCGAGGGGTTCTACGTGAAGCCGACGCTGATCGGAGACGTGCCGCCCGACCATCGTCTCGCCCAGGAGGAGATCTTCGGTCCGGTTCTCGTCGCCATCCGGGTGCGCGACGAGGCGCACGCTCTCCAGGTCGCGAACGACACGAAATACGGCCTCGCGGCGGGTATCTGGACGCGCGATCTCGGCCGGGCACTCCGCCTCGCGGGCCGGATCAAGTCCGGTCAGGTCTTCATCAACAATTACGGCGCGGGCGGCGGTGTCGAGCTCCCGTTCGGTGGCGTCAAGGGCTCGGGTCACGGGCGCGAGAAGGGCTTCGAAGCCCTGTACGGCTTCGCGACACTCAAGACGGTGGCGATCAAGCATGGCGACATCTAGGGACACATCACCCGGACGTGCCCCGACTCTGCTCGATGAGCGCTTCGCATTGCGGTAGGAGACCGTGCCATCCGGTCGAGCGGCCCGGCGTAGCGGCTATCGGCACTTCGGCGTCCGGCTACAGCGGGCTCCAGCTAAAACGCCGCATTGACCCTACCCGACATCACCGGCATGAGAATGAACGTTCATTCTTTAAGCCGTTATGTCTGCTACGCTCATCCAGGTCGAAGGCGACCGCCGCGAACTCATCCTGACGGCTGCGGAGCGGGCCTTCGCGCGCCACGGCTTCCACGGCGCCAGCATGCAGCACGTGGCGGCCGAGGCGCGTATGAGTGCCGGCAACCTCTATCGTTATTTCAAGTCGAAGGACGAGATCGTGTCCGGTCTGACCGCGCGCGACCGGGCCGGGATCGCGTCCGACTTCCAGCATCTGGCGGAGGCGCCGGATCTGCTGGACGCCTTCAGAGCCATGCTACGCAAACACCTATGCGATGAGCCGGTGTGGCGAAGCCAGCTCGTCCTCGAGATCTGGGCAGAGGCGGCGCGCAACCCGAGCATCGCGGCGATGTGCGGCGACATCGACGACGATGTCGAGACGAAGCTCGCAACCCTCATCGGACATGCGCAATCGAGCTCGCCCGCGCTACGAGGCGGGGAACCCGCCTTCGCGGTCAGGATCATGAAGACGGTCATTGCCGGACTGATCAAGCGCCGGGCGACCGAGCCGCATTTCGACCGCGAACCCGAGATCGCCATGGCGCTCGGCACATTCCGCGCGGCCCTGACCGGGACGCTACGGCCCTATCCGGCCGAGGAGACATCCAGGTGAGACGCTCTCGCATCGCCCTCGGGGTCGCGACCCTCGCGGTCGTCTCGGCCGCCGCCCTTGTGGCCGTCCCGGCGACCCGGCCCGTCACGCTGGGGCTGATGGAGAGCGCGGGGCTGGGCGGCCTCGCGCGCCGGATCGGCGGGCCGGACGCTGAGGCGGCGATCGCGGCGCCGCTACCTGCCGTGGCCGCGCCGCTCACCGTCACGGTGGTGAACGCGGCGCTCCGCCCCTTCCGCGACCAGCTCTTCGTCTCCGGCACGCTCGTGGCCCGCGAGGAGGCGATGGTCGGCGCGCAGGTCGACGGCCTGCGCATCGACGCGGTCCTGGCCGAGGACGGCGACCGCGTGCGCGAGGGCCAGGTCCTGGCGCGGCTCGACCGCACGCAACTCGACACGCTCGTCACGCAGAGCGACGCGGCGCTCGCGCGCGCGGACGCCGCGATCGCGCAGGCCCGCAGCGTGATCCTGCAATACGAGGCGACGGGCGCGCAGCTCTCCGCCGACTACCTGCGCGGCAAGCAGCTCGGTCTCGGCATCATCTCGCAGGCGACGCTCGACCAGCGGCTCGCGCTCTCGCGCGCCGCGGAGGCACAGCTCGCGGGCGCGCAGGGGGCGTTGTCGGTCGCGCTCGCGGACAGGAAGAGCCAGGAGGCGCAGCGCCGCGAACTGGAAGTCCGCATGGCCCGCACCGACGTGCGCGCGCCGGTCGGCGGTACGCTCAGCCGGCGCACCGCCCGCCTCGGCGCCCAGACGGGTGGCGGCGAGGCCCTGTTCCGCATCGTGCGGGACGGCGCGATCGATCTCGACGCCGAGGCGCCGGACGACGTGCTCGCCCGCGTGAAGCTCGGCATGGGCGCGCAGGTGACCCTCGCGGGGAGCGACGTGCCGGTCGCCGGCACGGTCCGCCTGATCTCGAACGAGGTCGACAAGGCGACGCGGCTCGGCCGCGTGCGGATCGCCCTCGCGGATGACGGTCAGGCGCGCGTCGGCTCGTTCGCGAGCGCCGTGGTGGACATCGCGCGCCGCGAGGGCGTGTCGGTGCCGGCCTCCGCCGTCACGCGGGGCGAGCGCGGTCGCGCCGTGCAGGTCGTCGAGGGCGGCCGCGTCGACGTGCGCCGCGTCGAGACGGGCCTCAGCTCCCGGGAAGTCGTCGAGATCACCGCGGGCCTAAAACCCGGAGAGGCGGTGGTGGCGCGCGCCGCCGCCTTCCTGCGGCCGGGCGACCAGGTTCGGGCCATACCGCCCAGCGTGAAGGAGTCGTCGCGATGAGGCTCAACATCTCGGCATGGTCCATCCGCTCGCCGATGCCCGCGAGCGTGCTCTTCCTCGTCCTGATGATCCTCGGCGTCGTCAGCTTCCGGGCGCTGCCGATCACCCGCATCCCGAACATCGACATCCCGATCGTCCAGGTGCTGATCACGCAGTCGGGCGCGGCCCCGTCCGAGCTGGAGACGCAGGTCACCAAGAAGGTCGAGGACGCGGTCGCGGGCGTCAACGGCGTCTATC
>CAXUHE010000042.1:8070-22797 GCA_964250725.1 uncultured Enterovirga sp. | reverse complement strand
CGCCCTGCCCCGGCTCGCCGGTCCGGTGCTGCTCGTCTCGAACGAGGTGGGCGCGGGGATCGTCCCCGAGAACGCGCTCGGCCGCGCCTTCCGCGATGCGCACGCCCTCGATCGTCTCCAGCCGGACGTCGATCCCGGCCGCGCGCTTCGCCTCGACCTCGTGATGCCAGGACGCGAAGGGGTCGCGCCAGGCCAGGATCGTGTACTCGTAGCGGGCGTTCGTCTCGAGCGGGATGGTGCCGGACCAGCGGTCGTTGTCGACGAACCGCATCGGGGCCGCGCGCCAGGCAGGCTCGCCCACGATGCGGTAGACGATCTCGGCCGCGATCCTGTCGTGGCCGTCCGAGAAGATGTCGGCCGTGACCTCCAGCGCCTCGCCCGCCACGCGCTTGATCGGCGTCAGGCCGCCGTCGAGCTCCGGCGACACCTTCTCGATGATGACCCGGCCCTCGCCGTCGGGCTCCAGCTCCTCGCCGGCCATCACCTTGGCGCGCTCGGCGCTCAGGATACGGACCTCGCCGGCCGCCAGCATGACGTGTCCGCCCGGCGCGAAGACGATCGGCACGAGATCCGGCGTGCGGTCCATGAACGGCCCGAACACGCCGCCCGTCCGCCCCAGCACCGCGCCGGCCTCGATCGTCACAGGCGCGTCGCCCGGGTTCGCGAGCACCAGCAGGCCCGCGCCCGCGCCCGCTACGTGCCCGGCATCGAGCCGCAGGAGCGCGAGGTAGGGCGCGTCGACGGCCGAGAGCTTGAGCTGCGCGCCCTCGACATTCGCGACCTCGAGCTGGGTCTTGAGCCGGTTGATCGCCGCGATGCGATCCGAGATGTCGATGCCGGTCTCCTCGCGGTCGGCCGGGCTCGTCTCGACCACGTGGACGCCGCCGCGATAGCCGTACTCGTAGCCGATCGGCATCAGGACGCCGGACGCGAAGAAGGCCGCGAGCGCGTAGCGCATCGTCAGCTCGCGGGTGACACGCTCCGGATCGCCGGCCGGGATCGAGGCCGCGACCCGCGCCATGTCGTGGTTCTCGGGGAAGCTGATGGAGGGCGCGAGGAGACGCAGCTTGTCGTAGCTCTCCAGCGCCCACGCCTTCCTGAAGTCCCACCAGGCGAAGGAGTTGAACAGGTAGTCGAACCCGGCGCCCGCCGTCGCGCGCGTCTCCTCGAAGGTGCAGCCGAGCGTCTCGGCCGCGAAGAGACAGGCGGGATCGCGCGCCTTCGCGGCCGTGATGAGCGTCGCCCAGACGGGCGCGGGCACCTTGTAGGCGGCGTCGCAGCGGAACCCCGCGACCCCGAGATCCTGCATCCGGGCGATGTACGCGTCCCAATAGCCGGTCAGGAACTCGCGCGAGGCCGGCGTCTCGTAGTCGAACTCCGCGAGGTCTCCCCACACGGTCTTCTTCGACGGGTCGTCGGGATCGACCGCGTAGGGGCTCGCGAGCTCGCCGGACGGGTAGCGGACGAAAGCGTCGCGCCGCTCGGCCGCCAGAACCGCGTCCTTCGACGCGTGGTTGACCACGAGGTCGGTCATGACGCTGAGGCCGTGCCGCTCGGCTTGCGCCACGAAGGCCCGGATCTGCTCGTCGTCCGACCCGTCTCCCGCATCGCGGAAGCGCGCATCGAGCTTCGTCGGGTCTTTCACGGCGTAGAGGCTGCCGGAGAAGCCGGTCTCGTGGAACGGGTTCAGGTAGACCCAGTCGAACCCCATCGCGGCGATGCGCGGCAGCTCGGCCGACCAGGCCGATACCGTCCCGACGAGCAGCGGGAACAGGTTGTAGATGCGAGGTGCGGTCGGCGCGGAGCCCGAAGGCTGAGCCGCGGAGGCGGCCATAATCTCTGACGCGGACGAGCGGGTCGTGGTCTTGCCCTTCGGCACGGTCGCGGCAACGCTCATCCGATCCTCCTCAGGACCGCAACGGGCAGACCTGCGAAAAGCTCCCCGAGATCGACACCATTTCCACCCGCCCGGATCTCGGTCCCGGTCAGGAGCTCGCGCCAGCTTCCCTTCGGCACGGGCAGGGTCGTGCCCGACCAGATCGTCCCGACCGGCACGGATTCGTCGGCGAGATTCGACGCCAGCCGCGGCACGATCGCGATCAGGTCGCCGGCCTTGCCCGACCGCGCGAAGGCGAGGACGTGCGATGCGAGCGGGCCGGCCGCCCCGAGCGGCTCGTAGCCCGCGTCGTCGTAGAGCGCGGGCGTCTCGGCCCGGTCCGCGAGGACGCGATGCAGGACCCGCTGCTTGACGTGGCCGTCATGCCAGCGCGCGAGGAGCGCGGGCGCGTCCGCCTCGTCGTCGAGCCCGGCGGCCAGCGCCGCATAATCCACGGGACGGCGATTGTCGGGATCGACGAGCGAGAGGTCCCAGAACCCCGTGCCCTGGTAGATGTCCGGCACGCCGGGCAGCGTGAGCTTCAGGACCGTGCGGGCGAGCCCGTTCAGCAGCCCCGCGCGGGCGAGCCGCCCAGCGAGCGGCCGGAACGCGGTCAGGAACGCGCTGCTGGGCGCGAGCAGACGGTCGACCAGGTTCGCACAGGCACTCTCGTAGGGCCCGTTCTGGTTGATCCAGCTCGAATGGCGCTTGCCCTCGCGCAGAGCCTTCTCGACGAAACCCTTGAAGCGGTCGCGGAACGCCGCGAGTTCCGTCGCGTCGTCCGCCTCCAGGACCGCGAACGGCCACGCACCCAGGAGGCCTTGCAGGATCATGTACTGGTCGTTGGCGTCCGGCGCGGGCGCGCCGTCGACCGTGTCGAGACTGTCCGCGACGGTGTCGCGCCACAGGCCGAGCGCCCCGCGCCAGCCCTCGGGCATCTCGGAGAGCGCCGCGATGCGGGCGCGCGCATCCTCGCCGCGCTTGGTGTCGTGGGTCGCGGTCGCGATCATCGCGTGCGGCCACGTCCTGGCCCGCTCGGCGTTGGCCGCGTGGAAGCCCTCGACGTCGAGCCCGAAATGCCCGGGATCGCCGCCGACCTCGTTCAGCGAGATGAGCCGGACGTAGCGGTAGAACAGCGTGTCCTCGAGGCTCTTCGCCATCACCGGACCGGTGAGCTGCTGGAAGCGCCGCCGGAAGCGCGCCACGTGGTCGGGCGCGGGCCGCCCCGGGCCCTCGGTCTCGATGCGCCCGAGCAGCGCCGCGGCGGCGAAATCGTGCACCGATCGGTCCGGCAGGAGGCTGCCGCGCCGCGCCGCCGCGACCGTCGTCTCGATCAGCTCCACATCATCGGGCGAGGGATCGCCGCCGGCCGTGACGTAGCTGCGGTAGACGGGGAAGCGCGCCACGATCTCGGAGAGCGCGATGTGCATCGCGTAGACCGTGTAGTCGCGCGTGCGCCGGTCGCCGTCCGCGATGCGTTTCAGGTCGGAGACCAGCACTTCGAGCTCGCTCGCGAAGCTCGATTGCAGGATCTCGATCTTGGCGGCCCGCAGCAGGTCGCCGTAGCGGCCCTCCTGCCCCGTGAAGTCGCGGTAGATCTGCGTAAAGGCGTCGGCCGCCGCCGTGTCGACGAACACGCCGTCGATGACGTTCAGCACGTCGTAGCCGGTCGTGCCGGCGAGCGGCCAGGCGCGCAGCGGCTCGCCGGGCTCCAGGATCTTCTCGACCAGGATGTAGAAGCCCGGACCGACGGCCGCCTGGAGGGCCTTCACGTAGCCCTCGGGGTCCGCGAGACCGTCCACGTGGTCGATGCGCAGGCCCTGGACACGGCCCTCCCGCACCAGCCGGAAGACGAGCTCGTGCGTGCGCTGGAAGATCTCCGGCAGTTCGACCCGGATGCCCGCGAGCGAGTTGATGTCGAAGAAGCGCCGGTAGTTGATGTCGCTCGCCGCGACCCGCCAATGGGCTGGGCGGTAGGCCTGCATCTCCAGGATGCGGTGGAGCGTGCCGAAGCTCTCCGCCATGCCAGGCACGCCGTTCACGACCGCGACCGCGCGCTCGACGGCGCGCGCGAGATCGGGCGAGGCCGCGACCGCGACCGCTAGCCGCCGCTTCAGCGTCTCGCTCTCCTCCGGGAAGCCCGCCCGGCGCTCGGGCGATGTCTCGTCCGCCATGGTGCGCAGGCGGTCGGACACCGCGATGATCTCCGACTGGCCCTCCAGCCTGTCCAGGGCCGCGAGCGCCCGGTCGAGCACCAGCGGGTAGGCGAGCGGGCAGACCGGCAGGCGGTGCTCGAAATGCATGACGCTGAAGGAGCCCGTCTCCGGCTCGAAGGCGAGCTTCAGGTCGCCCTTCTCCAGCGCATCGCCGTAGCGGTCGCCGAGCACCGGGATGACGAGCCGGCCGCCCGCGCCGAGA
Source organism: uncultured Enterovirga sp. (assembly GCA_964250725.1). Taxonomy (GTDB): domain Bacteria; phylum Pseudomonadota; class Alphaproteobacteria; order Rhizobiales; family Beijerinckiaceae; genus Enterovirga. The sequence goes on along the minus strand of CAXUHE010000042.1, from coordinate 18,503 downwards.
CGCTCCCAATCGACGTCGAAGGCGGCGGCGTTGGGCGACAGCTGTCCCCATTCGAGCATGGAGAGCCACCAGGCGTTGTCCGCCCCGCCGACACCCATATGGTTCGGCACGATGTCGAGGATCAGCCCGAGCCCGTGCCGCTTCAGCGCGTCGGAGAGGCGGTAGAACCCGTCCTCGCCGCCGAGCTCCGGGTTGATCGCCCCGTGGTCCACGATGTCGTAGCCGTGGGTCGAGCCCGGCCGCGCGGTCGCGATCGGCGACGCGTAGACGTGGCTGATGCCGAGCTTCGCCACGTAGGGGATCGCCGCGACGGCGTCGTCGAAGGTGAAGTGCTCGTGGAACTGGAACCGGTAGGTCGCGCGCGGCGGCGGCGCCGAGAGCGGGCTCGCGGCGGCGCGCGTGCCCCGTCCCTCGGCCGACACGACGGCCGCGACTTTGGCGAGCGGCCCGCCGGGCGCGTCGATCGCCGCGAGGTCGAGCTCCAGCTTGCGGCGCCAGTTCGGGTGGCCCTCGGTCGTGCCCGGCATGTTCGGCTGGTTCAGCGAACCCAGCACGTCCTCGTACTGGATGGCGTTCAGCGCCGAGCGGGTGCGCGCGAGGTAGCCGAACACCGCGTCCGCGGGCGCGGTATCGGGCGGCTCGGGCGAGGCGACGAGCTTCTCCTCGCAGAGCGCCTCGGTCAGCGTCCGGCGCTCGACGACGCGCTCGGCCCGCTCGTGCTCGGCCTGCTCGGGCGAGTAGATGCCGAGCGACTGGCGCAGGTCGCTGTCGAGGCCGCGCCACCAGCCGACGAAGGTTGGCAGGTCGTGGGTCGTGATCACCGACATGGCGTCCTGCGGGTAGGCGTCCGGGCGCTTGAAGCCGCCCTCCGGCGTGCGCTCGAAGGAGAGGACGCGGTAGCTGAGCAGGCCCGAGCGCATGATCGCGTCCGAGAAGCCCTCCGGCCCCGTCCCCAGGTCCTCCGCGATGACGAGCGCGCGGGCGCGATGGCTCTCCAGCCGCAGCACCGCCAGCATGGCGTCGAACGGGTACTCCGCGTAGGCGCCGGCCGCTCCGCCCTGACCGACCGGGATGAGGTAGAGGCGCTTCAACTGGAAGGCGTGGTCGATGCGGATCGCGCCTGCGTGGCGCATGTTCGCCCGCACCAGCGCGCGGAAGGCCACGAGCCCGTCCTCCTCGGCCACGATCGGGTTCAGCGGCGGCAGGCCCCAATCCTGCCCTTGCGGCGCGAGAAGGTCCGGCGGCGCGCCGATGGAGAGCGTGTCGCCGAACCGCTCGGGGTTCGCCCATACCTCGGAGCCGCCGCGATCCGACCCGACCGCGAGGTCGCGGTAGAGCCCGACCGACATGCCGGCGCGGCGCGCCGCGGAGGCCGCCTCCGCGAGTTGTCTGTCGGCCGTGTATTGCAGCCACGCGTGGTAGGCGACGCGCTCCGCGCGCTCTCGGGCGAATCGTGCGACCTCGGGCGACCCGGCGCGCCGATACTCCGCCGGCCAGTCGCCGAGCCAGGCGCGGCCCTCGTGGCGGAAGCGCTCGGAGAGCGCCTCGAACGTCGCGTGCGCGGCGAGCTCCGGGCCCATCTCGCGCCGGAACGCCGCGAAGCCGGGATCGCGCGCGCCGCCCCCCGCGAAGAGGCTCTCCAGCACGGGCGACAGCTCGGCCCAGACGCCCGCGTGGTCGACGAGAGCGGCGTCCCGCAGCGCCGCGATGCGGGCCGCCCGGCCCTCCTCGCCGAGGAGACGCGCGGCCTCGCTGCCCGCGAAGCCCGGCACCGCGCGCGGGTCGATGTGGATCGGCTCCAGAAAAAGACGCGAGGAGGGGGAATAGGGCGAGACCTTGTGGCGGTCCGACGCGAAGAGCGCGTGCAGCGGGCTCAAGCCCAGGAACGAGGCCCCGAGCGGCCCCGCGCCCTCGGCGGCCTGCCGGATGTCGGCGTAGCTGCCGATGCCGAGATTGTCGGCCGACCGGAAGGCGTAGATCTGCGCCGCAAGCCCCCAGGCCCGCCCGCCCTCGCGCATCCAGCCCGGCTGGAAGCAGCGCGGCGGGGCCGCGATGACCGTGCAATCCGCACTGGTACCGCCCGCCGTGACGGTGAGCCGATGGTAGCCGGCGGTCAGCGCCGGGATACGCAGGGCCTCGCGGCCGCCGCCGAACCGGGTCGCGCCGCCGCGACCCTCCCGGACGATCCCGCCCTCGTCGCTCATGCGCCACGTGACGCGCTCCGCCGAGAGGCCTTGGAGCGGGATGTCGGCCGGCCGGCCGGCCTCGACGGGTACGAGCTTCGGCACCGCGGCGTGGCGGATCGCCTTCAGCCGGCGCAAGCTCTCCTGTGCGTCACCGTCGGAGCCGGACGGGAAGCCGAGATGGGCCGCGAGGTCGCGACGTCGCGCGAGGTCGACCGCGACCTCGTGCCCGAACGCGTCGACATAGTGCGGCGGGATGCCCACGAGGTCGGCGACGTCGCCCGAGATGGCGTCGCTCATCGGGCGGCTCCGGTCAGGACCGCGCCGGTCCAGGACGGCAGACGGAATGCGCCATGTCCGGGCTCGACGCCGGGGCTGGACCAGATGGGCCGGAGCCCGCCGTCGGACACCTCCACCGAGTCGTCGCCGAAATTCGCCACGAACCGGAGCGTCCCGCCCTCGTAGCACCACGTCACGTCGACTGAATCCGGATTCGGCAAGGTCTTCGCCGCGCCCCGATAGGCGGTCTTGGTCAGCGGCACGACGTGCTCGCGCCGCAGCGCGAGGAGCGCCCGCGTGTCGGCCAGCACGGCCGCGTGGTCGGGCGCGTCGCGCTCGCTCCAGTCGAGCACGGAGCGGCGGAACGTCGCCTCGTCGGTCGGGTCCGGCACCTCGGTCGTCGCACCCTCCGCGAAGGCGGCGAAATGCTGGAATTCGCGGCGGCGCCCGTCCCGCACCGCGCGCGACAGCTCCGGGTCATCCGAGAAATCGACGAAGAACTGGAACGGCGTCGAGGCGGACCATTCCTCGCCCATGAACAGCATGGGGATCTGCGGCGCGAGCAGCAGGCCCGCGCGGGCGAGGCGCAGCTTCTCCTCGGGCGCCAGCGAGGAGAGGCGGTCGCCCGCCGCCCGGTTGCCGATCTGGTCATGGTTCTGGAGGAAGGACACGAAGGCGGAGGGCGGCAGGTGTCCGCACGGCTCGCCGCGGGTCTTGCCCCCGGCATGCTTCGAGGGCTCGCCCTGGTAGACGAAGCCTTCGGCCAGCGCCCGCGCCAGCCGCTCGACGGGGCGGTCGGCGAAGTCCTCGTAATACGCCTCGTGCTCGCCCGTCAGCAGCACGTGCCAGCAATGGTGGATGTCGTCGTTCCACTGGGCGCTGTGCAGGGTGGGCTGCCCTTCACGGTCTCGCTCCAGCCAGCGCGCCTCGTTGCGCTCGTTCTCGAGGATGAGATGCACGTGCCGCCCGGGCGCGACCTCGCGGGCGCGCCGCGCCAGTTCGGCGATGAGGTGGTCCGGGCTGTCGTCCAGGATCGCGTGGACCGCGTCGAAACGCAGGCCGTCGAGGTGGAACTCCTCCAGCCAGTACAGCGCGTTGTGGACGAAGAAGTCGCGCACCGGCCGCCCGTCCGCGCCGTCGACGTTGAGCCCCGCCCCCCAGGGCGTCTGGTGACGCTCGGTGAAGAAGGAGGCGGCGTATTTCGATAGATGGTTCCCGACCGGGCCGAAGTGGTTGTAGACGACGTCGAGGATGACCATCAGCCCGAGCGAATGCGCCCGATCGACGAGGCGCTTCAGGTCGTCGGGCGACCCGTAAGCGTGGTCCGGCGCGTAGGGCAGGACGCCGTCGTAGCCCCAGTTGCGGGTGCCCGAGAAATCCGCGACCGGCAGAAGCTCGATCGCCGTGAACCCGATCTCGCGAAGGTCCTCGAGCCGCCCGGCCAGGGCCGCGAAGGTCCCCTCACGCGTCGCGGTGCCGACATGCGCCTCGTAGACGACCGCCTCCTCCCAGGGCCGCCCCGTCCACGTCACATCGGACCAAGTGTAGCCGCGCGGGTCGACGACGGCGCTCGAACCCCCGACATCGTCCGGCTGCGCGCGGGAGGCCGGATCGGGCACCATCTCGCCGGCGATCCTGAAGGCGTATCGGCTGCCGTCGCGCGCCTCGGGCACCACCAGTCGGCGCCATCCCCCATCCACGACGGGCATCGGATGTTCCGCCCCGTCCACCACGACCGCGACGTCCTCGGCACTCGGCGCCCAGAGCGCGAAGCGAACGCCGCCATCGGCAGGCTCGGCTCCGAACGGCATGCCGTGGAGACGCTGCGTCATCGTGAACCCATTCAAGAAGCGCGGAAGAGAACCAGCGAACGGGACGCGAGGGCGAAGGTTCCCCCCGTGTCCACATGCGCGACGGGTTCGGCGGGGGTGCCGTCGCCCGTCGCCGTATCGAGGATCGCCGACCAGGGTCCGCCGATCCCGTCCGCCAGCCGGAACGCCACCGCGTCCGGCGCCGCGTTGGCGAGGAGGAGCAGCCGGCCGCTCGCCTCGCCCGCGTTGCCGAACTGCATACCGAAGGTCCGCAGGGACGCGTCCTGCCAATCCCGCGAGGCGATCACGTGGCCATCCGGCGTCAGCCAGACGACGTCCGGGCGGCCCTCCGGTCCGACGGGGCCGCCCGTGAAGAAGACGTCCTCGGTCAGCGCGGGCAGGCTGCGCCGGAGCGCGAGCGTGCGGATGACGAAGGCCGTCAGGTCCGGGTCGCCCGGGGGGTCGCGCCAATCAAGCCAGCTCGTCTCGTCGTCCTGGCAATACGGGTTGTTGTTGCCGCCCTGCGTCCGGCACCGCTCGTCGCCCGCGACGAACATCGGGACGCCGCGCGCGAGAAGCACGCAGGCCAGCAGGTTGCGTTTGTGGCGGGCACGCAGCCCCAGGATCGCGGCATCCTCGGTGGGACCCTCGACGCCGTAGTTGCAGGACGTGTTGTGCCTGTCGCCGTCGCGGTTGCCTTCCCCGTTCGCCTCGTTGTGGCGGTCCACGTAGGAGACGAGGTCGTCGAGCGCGAACCCGTCGTGGGAGACCACGTAATTGATCGACGCGGTGGGCGTCCGGCCACCGGCACCGAAGATCTCGCGAGAGCCCGCGAGAGCGCGGACGATCCTCGGGACATGCCCCTCGTCGCCGCGCCAGAAGCCGCGCAGGCCGTCGCGGACCGTGTCGTTCCACTCCCGCCACCGGCCGGGAAACTGGCCCAGCCGATAGCCGCCCTCGCCCGTATCCCAGGGCTCCGCGATCATCTTCACGTCCGCCAGCGCCGGCTCGGCGTCGAGCTGCGCGAAGAAGGGCGCGGCCGGGTCGAACGCGTAGGGGTTCCGGCCGTGCACCGCCGCGAGGTCGAAGCGGAACCCGTCGATCCCGTAGGTCTCCACCCAGTGCTTGAGCGAGTCGACCGCCATGCGGGCGACCGCGGGATGCGAGAGGTTCAGCGCGTTGCCGCAGCCGGTGCAGTTGAAGGTCCGGCGCGGGTCGCCCGGCATCGGCGTGTAGTAGGTCGCGTTGTCGATGCCGCGGAACGAGAGCGTTGGCCCGGTCTCCTCCGCCTCGGCCGTGTGGTTAAACACGACATCGAGGATCACCTCGATCCCGGCCGCGTGAAGCGCCGCGACGGCGCGCTTCAGCCCGTCCGGGCCGTCAGGCCCGAGATAGCGCGGCTCGGGCGCGAAGAAGGCGAGGGTGGAGTAGCCCCAGTAGTTGACGAGGCCGCGCTCGACGAGAAAGCGGTCGTTCGCGAAGGCGTGGATCGGCAGGAGCTCGAGCGCGGTCACGCCGAGCCGGGTCAGGTAGCGGACGATCGCCGGGTGCCCCAGCGCCTCGTAGGTGCCGCGCAGCGCCTCGGGGATGTCGGGGTGGAGCCGCGTCAGGCCGCGGACATGCGCCTCGTAGACGACCGTCTCGCGCCAGGGCCGCCTGGGCCTCGTATCCGCGACGGGCGGCCGCGTGGTGACCACGACCGAGCGCGGCACGAAGGCGGCGCTGTCGCGCGTGTCGAAGCCGAGGTCCCCCTCCAGGCCGCCCCGGATGAAGCCGCAGGTCGCATCGTCCCAGGTGATCGCGCCGTGGAGCCCGCGCGCGTAAGGATCGAGCAGCAGCTTGTTCGGGTTGAAGCGGTGCCCGGCCAGCGGCTCGTAGGGCCCGTGCACCCGGTAACCGTAGAGCTGTCCCGGCGCGAGCCCCGCCACCCGGCCGTGCCATACATCGCCCGTCCGCCGGGCAAGCCGGAGACGCGCGGTTTCCGTGATCCCGCCGGAGTCGAAAAGGCAGAGGTCGACGGCATCGGCATGCGCGGAGAACAGAGCGAAATCGACGCCGTGGCGATCCGCGACCGCACCGAGCCGTTCGGCCGATCCGGCCTCGACGATCAATCCGCTCACGCGCCCGGTCAGGCGCGGATGCTGGTCCGCGCCGTCGCGCTCGCACCCGCCTCGGCGGAGGCCGACCCGAGTTCGGCGATGAAGCCGCGCCACCAATCTCCGACGGTGTTCGCCTCGAGATGACGCATCATGCCGCCCCAACGCTCCTTGCGCTCGCCGAGCGACATCGACAGCGCGCGGTCGATGGCCGAGGCGGTCTCGGTCGCGTCGAACGGGTTGACGATGATCGCGCCGTCGAGTTCGGCCGCCGCGCCGGCATAGCGTGACAGGACCAGCACGCCCGGGTCGTCCGGCGACTGGGACGCGACATACTCCTTCGCGACGAGGTTCATCCCGTCGCGCAGAGGCGTCACGAGGCCGACGGCCGCCATGCGGTAGAGGCCTGCCAGCGTGGTGTGGGCGATGTTCTGGTTCAGGTAGCGGATCGGCGTGAAATCGATGTCGCCGTAGGCTCCGTTCGCCTCGCCGACCTGGGCCGCGACCTCGCGCTGCATCTGCTTGTACTCGGGCACGTCCGAGCGTGATTTCGGCGTGACCTGAAGGTAGGTCACGCGGGCCTTCTCCTCGCGATGCGCACCCAGATAGGCGCAGAAGGCGCGGATCCGCTCCAGGATGCCCTTCGAGTAGTCGAGCCTGTCGACGCCGATCACCAGCTTGCGATCCGCCATGGTGGCGACCATGCGCTTCACGGCCGGCAGGGCGACAGCCTTGTCCGCAACCTTGCTGAAACCCTGCGTGTCGATCCCGATCGGGAAGGCACCGATGCGGAAACGTCGTCCCTGACCCTCGAACCAGCCCTCGCCGAGGTCGTTCGCGATCCGCTCCTCGACGAGGCAACGCCCGAAGTTCTCGGCGTCACGCTCGGTCTGGAAGCCCACGAGATCGTAGGCGGTCATGCTGGCGAGGAGTTGCCGATAGCCGGGGAGCGCGCTCGCGATCTCGGAGGGCGGCCAAGGGATATGCAGGAAGAACCCGATGCGGTCCTCGATACCACGCTCGCGCAGACTCTGGCCGAGCGGGATGAGGTGGTAGTCGTGCACCCAGATCAGATCGCCCTGTTGCAGGAGCCGAGTCAGCTTGCGCGCGAGGAGATCGTTGACCCGCAGATACGCCGCCGCTTCCTTGCTGTTGAACCGCGCGAGGTCGAGCCGGTAGTGGCACACGGGCCACAGCGCCCGGTTCGAGAAGCCGAGATAATAATCGTCGACGTCGCGCTTCGTCAGGTCCGTGACCGCGAAGGTGATCCGGCCGACCTGGTTGACGCTGACCGCATCGGCGTCGATCGCGGCCCTCGCCTCTCCGGACCACCCGAACCACACACCGCCATGCTCCTTGAGCGCGGCTTCCAACGCAACCGCGAGCCCACCGGCTCCGGCAGCGGCGCGGCCAGTCGGGACCGGAACCCGGTTCGACACGACGACGAGACGCTGCGATCGGCTCGGCCCCGGACCGGTCGGCTCGACGGTTGCTGAGCCGGGGTGGATCTGATCAGGTCCGGTCCGGCGGACCGCCATGAACGCATCGTGATGACTTATCTCGGGCGGACGAACATCCGGGCGGGAATCGGCCGTGCAGGTATTCGCTGACGTCCCGATACCATGACCCATTCGAACCCCGCCCTCGAACTCAGCTTAGTACGAGAACTTGTAGCGTCGTTCCTGGTTCCCGCAATAGCCAAGCTCTCATCCCGCTCCGGCGGCCTTCACGATCTGCTCAAGATCTTGGAATATCGAGCAATCCGACTCCCCCGGATGTCCAGCGCTCGAGGAGGCGTTCGAGCGTAGCGGGTGTATCGAGGCGACGCGATGCGAGCGTCCCACCGGCGCCGATCTTGATCCCGGCACCGCCCAGCTGCTCGACCACGCGAAACCCGAGCTCGTCCGTCCGGTCGTCGCCGATGAAGACCGGGACGCGGCCGGCATAGGGATGATCACGCATGAGGTCGCAGATCGCCTCGCCCTTGTGCGACGTGCCGGGCACAAGCTCGCGCACGGCCTTGCCGTCCTGGACCCGGTAGCCGGGCCCGAGTCGGCGGGCGAGATCCGCGAGGGCGTCCTGCGCGGCCGCCTCGGCCTCCGGCTCCAGCCGCCAATGCACCGCGACCCCGATCCCCTTGTCCTCGACGAGGACGCCCGGATAGGCCGAAAGCAGAGTTCGTAACGCCGCGACCTCGACGGAGAGGTCCGGGAAATCCGGCCGGACGGTAGCTCCTCCGACCCGCCTCTCCAGACCGTGCATCCCGCACACGTCGAGCGACAGACCCGGCAAGTATCGCTCGACGTCGGCGATCGGCCGGCCCGTCACGATCGCGAGCGCTCCATCGAGGTCATCCCTGAGACGTCCGAGCAATGCCGGGATGGCGGGCGAGACCGTCACCGTGTCGGGCGTCGGCGCGATCTCGGCAAGCGTCCCGTCGAAGTCGAGGAACAAGGCCCAGCGTCGCTCGCCTCCAACGTCGTCGACCTCGCTCATCGTACCATGTCGGTCGGCGGCACCTCGATCAGCATCGTGGCGCCGCGAGCGGCGCAGAGGGGCGCCTCACGTCTTGGCCCCCGCCCGTGCCGGGGCGGAAGGCTTCTTCGACATGGCGGCCGACTTGACCGACGCCGCGGATTTGGCGGGAGACGCTTTCGCGGCCGAAGCTTTCGCGGGAGATTTTGCAGGAGGTTTGACGGCGGGCTCGGAGGTGGTCTTCGTGCCGGCCGACTTCGTGCCGGCCGACTTGGCAGCGGGCCTGCCCGACGGGAGCCTGTCCGTCGCGGCGGTCCTGGTCTTGCTCGGCCGCTCGTCCACGCTCCCGATCTCACGCATCGCCTGGGCCCAATGCGCGTCTGCGTGGCCGTCCTCCCGGCCCCCTTCTTCCCATAGCTCATAGGCGCGCGCCTTGATCTTAAGGTCCCGCTCAGATGCCATGATGCCGTCTCCGTTCCAGGGTCCGAGGTCGCGGCCCCGATGATTCGCGTGGCGGAATCATAGCGTCTCGGCCGAAATGCGGTACGCCCGGCACCGTTCCCGCCTGCGCGCATCCCCGAGTTCCCTTGGCCGATGCCGAACGTCGTCTCGATCGCCTCGCCCGATGATCCTCGCGTGGCTCCCTATCGCGAGGTGCGGGAGCGCGACCTCGCCGGTCGCGACGGTCTGTTCGTCGCCGAGGGCGACGTCGTCCTGCGGGTGCTGCTCTCGGGCCGCAGCCGGTACAGGCCAATCTCTATTCTGCTGGCCGAGAGCCGGATCGTTGCGCTAGCGGGTCTCCTCGAGGATCTGCCGGAGAGCGTCCCCATCCTGGTCGCGCGGCCCGCCGTCATGGAGCGGATCGCCGGGTTCCCGATCCACCGAGGTATCCTCGCGATGGGGCGCCGCGCGGAGGCGTCGACGGTCGCCGACGTGCTCGCGCCCGCGCGAGGTCCGGCCCTGGCACTCGGCCTCGTCGGGCTCGCGAACCACGACAATGTCGGGGGCGCGTTCCGCAACGCCGCAGCCTTCGGCGTCGACGCCGTGCTGCTCGACGGGGCGACCTGCGATCCGCTCTACCGCAAGGCGATCCGCGTCTCGGTCGGGGCGAGCCTGACCGTGCCCTTCGCGCGCGCCGGCACGGACATGGCTCTGCTGGACGCGCTGGAGGTGGCCGGCTTCACGGCCTTCGCGCTCGCGCCGGGCGGGCGGGAGAGCCTGCACGAGCTCGACTGGCCGGAGCGGAGCGCGATCCTCGTCGGCGCCGAGGGGCCGGGACTGCCGGCCGCGATCCTGGAACGGGCGCGTACGCTGCGCATCCCGATGGCCGCGGGGTTCGATTCGCTCAACGTCGCGACCGCGTCGGGGATCGCGCTCCACGCGGCCTTCACGGGCTCGGCCCGGGCCCGCCCGGCATGATGGCCTGGCAGGCCACCTCGAGATCGGTTCGACATCATCCGCTTGACATCCAGAATAAATTCCTGGAGCGACGGTCGACACCGGTCATCGCTGTCGGAGAGGAGGCGGGTTCGGAGGTCACGGTCCGAACGGCCGTCGGCGCTTCGACGCTCTCCCGTTCGTTCGGGGCC
>CAXUHE010000042.1:0-8060 GCA_964250725.1 uncultured Enterovirga sp. | reverse complement strand
ACCGCGCGGGACGCCGGGAGGGACCTGGCACCCACAGCACATCGTCAGTCGAGGCCGGCGAACCGGCGCCCTGCTCCCCCGCTCGTCCGGGCGGCGCTCCTTGAACCGCGACGCCACGCCGTGGCCGGCAGCCGAGGACTCCCCGGACGGACGGCGCTTGGGCGCGTGATGGCGCGGACGGCAGCGGCACGGAGGAGCCGGCGCCGTTCTTCGTCCCCTTCGGCGGGCGATTGACGCCCACCGGAGAGACGCCCACCCTGCCCGCCCTTCACGGGACCATGAACGACGAGAGGTCAGGCGATGGCGATCAGGGTGTCCGGCAAGAATCTCGACGTGGGCGAAGCGCTCAGATCGCAGGTGGAGGTCCGCGTGGCGGCCGCGCTCCAGAAATACGCGGAGGGCCTCGGCAACGGGCATATCGTGGTGTCGCGCGACGGCACCGCCTTCCGGACGGAATGCATCATCAACCTGGGCTCCGGCACGACGCTGGAGGCCTCCGCGACCGCGCACGACGCCTATGCGAGCTTCGACCAGTCGGCCCTGCGCATCGAGAAGCGGCTTCGCCGCTACAAGCGCCGCATCAAGGACCGGCTCGGCGACAAGAGTACGAGAGCAGACGGTTTCGAGAGCGCCTACGCGATCCTGTCGGCGCCCGACGAGGACGAGCCGGAGGGCGAGCCGGCCGACTTTCATCCGGTCGTCATCGCCGAGACCACGAAGCCGCTGCGGCGCTTCTCGGTCAGCGAGGCCGTGATCGAGCTCGACCTGACCGGCGCTCCGGTGGTGGTCTTCCGGCACGCTGGCAATGGGCGGGTGAACGTCGTATATCGCCGCCATGACGGGGCCATCGGCTGGGTCGACCCACCCACCCTGGATACCTGATCCCTCTGGCCGGATGCTGGCTGCCAGCATCCAGGACGCAAGCCGCCGAAGGCCATTGAGCATTCGACCATGCCTCACCTCGAATTCCTGAACCCCGCGGCGATCACGCCGTGCCTGCGCTCGTCTTCCAAGAAACAGGCGCTGCACGACATCTCGGTCCAGGCCTCCCGCCTCGTCGGACGAGAGGAGCGGGAGATATTCGACACGCTTCTCCAGCGCGAGCGGCTGGGCTCGACCGGGATCGGCGAGGGCATCGCGATCCCGCACGGAAAGCTGCCGAAGCTCGACCGGTTGTTCGGCTTCTTCGCACGCCTCGAGAAGCCGATCGACTTCGAGGCGCTCGACGGCGAGCCCGTCGACATGATGTTCCTGCTGCTCGCCCCTGAAGGCGCCGGCGCGGACCATCTGAAGGCGCTCGCCCGCATCGCCCGCATGCTGCGCGAACCTGGCATCCACGAGCGGATTCGGACCGCGCGCGACGCCAGCGCGCTCTACGCTGTGCTCACGCAGGAACCCACGCCCCGCGCGGCGTGAGGGGCTGACGGCGAGTCGGTACACAACCCGACCCATTGGAACAGAGCTCGCGGCTCGCCGCGTTTTTGCTGACATGATCGACCGCAGAGCACTCTGACGAGGAGTGGTTCGTCAAGGGCGCGGGACACGGCTTCATCATCGACACACATGCCGGCCCCGTTCGGCGACTTCATCGGCCAGGTGGTGCGGTTCTCCAGGAGCCGAGGTCTGTTCCGCACGGAATGTGGCGGCGTGACGTTGAGCGATCATCTCGGGCTCGAGCCGGCGTCGGCGAAGTGTTCGAAGACCGTGTCCCGGTCTGAACCGCCCGAGGGCGGTTGAGCTTCACTCAGCGAATGAAGTGCCCTGGGACGCCTCCGGCCAGCCGCATCGACGGCCTCACCTTGGGCGCAGCGGGATCTCGGCCGTCGGCTCTCTGAGGGTATGCGGCATCACGGGTTCGTCCCGGACGAAGCGGGAAGCCGGACTATCGGCCATGAAGTCGTACACGACCGCGCCAAGCGACCGGCTCGGCCGGGCATCGGCCGGCTGGTGCCACGGGACTACCGCCCGCAAGCCCTCGAGCGCTGCCGTCGGGGCTGCCCCGAACTGTCGCCGGGGATCCTGAGCCTTCCGCAGCTCCAGCCAGTAGGTGCCGGTCAGCACGTCCTGGGCGAGGAGGTGGAGGGATAGGTCGACCGCCAGGCGGGCATTCGCTCCCTTGATCCGCGTCTGGGCCTGAAGGTCCTCGACGGTGGCATAGATCGCCTGCCCTGCCGGCGGCACGGGCGAGGCCAACATCGCCAGCTCCTGCCAGAGGTCGCTCGCGAGATAGCTGTCGAGCGCCGGAAGATCGGATCTGTCCTCAGGCTTCAGGACATCCGCCGCCGTGATGACCGTGAAGAGCCGGTTGCGGAAACGCTCCACGCGTTGCGCGACCACGACGCCCATGTTCGCGACCGCGATGGTGAACGCCTCCAGCTGGTTGGCGAGAGGGTATGGGTCCCAGTTCGCGTTCGATAGGATGTAGCCCGACTTTCCATGGCTGAGCGGACCGCCCTTGACGAAGAACTTCATCAGGTACGGCGACTTCAGCTCCCACGAGAAATCCGGCGAGACGCCCGGCAGGACGGCGGGATTATGATCGGAGGAGTTGATGGACAGGAGGACGGAATCGCGAAGATCGGCCCAGGCCTGCCAGGCGGAGCCCTGGCGCTGGGTCGAAGCTCTCAGGCTCTCCGGGTCCTGAATGATGCGCTGTGGGTCGTCATCCAGCAGGTAGCTGTTCCTCAGGATCGAGAGGACGCGCTCCGCGTCCCAGGCCAGCCACTTATAGGGCCGCATCGCCTGCACAGGTGCCGCGATCGCCGCTACGCTCGAATTCATGCCGAGAAGATCGATGGCGCAGGCAAGATCGGCCCATTCGAGGAGTTTGCGGCCTTCGTCGACCGCGAACAGGGCTTGAGCCTGCGCATAAGCGTTCGTGCTGATGAGGGCTGCACGATCGGCGCCCTCCGGCTCGAGAGGCGACAGGCCTGCCTCACGCAGCGCCTGCTCGGCCCCCATCCGGACGCCGCGGTAATACACGTCTCCCCGCCCTACCATCGCGGCCGCGATGTTGGACAGAGTCGGCAGGTCGCCCTCGCCGACAGTGCCGCGGGATTGCACGACGGGTGTGATGCGCCGATTGATGAGTTCGACCAGCATACGTGTCAGCTGGGGGCTCGCTGCCTCGTAGCTCATGGTGTTGGCGCGGATCGTCATGATGGCGCGAACCAGGGCCTCCTCGTGAAGTTCGGGGCCGTAGCCTCGCGTAGCCCCCGCCCTGAACTGGCCGAGCTGCTGAGTCTTCAGAAATCTCGAGTTTTCGGAGGTGGTCGGATCTCCCGAGAAGATGACGGTCTCGCGCTGGTCGCCTGCTCCGCGATTGAACCAGTAGATCGGCACGCCCTCGGCGGCGCCCTGCAACAGGAGCCCGAAAGCGTCGCTCGATCGTTGAACCGCGTCCGGGCTCAACTGCACCTTCGCTCCGTCACGGGCGACGCGCACAACCTGCTCGACGCTCAGGTCGCGCCCCGTGAGCAATACCGTTTCCGATACGGCCGTCTCGCGGATCGACTGATACGCCGCCTGAGGCTGGGCGGCTTCAGCGCTGCATCCGGCCGCCACGAAGGCCGCCAATACGGCGAGGCGGATCTTCCGGTCGGAGATCCCCAGGAGCGGCAGGATATGCCCGAGCCGTCTTTCCCGCCCCATCGTGAGTTCCCCGGCGATCGACGTGAGCTCGCCGCCTAGTATGGACGGAACTGCGCCGTCAAGGAGCTTGAAGGGTTCCCCGTAGCTATGCTGGATCTTGGGACGGCGCAGTCGGGCGGCGCGGGTTGACGGGCGCTCGGCAACCTCGGTCCAGGAAGCCGAGGGCGTGACGATCCGACGAAATGGTCGTGACAGACGTGATGGGCTAGGGAAGCCCCACGGTTTCCCTTTTCACGTCCGGAGCCGGATCGAAGGAGCCGAACCTGTCCCGCCTCGCGCACCTCCAGCTCCCGGGCGTCCTGCGGGACATGTCGGTCCGGCTGCGCCTCAACGAGATCGCGCCGCTGGTGACCCTGTCGGCGGTCGCGCTCTTCGCCTGGACCTTCGTGATCGTGGCGGGGGAGGTCCTGGAGGGCGACACGCTGGGGCTGGATCGCACGATCCTGCTCGGCCTGCGCGACCCCACGAACCTCGCCGACCCGATCGGCCCGACCTGGCTCGAAGAGGTGGCGCGCGACTTCACGGGGCTCGGCGGCCACGCGATCCTCGGATTGGTGACGCTGGCGACGCTGTCCTACATGGTGATGACGGGCCGCCGCGCGACCGCCCTTCTGGTGCTCGCGGCAATCGGGGGCGGCATGGTCCTCAGCGCCGGCCTCAAGGTCGGGTTCGAGCGGCCGCGGCCCGATCTCGTGCCGCACGGGACGCGCGTCTACACGGCGAGCTTCCCGAGCGGCCACGCCATGCTGTCCGCGATCACCTACCTGACGCTCGGCGCGCTCCTCGCACGTACACAAGCGCTCCGGCGGGTGAAGTTCCTATTCCTCGGCCTCGCGGTCGCGCTCACCGTGGTCGTCGGGTGCTCGCGGGTCTATCTCGGCGTCCACTGGCCGTCGGACGTGCTGGCGGGCTGGTGCGTCGGGGCGGCGTGGGCGTGCCTGTGCTGGTACGTCGCGCTCCTTCTCCAGCGCCGCGGACAGGTGGAGGCCGAGGCCGTCCCGGTGACGACAGGACCGGGTTCGCAGGTGACAAAAGCCGGCGCGGCGTCCATGTGAGCGTGCATTCGACCCATCGCTCTTCGGAGCTGCAGCAGGAGAGACGTATGTCGGTCAAGACAGCCAGCGCACACTGGACGGGAACGGGCAAGGACGGCCAGGGACATCTCACGACCGAGTCCGGCGTGATGTCGAAGACGCCCTACTCGTTCAAGACGCGCTTCGAGAACGAGAAGGGCACCAACCCCGAGGAGCTGATCGCGGCCGCGCATGCGGGCTGCTTCACGATGGCGCTCGCCTTCCAGCTCCAGGCCGCCGGCTTCGCCGCGACCTCGCTCGAGACCTCCTCGGCGGTGACGCTCGACAAGGACGGCGACGGCTTCAAGGTCACGAAGTCGGCGCTTACACTGAAGGCAACGATCCCGAACATCGACAAGGCGAAGTTCGACGAGCTCGCCAAGGCGGCCGAGACGGGCTGCCCGATCTCGAAGGTGCTGAACGCCGAGATCACGCTCGACGCGACGCTCGCCTGAGGCGGACGAACCTGGCAGACCTTCGTGACGAGATGTGCGCGGTGGCCCGCGGCGAGCGTCCGGCCCTGCCCCGCCCAGCCGGGCCGCTTCTCGCGGCGCTCTCGGCCGAAGCGCCCGAACCGATGAGCGTCGTGCTCGAACGCCATCCCGGGTCGTGCGTCTGGCGGGCCGCTCGTCTGGACCTGTGAGCCCGTGCCAAGTCGTGCTGGCCGGCACGCGGCGGTTTTGATCGGATTCAGGAGAAGCGCGATCCTGGCAGAACCCCCAGCGTGGCTGCGGGAAATGCTGGGATCACGCGAGAATGGCCGCGAGCTTATGCCGATCGGAAAGGATGCGGATCTTCCTAAGAACGGCCGGGTGTGCGAGACTGTAATGGTGAAACTACGGCTCGCCCTTTGCCGATTTCTGTCGATCTGCGCGATCGTCGGGCTGGTGCTCGCGCCGCTCACCGCGGCTGCGAGCGCCATCGGCATGGGTATCGCCGCGATGGGCGGCGCCGCTCCTTGGGCGATGCAGGACGTAGCGGCCGAGGCCTCGGCGGCCGAGATGGCGGACGGCATGCCCTGCTGTCCGCCGGAGACGCCGGCCCTGCCCGATTGCCAGAAGGACTGTCCTCTGGCGGCCCTGTGCCTCGCGAAGTGTTTTGGCGGAGCCGTCGCTAGCTTCTTCGTACCGATCAGGATCGCGCGTGCGGCGAGCGTGGCCGCCTTCGACGATGCGGCCCGGGACAGCCTCCCGCAGGCACCGCCCCCGAGACCTCCTCAAGCCTGAGTTCGACGCCGGCCTGAGGCCGGATGGCGCCGCGTGCCCTGCGCGCGGCGGACCGGGCCGCATCCGCGGCCATCGTTGAACCAGGAGAATTCAAAGTGATGACCATCCATCTCGCGCGCGCCTTCGGCGCGGCGCTGCTCGGCCTTGCCATGATCCCGGCCGTGACCCGAGCCATGACCGGACCCGCGCGGGCCGACATCAAGGACTACGAATTCCAGCTCGTCTCCAAAGAGCTGAAGCAGGGCGAGGCCGTCGTGTCCGTGCGCCTCGTCGACAAGCGCTCGGGGAAGCCGGTGCCCGACGCCGTGATCTTCGCCAAGCGCATCGACATGGCGCCGGACGGCATGGCGACGATGACGTCCACGATCGACCAGCTGCCGTCGACGGAGCCGGGCACCTATCGCTTCAAGGCGATGCTCACGATGGCCGGCGGGTGGCGGCTGTCGCTCGGCGCGAAGGTGCAGGGCGAGACCGGCACGGTCGAGAACAGGCTGGTCCTCAAGGCCGTCAAATGAGCCGCGCGGCCTGGCTGGCCGCGACCCTCGCGGCGCTCACGGCAGGAAGTGCTGGATATGTATCGGGAGGAGGCACCGCGCTCCTCCCGGCGCTCGTCGGTCATGCCCGAACGGGATGGGAGCGCTGGGCGCCGTCCCTCGGCGTCTCGGCTCCGGCCCGGGCGGGTCCCATCGTCTACTACCGCGATCCCGCCGGGCCGCCGGCCTATTCGCTCGAGCCGAAGACGGCGCCGGACGGCCGTCCCTACCTGCCGGTCCGGGCCGAGGACGACGTCGGCTTCGAGGAGGAGCGGGCGAACGGCCCCGCGCCGTCCGCCAGCGCGCAGGCGGCCCCGCGGCGCGTCCGCCTGTACCGCAACCCGATGGGCCTGCCGGACACCTCGCCGGTGCCGAAGAAGGACCCGATGGGGATGGACTACATCCCGGTCTACGAGGGCGAGAGTGACGAGACGAACATCGTCAAGGTCTCGCCGGGCAAGATCCAGCACACCGGATTCCGCTCGGCCGTGGCCGAGCGGCGGGTCGTCGTCCGGCCGGTCAGGGTGCCCGGCACGATCCAGCCCGACGAGCGGCGCGTGACGGTCGTGGCGACCCGGTCGGACGCCTATGTCGAGACGGTCGAGACCGTCACGGCGGGCGACCGCGTCCGCAAGGGCCAGCCTCTCGTGACGATCTACTCGCCAGAGATCGTCTCGGCGGCGGCCCAGCTCGTCGCCACGCCGGGCTACGACGGGTCGCGCCGTCGCCTCCGGAACCTGAACGTACCGGCCGAGACGATCGCCGAGATCGAGCGCACGCGTCTCGTGCCCTCGTCCATCACGTGGACCTCGCCCCGCGACGGCATGGTGTTGGAGCGCGGCGCCGTCGAGGGCATGAGGGCGCCGGCCGGGACCGTGCTGTTCCGCATCGCCGACCTCTCGGTCGTGTGGCTGATGGCCGACGTGCCCGAATACGAGCTCGGCGGCGTCAAGGCCGGCCAGTCCGTGACGATGCGGGTGCGGTCCCTCCCGGACCGGTCCTTCGGGGGCCGGGTCGGGGTGATCTATCCGCAGTTGAACCGAGACACCCGCACGGCGCGGATCCGCGTCGATCTTCCGAACCCGGACGGCCTGCTGCTGGCCGACATGTATGCCGACGTCGAGATCGCGACGGGCGCGGCCGACCCGGTGGTCGCGGTGCCTGACGACGCCGTCATCGACACCGGCGCGCGCCAGGTGGTGCTCCTCGACAGGGGCGAGGGCCGGTTCGAGCCGCGCGAGGTCCGGACCGGGGCGCGCGGGACAGGCTACGTGGAGATCCGGGAGGGAGTGGCCGAGGGCGACCGGGTCGTGGTCGCGGCGAACTTCCTCATCGACGCCGAGAGCAACCTCAAGGCGGCCCTGCAGACGCTGGCGGCGGCGCCCGGCCCGCAGGCCTCGGCCGGGGAGACGCCGCGATGATCGCCCGCCTGATCGGCTGGTCGGCCCGCAACCTCGTGCTGGTGCTGGTCGGCACAGCCTTCGCGGTCGCGGCCGGCGCCTACGCGCTCCGCACCCTGCCGCTCGACGCCATCCCGGACCTCTCCGACGTCCAGACCATCGTCTACACCGAATATC
>CAXUHE010000041.1:0-22820 GCA_964250725.1 uncultured Enterovirga sp. | reverse complement strand
TGGTGGCGGCGATCGGGCTCTGCGGCCTGGGCTACGCCGAGGGCGCGACGCTGTCGCGCCGGCTCGGCGGCTGGCAGGTCATCTCCTGGGCGCTCGTGCTTGCCTCACCCGCGATGGCAGTCCTGGCGCTCGCAACCCTCCCGGGATCGTGGAGCGGGATCGGCCTGCCGGCCAGGGCCGGGCTCGCCTATGTGTCGGTGTTCAGCATGCTGGTCGGCTTCGTGTTCTGGTACCGCGGCCTGGCGCCGAGCCTGTTGTTTGCCTGGCGTCGTCTGGCCCGGGTGCGTGCCTCCGAGCCGCATCCCGTCTTCCTTCCCGTCCAGGTCACGACCGAGCCGGCCGTGGCAAAGCCGTCGCCGGCTCCGAGGCGGCGCCGCAAGACGACCGGATCGATCGAGATCGACCTCGGCTCCGGGCGGCGGCTGATCGTCGGCGCCGACGTGGATGCAGCGGCGCTGGCTCGGGTTCTCGATGTGCTGGAGCGGAGATGATCCCGATCCCGACGGGCGTGCGGTCTGGCTGGCGACGGGCCACACGGATATGCGCAAGGGGTTCGCCAGCCTGTCGTTGCAGGTCCAGGAGGTGCTCCGGCAGGACCCGCTCGGCGGTCACCTGTTCTGCTTCCGCGGGCGTCGGGGCGATCTCCTGAAGGTCATCTGGCACGACGGGCAAGCCGCCTGCCTGTTCACGAAGAAGCTGGAGCGGAGACGCTTCCTGTGGCCGACGCCCGCCGACGGGGCCGTGACGATCTCGACCGCGCAGCTCGGCTACCTGCTGTCGGGCATCGATTGACGTCATCCCCAGGCCACCTGGCGTCCGACCTCGGTCGGCTGAAGGTTCGGCTTGCAGACCGCGCCGGACGTGATTCGATGATGGGTGATCGCCGAGTCGCTCCTGCCGACCTCGCCGCCCACGCGATGATCCTGGCCGAACGCGCGGCCCAGATGACGGCCGAGGCGGAGGCGACCCACGCCAAGGCTGACCTGACCGGCACGGAGGCGCTCATCGCGCATCTGAAGCTCGCGATCGAGAAGCTGCGGCGGGCACTCTACGGCAGCCGCTCGGAACGCCTGGCAAAGCTCCTGGACCAGATGGAGCTCGAACTGAGGAGCTGGAGGCGGCCGCGAGCGAGGACGCGATCGCCGCGCAGGCTGCGGCCGTGCAAGTCTCTCGGACCATCCCGCTTCGCAGACGGCCCTCGCGCCGCGCCTTCCCGGAGCACCTGCCGCGCGAGCGGGTCGTCCTCCCGGCGCCATCCGCCTCCCGTGCTGCGGATCGGCGAAGCTGTCGAAGCTGGGCGAGGACGTGACCGAGACGCTGGAGATCGTGCCGCGCCGCTGGAAGGTGATCCAGACGATGCGCGAGCGCTTCAGCTGCCGTGACTGCGAGCGGATCACCCAGCCGCCAGCGCCCTTCCACGTCACGCCGCGCAGCTTTGCTGGCCCGCAGCTCCTGGCCACGATCCTGTTCGACAAGTTCGCCCAGCATCTGCCGCTAAACCGGCAGAGCGAGCGCTTCGCCCGGAAGGGGATCGAGCTTGGCGTCTCGACCCTCGCCGACCAGGTCGGCGCCTGCGCAACGGCCCTGGCGTCGCTTCACCGGTTGATCGAGGCGCACGTGCGGGCAGCCGAGCGACTGCATGGCAACGACACGACACGACGGTGCCGATCCTGGCCAAGGGGAAGACGACCACGGGCCGGATCTGGACCTACTTCCACGACGACCGGCCGTTCGGCGGCACCGATCCGCCGGCCGCGCTCTTCTATGCCTCCCGCGATCGGTCCGGCCAGCATCCCGAACTCCACCTCACCGGGTTCGGCGGCATCCTCCAGGCCGATGCCTATGGCGGCTATAACGGGCTCTTCGTGCCCTCGCGCGCCGCCGGGCCGGTGACGCCGGCCTTCTGCTGGTCGCACGCCCGGCGCAAGTTCTTCGAGCTGGCCGATATCGTCTGCAACGCCCGGCGCGGCCGGACGGCAGCCGTGATCTCGCCGATGGCGCTCGAGGCGGTCAGGCGCATCGACACCCTATTCAAGATCGAGCGCAGCATCAACGGCCTGTCCGCAGCCGAGCGCCTCGATACCCGCAAGCGCGAGAGCGCCCCGCTCGTCGCCGACCTCGAAGCTTGGCTGCGCGATCAGCGCTCGCGCCTGTCGCGCTCGGCGGCCGTCGCCGAGCCGATCGACTACCTGCTCCGGCGCTGGCCGGCCTTCGCCCGCTTCCTCGACGACGGCCGAATCTGCCTGTCAAACAATGCCGCCGAGCGCGCCATCCGCCCCATCGCGGTCGGGCGCAAGGCGTGGCTATTCGCCGGGTCGGACCGGGCGGCGGAGCGCGCCGCGGCCATTACGACCCTGCTCGCGACGGCGAAGCTGAACGACATCGATCCGCAAGCCTGGCTCGCCGACGTTCTGGCCCGCATCGCCGGCCATCCTGTCCAGCGCCTCGACGAGCTTCTTCCCTGGCGCTCGCTCAGGCGGCCTGAGGCTGCTGCGTCTCCGCATCGTTCACACAGCCGCCGCCGTAGCTGATCGGCTGGGCGTCTCCGAGGACCTGGTGAGGCTCATGGCCCAAGAGCTCTCCGACGAGGATGGCTGCATCCTCGTGTTCGGTGTCACAGATGAGGACTGGACCCCCGCCTTCACCGAACAGGGCATCGACGCCGTCCGTGAACTCATCGCCGAGTTCAGCCAACTCGACCTCCCGCTCAACACGATAGACCCGCGGCCCTGACCGGATGCTTACGCTGTTTCAGCGGCCGCAGGGTCAGGATCGCTACGACACCCATCATGGCGGCGAGTGCAGCGACCGCGAAGGCGGAGGTGAACGCGCTGCCGCCGGCTTCGCCCGGCGGATGATGGCGCCGAGGAGCGCGATGCCGATTGCGAACCCGCCTTGGCACAGGATCGTAGCGATGCTGGACGCCATGCCGGCTTGGTCCGGCGGCGCAGTCGCGATCAGAGCGCCCGAGGCTGCGAATTGATCAGCCCCGCGCGCTCGTCGCCAGCACGATCGCGACGAGCGCGACCGGGAGTGGCGGCCCGAGATGCGCCACGACTGCCAGCGCCACCATCCCGATCCCCAGGACGGTGAGGCCGACCGCGAAGGCTCGCCGCCATCCCCGCCGCCTTGTCAGGCGGGCGCCGGCCGGCGGTAGGGCCAGCATTGGCACGGTCGCGGCCAGCATCGCGAGGCCCGCCTCGTTCGCGCCCAAGCCATAGGCGGTACCGAAATAGCTTGGCAGGTAGACGAGAACGGCCCAGTACCCGACGGATAGCGCGAGAAGCAGGCAGGCGAGACCGAGCGGCTCGCGGCGTGCGATCAGGGATGGGTCCAGCATCGGCCGGACCTGACGGCGCTGTCGGCGCAGGAAGGCGAGGCCGAGCACCGCCGACAGGACGACGGGCGCCAAGCGTGCCAGCGGGCTGCCCTGGCCGTGCAGCAGCGCCTGGACAAGCGCGAGGAGCGCGCCTGTGAAGAGGACGAGTCTAGCCCCATCGAGAGGACGGCCGGCTCACGCGTTTCGGGCACGAGCCGCGGCATGACGAACGCGATGGCGGCGCAAGCCGGCAGGCTGACCAGGAAAATCGAGCGCCATCCGAGCCACGATGCCAAGGTGCCGCCGAGCGTCGGCCCGAGCGCCATGGCGCCGCCCGTCACGACGCCCAGTAGAATGAACGCTTTCGCCCGGGCGATCGGCTCCGGATAGCAAAGCGAGAGCGAGGCGAGGCAGCCCGTGATCACGAAGACGCCGGCCGCGCCCTGCAAAGCCCGCCCGGCCCAGAGCATCGGCGCGGTCTCGGCCAGGCCGCAGCCGAGCGAGACCAGCGCGAACAGGGCGTTGCCGGCGAGCAGAGCCCTCCGGCGCCCATGCCGGTCCGCGACCGCCCCCGCCGCCAGGAGAAGACCGGCGAAGGCGAGGCTGTAGGCGTCCATCACCCAGGCCTGACCGGCGATGCCAATCCCGAACTCACGGCCAAGCTCCGGCAGCACGGTCGCGGCGGCCGTGACGTCGAACTGCACGAGGCAGGCTCCGAGCGCGAGCGCCTAAGCCGGGCCCAAGATTGGCGAGAACCATCCGGCGGCAGAGCGGCGGCGTGGGGATTGGATGCGGAGGGCAGGGGGGCGTTCATCCCCTCCTGATGCCGCGCGACCGACCGCGATCCAACCGCCAGGCCTTCAGCTCCGGCAGGGTGATGTCGGGCACCTGGTCGAGCGCGGCGTGGATCAACCCGGCGTGCGCCTCCGTCTTGTGCGAGAGCCGGTCGCCGCCCTGCGGCTTCGGCCGGGCGTCCCCGCCGACCCGGCGCAGCGCCGCCCACCGGATGGCGCTCGCCGCGCTCACCCCGAAACGCTCGGCCGCCTGGCGGCACGAAAGGCCCGTACCGACAGCGGCCAGGACACGCGAGCGAAGATCGAATGACAGGGGCTGAGGCATGCGGGCCGGCCTCCACCGCCAGCCAGCACCTTGAATCAGATCACGCCAGCCTCGCAAAGCCCGGCTGATTCAACCCGCGCGGACGTCGCTCTAACCAATCCCGACCATCACGGATGCGATGCCGTGACCGATCAGCCCGAACGGGCCACGCTCCCACTGCCCGCCGATGAAGGCGTAGAACAGGGTCAGGTCGGAATACGCCGCGCCCTCGAGCAGCAGGGCACGCAGCACGATCGCGCCGCCGATGTCGCAGGCGACGACGCCCGGCCGGTTCAGCGGAAATGTCAGAGGAACCCGATCGAGATCCAGGGCACGAATGTGATCAGGATGAGACCGACCAGCAGCCAGCCGAGATAGATCCAGATCCGCCGCATGCCGGCTTCGGGCGAGACCTGGCCGATCACGCAGGCCGCATAATAGCAGAGGCCGAAGGGCGGAGCGAAGAGGCCGAGGCCCATCGCGAGGATCACGACCATGCTGTAATGCACCTCGTGGATTCCGAACTGCTTGGCGATCGGGAACAGAAGCGGCCCGAACAGCACGATCGCCGGGATGCCTTCCAGCACCGATCCCAGCACGATGAAGGCGACGACGGAGATCAGCAGAAATCCCGTCGCGCCCCCCGGGACGCCGGCCATGAGCGCCGCGAGGTCGTGCGAGAAGCCCGATTGCGCCAGCGCCCAGGCCATGGCGCTCGCCGCTCCCACGATGAAGAGGATAGTGCCAGAGAGCGACGCTGTCTGGACCAGCATCGGCATCATGGCCCTGAAGCTGAGTCCGCCCCGGTAGATGAGGAGCCCGAGCACGACGCAATAGGCGATCCCGATCGTCGAGACCTCGGTCGCGGTCGCGAAGCCCTCGACGACCGCGCTGCGGATGAGAAATGGTAGGGCGATGGCCGGGAGCGCGACCCAGAGCGTCTTGGCGACCGTCGACATCGGCGCGCGTGGCACGCGGATGTCGTTCTCCTCCGTGCCGGCCCGGTAGCGCGCGACGAGCGCCAGCACGATCGCGAGGACGAAGGCCGGCAGGATGCCGGCCGTGAACAGGGCCGCGATCGAGACGCCCGTCACCGACGCGATGGCGATCAGCACGATCGAGGGCGGGATGGTCTCGCTCATCGCGCCGGAGGCGGCGAGCAGCGACACGAGCTCGCCGTCCTTCATTCCGCGCTTGCGCATCTCGGGAAACAGCACGGGCGCGATCGCCGCCATGTCGGCCGTCTTCGAGCCCGAGATGCCGGATACGAGCAGCATCGCGCCGAGCAGCACGTAGGACATGCCCGCCTTCACGTGGCCCAGGAGCGACGCCAGGAAGGCCACCATCACGCGCGCCATCCCGGTGGTCTCCACCAGAAGGCCGAGCAGCACGAAGAGCGGCACGGCGAGCAGGATGAGCGAGCTCATCCCCTCGTCCATGCGCCCGACCACGACGATGATCGGCGTGCTGGTCGTGGCCAGCAGGTAGGCGCAGGTTGCGAGGCAGAACGAGAAGGCGATAGGCACGCCCGCCATCACGGCGACGCCCAGGAAGCCGATGAACACGATCAGCAGCGACCAGTTGCCGATCCCCCTCAGGGTCGGCGCGCCGAGATAGAAGGCCAAGGCCAGGACGGCGCAGAGCGCGCCGACGCTCAGCATGTCCGCGACGGAGTGGCGGACGAGCCGCAGCAGGCTGGTCACGAGCGCGACGGCGCAGCCGACCGGGATCGCGGCCGCCCGGACGGTCCCGGACCAGCCGAGCGCCGGCGTCTCCACGAAGGCCTGATCCTCCATGTATTCCATCGCCGGGTGCAGGATCAGGGCGAGGAACAGCGCCACGCCGGCCGAAGCCAGGGTCTCGGCCCAGGCCTGCGCGCGCGGCGGCATCGCGGAGATGAAGAAGGTGAGGCGCATATGGGTGCCGCGCTGGACCGCGATCGCCGCGCCCAGCATGGCGAGCCACAGGAACAGGATCGAGGCGAGCTCGTCCGACCAGATGATCGGCTTGTGGAACACGCCCCGGGCCACGATGCCGACGAACAGGATCACGACCTCGGCCACGACGGCGAAAGCCGCCGGGACGTCCACGATCAGCCGGAGCCAGCGATCGAGGGCGTCGCCGCGCCGGGCCGGCGCGATCCCGATCTCGGAGCCTGCATCCGTCGGCAGGGCGAGGGTCACGCAAGCGACCCGACGACGCCTTCCAGCGCCTTCCAGTTCTCCTCGCCGAACTTGCCGCGCCATTCCCTGTAAAAGCCTGACTCCGACAGCGCCTTGCGGAAGGCCGCGTTGTCGACCGCCTCGAAGGCGAGGCCCTTGGCGACGAGCTGGTCCTTCAGCGAGGCGTTCAGCTTCACCGTGTCCTCGCGCTGCTCCGTCGCGGCGCGGTCGAATTCCCGGCGCACGATCGCCTGGAGATCCCCCGGCAGGGCGTTGAAGGCGCGCCGGTTGCCGAGGATGAAGAACGAATCCCAGATGTGGTTCGTCTCGGAGACGTATTTCTGGACCTCGTAGAGCTTGCCCGCCTCGATCGTCACGAGCCCGTTCTCCTGGCCGTCGACGAGCTTCGTCTGCAGGGCGGTGTAGAGCTCGTTGAAGTTGATCGAGGTCGGATTGGCGCCGAGCGACTTGAAGAGCGAGGTGAAGATCGGCGAGACAGGCACGCGGATGCGGTAGCCCGCGAGGTCGGCCGGAGTCTTGATCGGCTTCGACGCCGAGGTGATCTGCCGGAAGGTGTTGTCGGCGATCTTGGCGACCACGAGCGCGCCCGTCTTCTCGACCTGGGTCGCCATGACCTTGCCGAGCTCGCCGTCCATCGCCTTCCAGACCTGGGAATAGTCGGTGAACGCGAAGCCGACATTGGCGAGCGCCGCCGCGGGCGAGACCGTCGACAGGACCGACCCCGCAATGTTGAGGAACTCGACCCCGCCGCTGCGGATCTGCGTCAGGAGGTCGGTGTCGGAGCCGAGCTGGCCGGCCGGGAAGAACTTGAGATCCAGCCGGCCGCCACTCGCCTCCTGCACGCGCTTGCAGGCCTCGCTGAGGCGCGTGTTGATCGGCTGCGTCAACGATTGGCCGGTCGCGACCTTGTAGTTGAATTCGGCGGCCCGCGCCGGACCCGTCCGGATGGCCACCAGCGGCACGGCGGAGGCGCCCGCGAGGAGCGCGCGGCGCGAGAGATGATGGTTCATGATGGTTTCCCCCTTGTGTGGCCAAGCTCCGCCGCCGGAAGGCGGTCGGGCTGCGTCTCTGGTTTTTGGCATGCGGAAGCCCCGTCTCGCCTTGCGAAACCGTCGCGAGCGCGACGCGGGCCTTGGACGGTCGGAAGCCAGCTCCTCGTACCTGGGCGGCGCGTCTGGCGCCTGTCGTTCCTCACCGCCCCGTCGCCGAGGCTTATCGTTGCACCGTCAGGGCGGTGGCATTGCCGGAAGCGTAGGAAGCCCCCCTCCGGCGGACAATTTAGTTTATTACATCATCCGTATAGGCAGGCTAAACCGTCAGAATGCAGCTTCCCCTTCGAGCCATCAGCGTGTTCCACGCCGTCGCGCGCAGCGGCAGCATCACGCGCGCGGCCGAGGAGCTGCACGTCACCCCGTCCGCCGTCAGCCAGCAGATCCAGTCGCTGGAGGCGCAGCTCGGCACGGCTCTGACCGTCAAGGTCGGCCGCAACGTGATCCTGACGGAGGCCGGCGAACGCTATTTCCAGATGATCGGGCGCGAGGTCGACAGGATCGCGGAGGCGACCGATTGGGTGCGCGGATTCCGGCCGGGCACGACCCTCGTCGTGCGCGCGGCGCCCTCGCTGTCGGCGAAATGGCTGCTGCCGTTGCTGCACGATTTCGTCGCCGCCCATCCCAATATCGAGGTTCGGCTCGACGGCACCAACGAGCCGACGTCATTCGGCAAGGAGAACGTCGACATCGACATCCGCCACGGCCGCGGGGACTGGCCCGGATTGTTCGTCGAGGGGCTCGCGGAGGAGCTGTTCTTCCCGCTCTGCTCGCCGAAGGTCGCGCCGTCCGGCGCGATGGTCGCGGCCGATCTCGGATCGCAGCGCCTGATCCACTCGGTGAAGGCGCAGATCCAATGGCCGCAATGGTTCGCGGCCGCTGGCGCGCAATCGACGGAGCGCTGGCGGCGCGTCCTCTTCGACCGCTCGCACATGGCGATCGACTACGCGGCCGAGGGCGGCGGCATCGCGCTCGAGAGCAACCTCATGGCCTGGCGCGAGCTCGCGGCCGGAACGCTCGTCTGCCCCGTTCGCGACCCGCCCGCCCTGCCCATCACCACGCAATGGATCGTGTGCCCGCACGAGCATCTGCGGCGCGGCAAGATCGTGATCTTCCTCAACTGGGTGCGCGCCCAGCGCGACAGCTGGGCCGAGACCTGTTTTCGCGGCAAGATTTAGCTCCGCTAAAGATTCGCCGCGAAAAACTCGATTGAGGCCGTGGCCCGGACGTCCCACCCTCGTGCGCCGGGCGCCGCTTCGATCACGGCCGGGCTCGGCGCCCCGCGCCGCAGGCCGGGCCGGCCGATCGCGGGGTGGGCCGAAACGAAGATCCACCGGGAAGGAAACACGATGAATCTCTCCTCCATGCTCGCCGCGCGGGCCGGCGGCGGCCGTCCCGTCCGGGTCGGCCTGATCGGCGCCGGTAAATTCGGCTCGATGGTGCTCGCCCAGGCGCAGCGCATCGCCGGGATGCATGTCGTCGCAGTTGCGGATCTCGACACGGCCAAGGCCAAGGCCTCGCTCCAGCGCGTCGGCTGGGCGGCCGAGCGCTATGCGGCCGCCTCGGTCGGCGACGCGGTCAAGACCGGCCGGACGGCCGTCGTGACGAATGCGGCAGAGCTCTTCGGCTGCGCCGAGATCGAATGCGTGATCGAGGCGACCGGCCACCCGATCGCGGGCGTGCGCCATGCGCTCGGCGCGATCGAGGCCGGCAAGCACGTCGTGATGGTCAATGTCGAGGCGGACGTGCTCTGCGGGCCGGTCCTCGCCGAGAAGGCGCGCGCCAAGGGCCTCGTCTATTCCATGGCCTATGGCGACCAGCCGGCCATCATCTGCGAGCTCGTCGACTGGGCCCGCTCCTGCGGTTTCGAGGTTACCTCCGCGGGCAAAGGCATGAACTACGAGCCGCGCTACCGCTACTCGACCCCCGAGACCGTGTGGGGCTTCTTCGGCTGGAGCGAGGAGGAGGTCGCGAAGGGCGACTTCAACCCGAAGATGTACAACTCGTTCACCGACGGCACCAAGGCGGCTATCGAGATGGCGGCGGTGGCCAATGGCACCGGTCTCGACTGTCCGGATGACGGTCTCGCCTTCCCGCCGACCGGCCTGCAGGACCTCGCCCGCGTCTTCCGCCCCGCGGCGGATGGCGGGCGTCTTGCCCGCTCGGGCCTCGTCGATATCGCGGCGAGCCAGGAGCCGGACGGCCGCGAGGTGTTCAACAACATCCGGTACGGTGTCTTCGTGACCTTCAAGGCGGATAGCGAGTACAGCCGCGCCTGCTTCAAGCAATACGGCCTCCTCACCGATCCGTCCGGCTGGTACGCCTCGATGTGGCGGCCCTTCCACATGATCGGGCTCGAGACGAGCATCAGCGTGCTCTCCGCCGTCTTGCGCGGCGAGCCGACCGGATCGTCCCTGACGTTCCGGGGCGACGCCGTCGCGACCGCCAAGAAGGACCTCAAGGCCGGCGAGATGCTGGACGGCGAGGGCGGCTTCGCCGTGTGGGCGAATGCGATCCCGGCCCAGAAGAGCCTCGCGCTCGGCGGCCTGCCTATCGGCCTCGCGCACAACGTCCGGCTGAAGCGCGCGATCGCCAAGGACACGGCCGTGACGTTCGCGGATGTCGAGCTCGTCAACGACCTCGACGTTGTGGCGCTTCGCCGCGAGATGGAGGACGGCGCCAGGGTACCCGCCAAGGCGGCCGCCTGATCGCGGCGCCGGCCGGGCCGCGCGCGGGGCGTGCGCCCCGGCCATTCAGAAGGCGCCCGTCACGAGGTTCGTCGGGCGACCGGCGACGAAGTTCTCGACATTGTCGATGAGCTGGTCGGCCAGGGCCTGCTGGGCCTCGTCGCTCGCCCAGGCGATGTGGGGCGTCGCGATCACGTTCGGCCGCTTCGCCAGCCGCATGAAGGCGCTGTCCATGGCTGGGGGTTCCGGCAGGGTCACGTCGAGTCCCGCGCCGCCGACCAGCCCCTCGTCGAGCGCGCGCTCCAGGTCCTCCTCGACGATCAGCCCGCCGCGCGCCGTGTTCACGATGAGCGGCCGGCGCGCCATGCGGCGGAATTCCGGCATGGCGATCATGCCGCGCGTCGCCGGGGTCAGCGGCGCGTGTAGCGTGATGACGTCGGCGGTCTCGATCACCTCGTCCCACGGCGTATAGAGCGGCCCGAGCCCGGAGACACCTTTGTGGGCCGCGAAGAGCGGGATCATCCCGAAGGCGCGTCCGAGCTCGGCCACCCTCTGGCCGAGCACGCCCTCGCCCATGATACCGAGCCGCGAGCCCGCAAGATCGCGGATCGGGTGATCGAAGAAGCAGAACTGCCCGGCTTTCTGCCATTCGCCCCGCAGCACGTCTTCACGGAAGGGGACGATGCTGCGCCGGAGCGCGAGGATCAGCGCGAAGGTGTGCTCCGGCACGGTGTTCGAGGCGTAGTGCCGGATGTTCGACACCGCGATCCCGGCAGCCGCCGCGGCCGGCTTGTCGACGCAATCCGTGCCGGTCGCCGCGACCGCGATCAGCCGTAGGTCCGGCAGGTCGCGCAGCAGGTCGGCCCCGAGACCCACCTTGTTGACGAGCGCGATCGTCGCCCCGGCGAGCCGCGCCTTCGCGTCCTCGGGCCGCGTTGAATCGTGCTCGATCCATTCGTGCGCGAAATCGGGACGCCGCAACGTCGTCTGCGGCGCGAGGGTCGCGCGGTCGAGGAAGACGATCCGGTGCGTCATGCGGGGCGTCCGGTCCCGGCCGGGAGGCGGGCCAAGGCTTCGCGGACGACCGCGTCCGGAGTGATGCCGAAATGGCGGAAGAGCGCGTCCCCCGCGCCCGAGGCGCCGAACCACGTCATGCCCACGAACCCGCCGCGCTCCCCGATCCACCGGTCCCAGCCCTGCCGGACCGCCGCCTCGACCCCGACCCGCACGGTGTCCGGTCGCAGGACCTCGTCGCGCCAGGCGGAATCCTGCGCCTCGAAGAGCTCGAAGGACGGCATCGACACGACGGCCGTCGGGCAGCCTCGCCCCTGCAGGAGGCCGCGCGCCGCCAGCGCCACCGCCACCTCGGAGCCGGTCGCGATCAGCGTGACGCGGCGGGGACCGCCCTGCGCCTCAGCCAGCACGTAGGCGCCTCGGGCCGAGCGGTTCTGCGCGCCGCCGTCGCGCCGCACGGGCGGCAGCGCCTGGCGGGCGAAGACGAGCGAGGTCGGGCCGTCGCGGTTCTCCAAGGCCAGCTCCCAGCATTCCGCGGCCTCGACGGCATCGGCCGGGCGCAGGACGAGCATGTTGGGGATGGCCCGGAGCGAGGCCAGGAACTCGACCGGCTGGTGCGTTGGGCCGTTCGTGCCGCAGCCGATCGAATCGTGGCTGTAGGCGGTGATGACCGGCAGGCCCATGAGCGCCGCCATGCGGAGCGCCGGCCGCATGTAGTCGGAGAAGACCAGGTAGGTCGCGCCGATCGGCAGCAGGCCCCGATGGGCGACCATGCCGTTCATCATCGCGCCCATGGCGTGCTCGCGCACGCCGTAATGCAGGTAGCGCCCCCCGCGATGCCCGGCCGTGAAGGCCGCGAGCTTCTGCTTGAAGCGGATCGGCCCTTCGAGGTCCGGCGCCCCGCTGAACAATTCCGGGACGGATTCCGTCAGGAGCTCGACGATCTCCGACGAGGCTCCGATGCCGGGTTTCGTGGCCGCGGCCTCGGCCGCATGACGCCTGTAGCCGGCCAGCGCCTCGCGCCAGCCTTCCGGCAGGCGGCCCTCGCAGAGCCGGTCGAACAAAGCCCGGCGCTCCGCCGGAAGCGCGTCGCGCCGGGCCTGCCACGCCTCGTAATCCGGCCGGTTGCGCGCGAAGACGCCGGCGCGCCAGGCGTCCTGCACGTCGGCTGGCACCGTGAAGGGCGGCGCGATCCAGCCGCGCGCCGCGCGGGCCTCGTCGCAATCCTTTGGGAAGACGCGCCCGCCATGGGCGCCGCGCTGCCCTTCGAGCCGCGGCAGCCCGCGCCCGATCACGGTCCGGCAGGCTACGAGCGAAGGGCGCGGATCGGCCCGGGCGAGATCCAGCGCGCGCGAGACGTCGTCGATGTCGTGCCCGTCCGCATCGACCACGTGCCACCCGGCGGCCCGGAAACGGGCGCGCACGTCCTCGCTGATCGACAGGTCGGTCGACCCGTCGTCGGTCATCACGTTGTCGTCCCACAGGAAGGCGAGCTTGCCGAGCCGAAGGTGGCCCGCGAGCGAGATCACCTCGTGCCCGATCCCCTCCATCAGGCAGCCGTCGCCGACCAGCGCATAGGTGCGGTGGTCGACGAGGTCCGGCCCGAACTCATGGCCGAGCCAGGCCTCCGCGACCGCCATGCCGGCGGCGTTCGCGATCCCCTGGCCGAGCGGCCCCGTGGTCACCTCGATCCCGTGGCCCGGGGCGTATTCCGGATGGCCGTGCGTGTTGGAGCCGAGGACGCGGAAGCGCTTGATCTCGTCGATCTCCATTCCGGGATATCCGGACAGATGGAGGAGCGCGTAGATCAGCATCGAGCCGTGGCCGTTCGACAGCACGAAGCGGTCCCGGTCGGGCCAGTGCGGGTCCTCGGGGTTGGCCCGGAGGTGGCGGGTGAAGAGCGCCGTCGCGATCTCGGCGCAGCCGAGCGGCGCGCCGGGATGGCCCTCCTCGGCCTTGGCGATTGCGTCGAGCGCAAGGAAGCGGATCGCGTCCGCCAGCCGGGCAGGAGACGCGCCGGGCTGCGTCTGCGAGGCGGTCCCCGTCATCTCCGCCACGCTCATGTCAGAGCCCGTTCCTGATGCGCTGCGCGACGGCCTCGGTCGAGATGCCGTAGCGGTCGTGCAGGGTCGGCAGCGCGCCCGCATCCAGGAACCGGTCCGGCAGCGCGATCTGGGCGAAAGCCGGATGCACGCTCGCGCGCATGAGGAGGCCCGCCACGGCCTCGCCAAGGCCGCCGACGACCGAATGGTTCTCGGCCACGTAGACCTTCCGGCCGGTGCGGCCCGCCTCGCGCAGGATCGCGGCCTCGTCGAGCGGCTTGATCGTCGGCACGTGCAGCACCGCGACCCCGACGCGATCCGCCTCCAGCGCCTTCGCGGCCTCGAGCGCCCGCATCGTCATGAGGCCCGACGAGATGACGAGCGCATCCGCGCCGTCGCGCAGCAGAGCCGCCTTCGCCATCTGGAACTTGTAGCCGTACTCGTCGAGGACGAGCGGCACCTGTCCGCGGAGCAGCCGCATGTAGACGGGCCCCGGATGGTCCACCATCGCGGCCGTCGCCTGCTCGATCTCCAGCGCGTCGCAGGGATCGAGCACCGTGAGGTTCGGCATCGCGCGCATGATCGCGAGGTCGTCCGTCGCCTGATGGCTCGGCCCGTAACCCGTGGTGAGGCCGGGCAGGGCGCACACGATGCGGACGGGCAGGTTCTCCTCCGCGATCGCCATGCAGATGAAGTCGTAGGCGCGCCGCGAGGCGAAGACCGCGTAGGTGGTGGCGAACGGGATGCAGCCCTCGCGCGCCATGCCGGCGGCCGAGGCCATCAGGACCTGTTCGGCCATGCCCATCTGGTAGAAGCGGTCGGGGAAGGCCTGCGCGAAGATGTGCAGGTCGGTGTATTTCGCGAGATCCGCCGTCAGCCCGACGATCTCGGGCCGCTCGCGGGCGAGCGCCACCAGCGCGTGGCCGAACGGGGCGGGCTTCGTCCTCTGACCCTCGGCGGCGATCGACGCGATCATCGCGGAGGTCTTGAGGCGGGTCTTCGGCGGCAGGGTGGGGGCGTCCATGGGGTCGCTCGTCTGTCTGAGGGCTAGAGCGGGCGCGCCCCGTCGAGCTGCGCGAGGGCGAGGTCCCATTCGTGCTCGTCGACGCGTATGAAGTGGTTCTTCTCGCGTGCCTCCAGGAAGGGCACGCCCTTCCCCATCAGCGTGTCGCAGATGATGATCCGGGGCTGCGGCCCGGGATGGCGGCGGGCGGCGTCAAAGGCCCCCACCAGCGCGTCGATGTCGTTGCCGTCGACCCGCTGGGTGAACCAGCCGAAGGCGCGCCACTTGTCGACGAGCGGTTCCGTGCGCAGCACCTCGCCCGAGGGGCCGTCGGCCTGCTGGTCGTTGACGTCGACGATCGCGATCAGGTTGTCGAGCTTGTGATGCGCGCCCGCGAGCGCCGCCTCCCAGGTCGAGCCCTCGTCGAGCTCCCCGTCGGAGAGCAGGTTGTAGACGAAGGCGGCTGATCTCTTGCGCTTCAGACCGATGCAGGCGCCGATCGCGATCGGCAGCCCCTGGCCGAGCGACCCGCCCGTGATCTCCATGCCGGGCGTGTAGGCCGCCATGCCGGACATCGGCAGGCGGCTGTCGTCGCCGCCATAGGTGTCGAGCTCCTCGCGCGGCACGATGCCGGCCTCGATCAGCGCCGCGTAGAGCGCAATCGCGTAATGGCCGATCGAGAGATAGAACCGGTCGCGCCCTTCCCAATGCGGGTCCTCGGGCCGGTAGGTCATGGCGTGGAAATACGCGACCGCCAGGATGTCCGCGACGTCGAGCGCCTGGGCGATGTAGCCCTGGCCTTGGACCGCCCCCATGTGCAGCGCGGTGCGCCGGATGGCCTGCGCCCGGTCGGGCAGGTTGAAGTTGTGGCCGAGCAGCGACGCGCTCATGGGATTGATCTTTCGCGAGGACGGGGCGGGCCTAGTGGATCAGCATGCCGCCGTTGACGTCGATCGTCGCGCCCGTGACGTAGCCCGACAGGTCCGACGCCAGGAACAGGAAGATCCGGGCGACGTCCTCGGGCACGCCGAGGCGGTTCAGCGGGATGCCTTCCAGGATCTTGGCCCGGCCTTCGTCGGAGATTTTGCCCGCGTTGATGTCGGTCTGGATCAGGCCCGGCGTCACGCAATTCACCCGGATGCCCTCGGGCCCGAGCTCGCGCGCCATGGCGCGGGCGAGGCCCAGCACGCCAGCCTTGGCGGCCGAGTAATGCGGGCCGCCGAGGATGCCGCCGCCGCGCTGCGCCGAGACCGAGGACATGCAGGCGATCGCGCCCGCCTTCTGGTCCCGCATCGCCGGGATTGTCGCCTGGCTGAGGAAGAGAACGCCCTTGAGGTTCACGTCCATCAGCCGATCCCAATCCGCCTCGCCGATCTCCACGACCTTGGCGGGCTGCGTGACGCCGGCGTTGTTGATGAGGATGTCGATCCGCCCGAACCGCGCCTTCACGGCGTCGACCGCCTGCCCGCAGGAGGCGCGGTCGGTGACGTCGCAGGCGAAGCCGAGATGCTGCTTGCCGAGTTCGGCGGCGGCCGTCTCGGCCGCTGCTCCGTCGATATCCACGATGGCGACCTTGGCGCCCTGCGAGGCGAAGAGCCTGGCGGTCGCGAAGCCGATGCCGCGCGGCCCGGCCGCGCCCGAGATGATGGCCGTCTTACCGTCGAGGAGCATCGTCGTTTCCACCCTTGCGTTTTGAGGTCTTCTATCGGCCTCCCGGGACGGCGATAAACGCAAAGATTGCGCGCTCAGGTGAATCCTGTTCATCTGAAGCCCGATGAGACCCTCCTCGCTCCTTGCCGTCCGGGCCTTCGAATCCGCCGCTCGCCTCGGATCGTTCAAGGCGGCAGCGGAGCATCTCAACCTGTCGCCGAGCGCCGTCAGCCACGCCATCCGCAAGCTCGAGGCAGACCTCTCGGTGCGGCTGTTCAAGCGCAGCGGGCGGATGGTGCAGCTCAATCCCGCAGGCGAGAACCTGCTCCGCCACGTCTCGCGCGGCCTGGAGGAGATCGAGCACGGGATGTCGATCGTGGCGGGCCGGACGAGCAACCTGCTCCGGCTCCACTGCGCGCCTAGCATGGCGACCCAATGGTTGATGCCGCGCCTGCGTCGGCTGACCAGCGAGGCCGCGATCGAGATCCGGCTCTCGGCCGGCATCGACTATTCCCGCTTCGTCGACGACGAGTTCGACGCCGACATCGTATACGGGTCCACGCCGCGGGAAGGTCTCCTGAGCCTGCCGCTCGGCGAGGAGATCGTCGCGCCGCTCTGCACGCCTGAGCTGGGGCGACGAATCGAGACGGCCGCGGACCTGAAAGCCTGCCCCCTCATCGAGAGCGAATCGAAGCGGGTGCGCTGGAGCGACTGGTTCGAGCGCAACGGGCTATCGGCCCCGATGCCGTCGGGCAGCCGCTTCGACCGCAGCTTCATGGCGATCTCCGCGGCGGTCGACGGAATGGGTGTGGCGCTCGAATCGACGCGCCTTGCCGAGCGCGAGCTCGCGCGCGGCGACCTCGTCCAGCCGCTGCTGAATCGCGCGGAGGACGTCCGCTACGTGGGCCACCACCTCTCGGTCGCCCCCCGGGCCCGGTCGAGCGCGACGTTGAGGTGCTTCCTCGCCTGGCTCGCCACCGAGCTCCAGATCCCGCTGCCCCTGAGGCTCTGACGAAATCGGCGCGAGGAATGCTCGTGGGCTTCCACGGGCGGCATCGGCGTCGTTTTCGCCTCTGTGTGGCCTGCCGCTTGCATCCATTCCGACGTAATCATGGATACAAGAAGCGATCGGAGATGACATGAGGTACGAGACGCTTGGAACGATCGCCGGGGCGGTGCTGTGCCTCCTCGGGGCAGCGCCCGGTGCGGGCGCCCAGGGCGGCCCGATCAAGATCGGCGACGTGAACAGCTTCAGCAGCATGGCGCTGTTCACCGAGCCGTACCGTCGCGGAGCTGAGCTCGCGGTCGAGGAGTTCAACGCGGCAGTCGGGGCCGGCGGCCGTCCCATCCAGGTGATCTTCAAGGACGACGCCGCGAAGCCTGGCGACGCCATCCGGCAGGCGGAGGAACTGGTCGGCTCCGACAAGGTGTCGGCACTGGCGGGCGGGTTCACCTCGAGCGTGTGTCTCGCGCTCGCGGATTTCGCTCAGCAGCGCAAGCTTCCCTTCGTGTGCGGCATAGCGGTCAGCGACGCGATCGCGTGGGAGAAGGGCAACGCCTACACGTTCCACACCGCCGCCTCGACCTACATGCAGGCCGCCATGCTGGCGGACGCCGCCGCGAAGCTGCCGGCGAAGAAATGGGCGACCGTCGCGCCGAATTACGAGTTCGGCACCTCCTTCGTGGCGAGGTTCAAAGAGCTCCTCACCGCCAAGCGGCCCGACGTGACTTTCGTCGCCGAGCAATGGCCTGCGCTCGGGAAGATCGAACCCGGCTCGACGATCGACGCTTTGATGGCGTCGCAGCCCGACGCGATCTTCAACGCGGTGTTCGGGACTGACCTCGTCCGGCTCGTGCGCGAGGCGAACACGCGCGGCTCGTTCAAGGGCAAGTCCGTCCTGAGCGGGCTCACTGGACAGCCGGAATATCTCGACACCCTCAAGGAGGAGACGCCCGAGGGCTGGATCGTGACCGGATATCCCTGGCAGGCCATCAAGACGGCCGAGCACGACCGCTTCCTCGCCGCCTACCGGAAGAAGTACAACGACTACCCGCGCTGGGGCTCCGTCCTCGGCTACGTGACCTACCAGGGCCTGGGCGCCGCCCTGAAGGCCGCGGGGTCCTCCGAGCCGGAGAAGATCACCGCCGCCTTTAAGAACCTGAAGATCGCGACGCCCGTCGGCCCGGTCACGTTCCGGGCCGACCACCAGGCGACTCTCACCGTCTATCTCGGGACGCTCGCCAAGGAGAACGGGAACGGCGTCATGGTCGACGTCGTGACCGGCGCGGGCGAGACGCTGCTCCCGTCCGAGGCCGAGGCGATGAAGTTCAGGCCCGCCGCGCCGTGACGCTCGTGTGTATGGCCGGAAACTCCCTTCCCGTAATTGCGAGCGGAGCGAAGCAACCCAGAGGACGACGCGGCGGCCCCTGGGTTGCTTCGTCGCTGACGCTCCTCGTAATGACGTGGAACGCGAAAAGGTCCCCAGCATGAGAAGGAAGGACATGATCTTGTCTGGCCAAGCGGCTCCCCGTTTCAAGACGGGTTGCTAGGGTCGGCGACGCGAATGGATCCCCAGACCTTCGTCTCGCTCCTGTTCAACGGCTGTGCCACGGGCTCGATGCTGTTCATCGTCGCCTGCGGCCTCTCGTTGATCTTCGGGGTCACGCAGATCGTCAACTTCGCGCACGGCTCGTTCTACATGCTGGGCGCCTACGGGGCCTACACGCTCACCACCCGGTTCCCGGCCGGCCCGCTCGGGTTCTGGGGCGGCGTCGTGGCGGCCGCGCTCTGCGTCGGCGCGCTCGGGGCTCTCGTCGAGATCGTCATCCTGCGCCGGCTGTCGCGGGCGCCGGAACTGTTCCAGCTGCTCGCGACCTTCGGGGTCGTCCTGATCATCCAGGACCTGACCAAGTCCGTCTGGGGCGTCGAGGACCTGATCGGGCTGCGCGCGCCCGGCCTCGCCTCCGCGATCGATGTCTTCGGCGTGCGGCTGCCGGCCTACAACGCGTTCTTGATCGGGCTCGGGCCCGCGATCCTCGCCCTCCTCTGGCTCGTCTTCCACAAGACGCATTGGGGGACGCTGGTTAGGGCCGCGACTGAGGATCGCGAGATGGTGGGCGCGCTCGGCGTCAACCAGCGCTGGCTTTTTACCTCCGTGTTCGCGCTGGGGAGCGCCTTCGCGGGGCTAGGCGGGGCGGTCCAACTCCCGCGCGACGCCGCCAATCTCGGCATGGATTTCAACCTCCTGACGGAGGCCTTCGTGGTGACGGTCATCGGCGGCCTCGGCAGCATCCCGGGAGCGTTCTTCGCAGCGCTCCTCATCGGCATCCTGCAATCCTTCGGGACGCTCCTCCTGCCCTCCTTCACGCTCGTCACCGTGTTCCTGGTGATGACGGCCGTCCTCGTGGTGCGGCCCTACGGGCTCGCCGGGACGCCGCAGGTCCAGGTGCGCGAGACGATCGCGATCCTGGAGATGCCGACGACATCCCGCCCGCGGGCCGAGCCGTGGCTGCCTTGGGCGCTCGCCGCCGCCCTCGTGCTCGTCGCGCCGCTGTGGCTCGGCCCCTACGCGGTCACGCTCCTGATCGAGACGCTGATCTTCGTCCTGTTCGCCGCGAGCCTGCACCTCCTCGTCGGACCGGGCGGGCTCCTGTCCTTCGGCCACGCGGCCTATTTCGGGCTCGGCGCATATGGGGTGGCGCTCGGGGTGAAGCACCTCTCGATGCCGCTCCTCCCGGCGCTCGTGGCGGCCCCCGTGGCGGGCGCGCTCGGGGCCGCGCTGTTCGGCTGGCTCTGCGTCCGGCTGAGCGGCGTGTACCGGGCCATGCTGACCCTCGCGCTCGCCCAGATCCTCTGGTCCGTGGCGCTGCAATGGGTCCGCGTCACGGGCGGGGACAACGGCGTGCTGCAGGTGCGGCCGGATGAATGGGCCCGCAGCGGCACCGTCTACCTCTACGTCACGGCCGCCTGCGTGGGCGGGGCCGTGTACCTGCTCCGCCGGATTGCCGCCGCGCCGTTCGGCTACGCGCTGCGGGCGGCGCGGGACTCGGCCGTCCGCTCGGCCTCGATCGGCATCGACATCCGCCTCGCGCAATGGGCCGGGTTCGTGGTCGCGGGCGCGGCGGCCGGCCTCGCGGGCGGGCTCTACGCCTTCGCGAAGGGCAGCGTCTTCCCCGACGTCATCTCCATCTCGACGTCGGTCGACGGCCTGGTGATGATCCTGGTCGGGGGCATCGACACGATGGCGGGCCCGATCGTGGGCGCGGCCGTCTATCACGGGCTCCTCGCGAAACTCCAGAGCACGACCGACTACTGGCGCGCCTGCCTCGGGTTGCTCATCGTGGTCTCGGTGATGTTCATGCCGCACGGCGTCGTCGGGACCTGGCGGCGATGGGTGCCGAGCGCGCGTGCCAAGGTCGCGCTCGCGGGCGCCCCGGCCGGGACAGCCGGCGGGACCCTGCCGTGACGGCCGCCGGTCTCGAGGTGCGGGGCATCCGCAAGTCCTACGGCGGCGTCCACGCGGTCGTGGACGTCTCGTTCGCGGTCGCGCCGGGCGAGATGATGGCCATCATCGGGCCGAACGGCGCGGGCAAGTCGACCTGCTTCAACATGCTGGGCGGGCAGGTCCGGGCCGATGCGGGCGAGATCCTGTTCGAGGGCCGGCGCATCGACGGGCTGCGGCCCGAGGCCGTGTGGCGGCGCGGCATCGGCCGGACGTTCCAGATCACCGCGACCTACGCCACCATGACGGTGCGCGAGAACGTGCAGATGGTGCTGCTGTCGCATCGCGGCGGCCTCGGCGGCATCTGGCGGCCGGCCCGGTCGCACCACGATGCCGAGGCGGACGAGCTGCTCGAGCGGACCGGGATGCGGCTCCAGGCCGACCGGATCGCGGGTGTGCTGGCCTACGGCGACCTCAAGCGCCTCGAGCTCGCCATGGCGGTCGCGAGCCGGCCGAAGATGCTGCTCATGGACGAGCCGACGGCCGGGATGGCCCCGCAGGAACGCGGCGCCATGATGGACCTCGTGCGCTCGCTCGTCGCAAGCGAGGGTCTCGGCGTCGTGTTCACGGAGCACGACATGGACGTCGTGTTCGGTCATGCCGACCGGGTCATCGTGCTGAACCGCGGCCGCGTCATCGCGGTCGGATCGCCGGCCGAGATCAGGACGGACCCCCAGGTCCAGGCCGTCTATCTCGGGGGCGGCACCATGTACGGCGCGGCCGCGTGATGCTCGGCGTCAGCGCGATCGACTGCTATTACGGCGCCGCGAAGATCCTGCACGGCGTCTCGCTCGACGTCGCGGCCGGCGAGGTCGTGGCGCTGCTCGGCCACAACGGCGCCGGCAAGTCCACGCTGATGAAGGCGATCATCGGCATCGTCCCGCCCCGGGCCGGCCGGATCTCGCTCGGGCAGGAGGAGATCGGCGGCAAGCCGCCCTTCGCGATCGCCCGGCGGGGCGTCGGCTTCGTGCCGGAGGAGCGGCGGATCTTCACGAGCCTCACCGTCGAGGAGAACCTCGCGGTCGGCCGCAGGGCCGCGCCGAGGGGCGTCGAGCCCTGGACGCCGGAGCGCCTCTTCGCGATCTTCCCTAACCTCGCCGAGATGCGCCGCCGCCGCGCCGCCCATATGAGCGGGGGCGAGCAGCAGATGCTGACGATCGCCCGCAGCCTCATGGGCAACCCGAGCCTCCTCCTCCTGGACGAGCCCTCGGAAGGGCTCGCGCCGAAGATCGTCGAGCAGGTCGCCCACGCGATCGGCGACATCAGGGCCGGCGGCGTCACCGTCCTCATCTCCGAGCAGAACATGCACTTCGCGGCGCTCGTCGCGACCCGCGCCTACGTGATCGAGAAGGGCCAGATGCGCTTCTCGGGCACGTTCGAGGCGCTGCGCGCGGACGACGAGATCCGACGCAACTACCTGGCGGTATGAGACTCGGTCAGAACCTCCTCATCCTGAGAGCTTGGCCGGAAACACCCAACCTCGTCATCCTAGAGGTGCCCGGCGAAGCTGGGCCTCGAAGGATGCACGACGGCAATGCGTGCTTCGAGGCCGGCCTTTGGCCGGCACCTCAGCATGAGGAAGTAAAGGTTCCTATCACGAGCGAGGCTCTGAGGTGGCCGGGGCAGCCGGCACTCGAAGCACTCACGACGGTGGTGCTTGCCCCAGGTCTGAGCCCTGATGCGTGCTTCGAGGCTCGTCTCTGGCGAGCACCTCAGCATGAGGAGCGATGGGCAACCCTTCTGAGAAGGCGTTGAAGGCGGAAGAGTGCCGCTCAGCCGCCTCCCGACCTGAAATAGCCCCGGACCCGGTCGCGCTCGGCGAGCGACGCGTCCCGCCCCGCAGGATCGCCATAGCCGCCGCCGCCGGGGGTCGCGACGTCGATCCGGTCGCCCGCGAGCAGCCGGACGTCCTGGTCCTTGGAGCGGTGCGGCGGGTGGTAGGACACGCCGCCCTGCGTGATCTCGACCCGGTTCGGGGCGCCGCTGGAGCCTCCCAGGATGCCGGGCGGGCCGACGAGGCCGTGATCCATCACGAAGGAGGCCGTCGCCTCGCCGCGCAGCAGCCGCACGCCGTAGCTGACCCCGAAGCCGCCGCGGTGGCGGCCCGCCCCGGCCGAGCCCTCGGCGATGGCGAAATGGTCGAACATGATGGGGAAGCGCTGCTCCAGGATCTCGAGCGGCGGCGTCTTCGAGATGCCGATCGTCGAGCAGCCGTTCGAGATGCCGTCCTGGTCGATCGAGCCGCCGTAGCCGCCGCCGGTCACGATGTACAT
>CAXUHE010000040.1:16511-22829 GCA_964250725.1 uncultured Enterovirga sp. | reverse complement strand
CCGATCCGGTCCGCCACTCGGGTCTCAGCTCAGGTGCTTGCTGATGTACTTGTTCATCTCGAACATCGTGACCTTGTCGACGCCGAAGACCTTCTTCAGCTTGTCGTCGGCCAGGATCTCACGTCCGTTCTTCGGGTTCTGGAGCTTGTTGCTCTTGATGTATTCCCATATCTTGGACACGACCTCGGTGCGCGGCAGGGGCTTCTCGCCCACGACCGCGCCGAGTTCCTTGGAGGGCTGCATCGGCTTCATCAAGGCTGGATTGACCTTCTTCACCGCCGCCTTCTCGACCGACTTCTTCTCGGCCGCCTTCATGTCCGCCGCGGAGCTCTCCGCCTTGGTCGGCTTCGTCGCCTTGGCCATGCAATGTCCTCCTCTAAGGAACGGAATCGTCCCGCAGGGTCGCGACCCTTGAGCGCGCCCGAGCGCGCCGTCAACGCTTGCACCCGATTCCGCTGTGGGATTCGGGTCGTCCGCACCACTTTCGCGTATCGTTGGAGACTTTCGTCGCAATCCGACGCGTGGAAAGGTCACCACCGCAATACTGTCACGACGCTGCCGGTGGCATACGCGTTGCCTCGCCTGTAACAAGGCGATCGAAGAACGCTCGGACAGGATCACGCCATGTTCATGACTATGCGCGCCATCGCGGCGTCGTTGGGCCTGCTGGCCGGGGTGTCGGTCGTCACCATCGCGTCCGCGGCCGACGTCAAGCCGGCGGTCGTGTTCGACCTCGGGACGAAGTTCGACAAGTCGTTCAACGAGGGCGTGTTCGCCGGGTCGGAGCGGTTCACCAGGGAGACCGGGATCGCGGTCACGGAGTTCGAGCCGACGAACGAGACGCAGTTCGAGCAGGCGCATCGCCGCTTCGCGCAGCGCGGCTTCAGCCCGATCGTGGCGGTGGGCTTCAACCAGGCGAGCGTGGTCGAGAAGATCGCGCGGGAGTTCCCGGGCACGAAGTTCACGCTGATCGACGGCGTCGTGAAGCAGGACCTGCCGAACGTGCAATCCGTGACGTTCCGCGAGCAGGAGGGCTCGTTCCTCGTCGGGCTCCTCGCCGCGATGGCGTCGAAGACGGGCATGATCGGGTTCGTGGGCGGCATGGACATCCCGCTCATCCGCAAGTTCGTCTGCGGCTACGAGCAGGGTGCGAGATACGCCGCCCCGAAGACGGACGTGGTGCAGAACATGACCGGCACGACGCCATCGGCCTGGAACGATCCGACCCGCGGCAGTGAGCTCGCCAAGGGGCAGTTCGATCGGGGCGTCGACGTGGTGTTCGCCGCTGCGGGCGCGACCGGGCTCGGCGTGCTCCAGGCCGCGACCGATGCGGGCAAGCTCGCGATCGGGGTCGATTCGAACCAGAACCGCCTGCATCCCGGCACCATGCTGACCTCCATGGTGAAGGGCGTCGACGTCGCGGCCTACGACAGCTTCAAGTTCGCCCGCGACGACACGTGGGCCTCCGGCGCGACGACGCTCGGGCTGAAGGAGAACGGCGTCGACTGGTCGCTCGACGACGACAACCGGGCGCTGATCACGCCCGCCATGAAGGCGAAGGCGGACGAGGCCAAAGCCGCGATCGTGGCGGGCACCATCAAGGTGGTCGATTACACGGTGACCCGGAACTGCAAGGGTTGAGCCGAAGACTTGAGCTCCAAGCGTTGAGCGCCGCATGGAAGCGGAAAGGAGCCGGCCGCCGGCCCTCGAACTGATCGGTGTCGAGAAGTCCTTCGGCGGCGCGCCCGCGCTTCGCGGCGTGACGCTCGGCGTCCGGACGGCCTCGATCACCGGCATCGTGGGCGAGAACGGGGCCGGCAAGTCGACCCTGATGAGGGTCGCATACGGGCTGGTCCAGCCCGAGGCCGGGGAGGTCCGGGTCGACGGGGCGCCCGTGCGGATCACCCGCCCGTCCGACGCGCTGGCGCACGGGATCGGCATGGTCCACCAGCATTTCATGCTGGTCGAGCCGTTCACGGTGCTGGAGAACGTGCTGCTCGGCCGGGAGGGCGGGTTGGCGCTCCGCGGACGGCTAGGCGCAGCCCGCGCGAAACTCGCCCGACTGGCCTCGGATCACGGCCTGCCGATCGACCCTGACGCGATCGTGGCGGACCTCTCCGTCGGGCAGCGCCAGCGCGTGGAGATCCTGAAGGCGCTCTACCGCGACGCCCGGGTCCTGATCCTCGACGAGCCGACCGCCGTGCTCTCGCCCATCGAGACGGAGGCGCTGTTCAGGGTTCTGCGGAGCCTCGCGGCTGGGGGTGCCTCGATCATCCTGATCACGCACAAACTGCGCGAAGTCATGAGTCTGACGGACGAAATCGCCGTCATGCGGGCGGGCCGAGTCGTGGGGACGCGCAGGACGCGGGAGACCGACGCGAAGGAACTCGCCGACCTCATGATCGGCCGGCGCCTGCGCGCATCTTCGGGCCGATCGGGCCGGCCGACAGGCCCCGTCCTGCTCTCGGCGGAGGGACTCGCGACCTCGCGCGAGGTCGCGCTGCGCGGGGCCGACCTCGCGCTGTGTTCGGGCGAGGTCGTGGGTGTCGCGGGCGTGTCCGGAAACGGCCAGGGCGCGTTGCTCCACGCGCTCGCGGGCCTCGTCGCGCCCAGCGGCGGCCGCATCCGGATCGGCGCGC
This sequence comes from uncultured Enterovirga sp., assembly GCA_964250725.1. Lineage (GTDB taxonomy): Bacteria > Pseudomonadota > Alphaproteobacteria > Rhizobiales > Beijerinckiaceae > Enterovirga. The sequence goes on along the minus strand of CAXUHE010000040.1, from coordinate 20,190 downwards.
GGGTCGTCACCGCGGACGATCCCGCGAGCCCGGCCGAGATGCGCGCGCTCGGGGTCGCGCATGTCCCGGAGGACCGCCTGCGCGACGGGATGGCGGCGGCCTTGCCGGCCGACGACAACGCGATCCTCGGCCGCCAGCGCGATCGCCGCTTCGCGCCGGGCGGCCGGCTCGATCGCGGCGCGATCGCGCGGCACTGCGCGGCCCTCATGACGCGCTTCGACGTGAGGCCCGCGACCCCGCGCCTCCCCGCCGCCGGCCTGTCCGGCGGCAACCAGCAGAAGCTTGTCCTGGGGCGGGAAGTCGAGGGCGGCCCGGCGATCCTGCTCGTCGGCCAGCCGACCCGCGGCGTCGATATCGGGGCGGTCGCGGCGATCCACGCCGAGCTGCGGGCGCTGCGCGACGCCGGCTGCGCCATCCTCCTGGTCTCGGCCGACCTCGACGAGGTCCTGGCCCTCTCCGACCGCATCCTCGTCATGGTGGATGGGCGGATCGTCGGCGAGGTGGAGGCCGGGGCGGCGGACGAGCGCCGGCTCGGCCTGATGATGGCGGGCGCGGGCGAGCCCGCGGAGCGCGCCGCGTGAGAGCGGACGCGGCACGGCTGCCGGCCTGGATCGACCACGGGCTCGTGCCGGTGGCCGACCTCGCGGTCGCGCTCGCGCTGTCAGGCCTCGTCGTGCTGGCGGCGGGCGCGAGCCCCGCGGCGGCGCTCGCGACGCTCGTGCAGGGCGCGGCCGGGGACGGCACTGCCATCGGCTACACGCTCTACTACGCGACGAACCTCGTCTTCACCGGCCTCGCGGTCGCGCTCGCCTTCCACGGCGGCTTCTTCAACATCGGGGGCGAGGGTCAGGCGGTGCTGGGCGGCCTCGGGGCCGGCCTCGTGGCGCTCGCGCTCGACGACGCGCTCCCGGCGATCCTGCTGGTGCCGCTCGCCGCCGTGGCGGCGCTCGCCTTCGGGGCCGGCTGGGCGGCGATCCCCGCCTGGCTTCAGGCGCGCCGCGGCAGCCACATCGTCATCACGACGATCATGTTCAACTTCCTCGCCGCCTCGCTCTTCGTCTACCTGATGGTCAACGTGCTGATCGAGCCCGGCTCGATGTCGCCCGAGAGCCGCGCCTTCGCGTCCTCCGCCTCCGTGCCGTCGCTGCGGGACCTCGCCGGGTGGGCGGGCGTCGCGATCGCGTCATCGCCGCTGAACCTCTCCGTCCTGGTCGCCGCCGCGGCGCTCCCGGCCGCCTGGTTCGTCATCTGGCGGACGCGCTTCGGCTACGAGCTCCGGCTGATGGGGCACAACCCGGACGCGGCGCGCTACGCGGGCGTCGATCTCGGGCGCACCACGATGGTCGCGCTCTGCGCCTCGGGCGCGCTGGCGGGGCTCGTCGGCGTGAACGAGATCCTCGGCGTCCATCATCGCCTCATCCTCAACTTCACGGCCGGCTACGGTTTCGCCGGGATCGCGGTCGCCCTGATGGGGCGCAACCACCCCGTCGGCATCGCGCTGGCCAGCCTGTTGCTGGGCGCCCTGTACCAGGGCGGGACCGAGCTCAATTTCGAGATCCCGACCCTGTCGCGCGACCTCGTCCTCGTGGTGCAGGGGCTCGTCATCCTCCTCAGCGGCGCCTTCGCGGGCTTCACCCGGCCGCTCTTCGCGCGCCTCATGCGCGTCCGGCGGGAATGATGGAGGACGCCCTCGTGGTCGCGGTCGCGATCCTCGCCGGCACGCTGCGCCTCGCGACGCCGCTGATCCTCGCGGGGATCGGCGGGCTGTTCTCCGAGCGCGCCGGGATCGTGGATGTCGGCCTGGAGGGCAAGATGCTGGCCGGAGCCTTCGCGGCGGCCGCGACGGCCGCCGTCACGGGATCGGCCTGGGCCGGCCTCGCGGCGGCGCTCGCGACCGGCCTCGCGCTGGCGCTCCTGCACGGCGTCGCGTCGATCACGTATCGGGGCAACCAGGTCGTCAGCGGCATGGCGATCAACATCCTGGCCTCGGGGCTGACGATCGTGCTCGGCGAGGCGTGGTTCCGCATGGGCGGCCAGACGCCCGCCCTGACCTCGGCCGCGCGGTTCGTGCCCCTGCAATGGGGTGGAACGGGTCTCGGGCGGGTGCTGGCGCAGACCGGCTTCGTCTACGCGGCCCTCCTCGCCGTGCCGCTGGCCTGCTGGGTGCTCGCCCGCACGCGGTTCGGCCTCAGGCTGCGTGCCGTCGGCGAGGCCCCGGAGGCGGTCGAGGCGGCGGGCATCTCCGTCGCGTGGCTGCGCTACCGCGCGGTCGCGCTCTGCGGCCTCTTCGCCGGGGCGGCGGGCGCGTATCTCTCGATCGCGCAGGGCGCGGGGTTCAGCCGCGATATGAGCGCGGGCCAGGGCTACATCGCGCTGGCGGCGCTCGTCTTCGGGCGATGGCGTCCCGTGCCGACGCTCCTCGCCTGCCTGCTGTTCGGGTTCATCGACGCGGTGGCGATCCGCCTCCAGGGCGTCGCGCTGCCCGGCATCGGCGAGGTGCCGGTCCAGCTCGTGCAGGCGCTACCCTACGGGCTGACCGTGATCCTGCTCGCGGGCTTCATCACGCGCGCGGTCGCGCCGCGCGCCTCGGGCGTGCCTTATCCTTAAGCCGCCTGGCGCGCCGCCCCGTCGAGCGCCACCTGGAACGCCGCCCCGGTGGCCGCCCTGACCTCGTCGACCGACACGCCGCCCGCGAGCTCGATCAGGCTCATGCCCGCGCCGCCCTTCTTGTCGATCGTGAAGACGCCGAGATCGGTGATCACCATGTCGACGACGCCGGCCCCCGTCAGCGGCAGGCTGCAGCGGTGAAGCAGCTTCGGGTCGGTCGAGCCGTCCTTGTTCTTCGCGGAGTGCTCCATCACGACCACGACCCGCTTCACGCCGGCCACGAGGTCCATCGCGCCGCCCATCCCCTTCACCATCTTGCCGGGGATCATCCAGTTCGCGAGGTCGCCGTTCTCCGCGACCTGCATCGCGCCTAGGATCGACAGGTCGATATGCCCGCCGCGGATCATCGCGAACGAGTCGGCCGATGAGAAGTAGCTCGTCGTCGGCAGCTCGGTGACGGTCTGCTTGCCGGCGTTGATGAGGTCGGCATCCTCCTCCCCCTCGTAGGGGAACGGACCCATGCCGAGCATGCCGTTCTCGCTCTGGAGCTGGACGTTCACGCCGGCCGGGATGTAGTTCGAGACGAGCGTCGGGATGCCGATCCCGAGATTGACGTAGAACCCGTCCTGCAATTCGCGGGCGGCGCGCTGGGCGATCTCGTCGCGTGTCCAAGCCATGTCGAACTGTCCCTTAAGCTGCGAGGCGCTTGCGCGTCGTGCGGTGCTCGATGCGTTTCCCGTAGTCGCCGACCTCGATGATTCGCTTCACGAAGACGCCGGGCGTCACGATCGCGTCTGGTTCGAGCGCGCCCGGATCGACCAGCGTCTCGACCTCCGCGACCGTCATCCGGGCCGCCGTCGCCATCATCGGGTTGAAGTTGCGGGCGGTCTTCCGGTAGACGAGGTTGCCCTCGCGGTCGCCCTTCCAGGCATGCACGACCGACAGGTCGGCCACGATGCCGCGCTCCATCACGTAATGCTCGCCGTCGAACTCGCGGGTCTCCTTGCCCTCGGCGATCAGCGTCCCGTAGCCCGTCTTCGTGAAGAAGGCCGGGATGCCGGCCCCGCCCGCC
>CAXUHE010000040.1:0-16501 GCA_964250725.1 uncultured Enterovirga sp. | reverse complement strand
GCTCGAACAGCTTGTTCTCGCCGACATAGGACGCGATCATCTTCCTGATCTGGCGCGTCTCGAGCAGCAGGCCGAGGCCCGCGCCGTCCACGCCCGCGTTGTTCGCGACCACCGTCAGCCCGGTGACGCCTGCGTCGCGGATCGCCTCGATCAGCGCGTTCGGCACGCCGCATAGGCCGAACCCGCCCGCCATGATCAGCATGTCGTTGCGGAGAAGCCCCGCCAGCGCTTCGCGCGCATCCGGGTAGACCTTCTTCATCGACGCACTCCCTTCATCGACGCGCTCCCTCGGCCCGGATCTCGTATCGCGGTCCAGGGCTGCACACCATAACGGGGGGGCGCTCGCCTCGCTACCCCGACTCAGCGCTTCCCTATCACCGAACCGCCGACGATCGACGCCGGAGGACGAGACCCGATATCGCGACAGCGACCGTCACGGCGAGGATCATGAGGCTCGACACCGCGTTGATCTCCGGCGTCACGCCGAGCCGGACCTGCGAGTAGATCCGCATCGGCAGCGTCGTGGCGCCGGGACCCGAAGTGAAGCTCGCGATCACGAGATCGTCGAGCGAGAGGGTGACGGCGAGAAGAAAGCCCGCCGCGACCGCCGGGACGATCAGCGGCAGGGTGACGGTCCAGAACGCCATGACCGGACCGGCGCCGAGGTCGCGCGCCGCCTCCTCCAGGTCGGGGGCGAGCAGCGCGAGGCGCGCGCCGACGATCACGGTCACGAAGGGGAGCCCGAGCGTCGTGTGGGCGAGCGTCACCGTGGCGATCCCGCGCTCCACGCCTGACGCCACGAAGAGCAGCAGCAGCGAGAGGCCGCTCACCACCTCCGGCAGCACCATCGGAGCGTAGACGAGGCCGGTCATCAGCGTGCGGCCGGGAAAACGGCCGAACCGCGCCAGCGCGACGGCCGCGAGCGTGCCGAGGATCGTGGCGAGTGCCGCAGAGGCGAGCGCGACGCGAAGGCTCACCCAGGCTGCCTCGCCGAGCGCCGTGTTCCGCGCGAGCGCCGCGTACCAGCGCGTCGAGAACCCGCCCCAGACGGTCACCAGCCGCGACGCGTTGAAGGAGAAGAGGACGACGTAGAGGATCGGAAGATAGAGGAACGCGAGGCCGAGCCCCAGCGCGACGGCGTCCCCCGCCCCGAACCGCCTCACCCGCGGGATTCCAGCCGACGTGCCTCGATCTCGCGGAGAGCCACGATCGGCGCCAGGAGCGCCACGAGGAGCACGATCGCGACCGCGGAGGCGAGCGGCCAATCGCGATTGGAGAAGAACTCGCTCCACAGCGTGCGGCCGAGCATCAGCGTCTCCGAGCCGCCGAGCAGGTCCGGGATGACGAACTCGCCCGTGATCGGGATGAAGCAGAGCAGGCACCCGGCCGCGAGCCCCCCGCCGGAGAGCGGGAAGGTCACGGTCCAGAACGCCTGGATCGGCGACGCCCCGAGATCGGCCGCGGCTTCGAGGAGCGCCGGGTCTTGCCGCTCCAGCGTCGCGTAGAGCGGCAGGATCATGAAGGGCAGGTAGGCGTACACGATGCCGAGCACGACGGCCGTATTGGTGTTCAGGATGTCCAGCGGGCCGCGCGTCAGGCCGAGCTCGATCAGCGTCCGGCTCGGCCAAGCGTCCGGTTTCAGGATCGCCGTCCACGCGTAGACCCGGATGAGGAAGCTCGTCCAGAACGGCAGGATCACGGCCGCGACCAGCACGGGCCGCCAGCGGGTGGTGGCGCGCGCCATGGCGAGCGCCACCGGGTAGCCGACCAGCGCGAGGATCGCGGTCGAGAGCGCCGCGACCGACAGCGACGAGAGCGCAGCCTCGAGATAGAGGTCGTCCGCGAGCAGCGTCCTGAAGTTGTCGAAGCCGAGCGCCGCCGCGAAGGCGCGCCAGCGTTCCGGATCGAGCGACCAGGCGAGTTGCGGGCGATAGGGCGGCTGCGCGATCGCGCTCTCGGAGAGGCTGATCTTGAGGACGATCGCGACCGGCACGAGGACCAGCGCGGCGAGCCACGCGATGGGTGGGCCGACGACGAGCGCGTGCCGCCAGCGGATCGGCGGCGTCGTCACGGGCGACAAGCGGTTCGGCGTCATCTCGGACGGCGTCATGCCGCGAGATGGCGCGCAGGTGAAGCCCCGCGTGCGCTGCGGATCAGGTCGCGTCGGGGCCGACCTTCGAAGTCGCGGGCTGCTCCGCGCGGCGGATCGCCTTCCAGCTGTTCGACTGGCTGATCATGCGCTTGATCGCCGCGAGGTTCTTCGCCGCGTCGGCAGGCGGCAGGTCGCGCCGCAGCACGCCCTCCGCCTCGCCGAACTTGCCCTTGAGACCGAGGACGAGCGCGTAGTTCTGCCGGACCCGGGCGTCGGCGCGGGGGTGCTGCGCCGCCGCGCCCAAGATGCGCTCCGCCTCGTCGAGCCGCTTCGCGAGCGCGAAGGAGAGCCCCTGGTTCGTCAGGATGGAGGGTTCGCCGGGCGCGATCTTCAGCGCGGTCTCGTAGAAGCGCTGGGCGGAGCCGAAATCGCCCATCTGGTCCGCGACCGCGCCCTGGACGGACAGGATGCGCCAATCCGGCCGCTCGGGGCTGTGCGCCCGCGACAGCACGTCGGCCGCCTCCTTGAAGCGGCCCGCATCGGCGAGCGCCTTGCCGTAGGCGGCGAGCACGCCGAGGTTGCGCGGGTTGCGGATCGCGCTCTGCTGAAGCACCGCGACCGCCTGGGCGGTCTGGTCAAGGCCCCGCAGGGATCGCGCATAGGCGATCGCCACGGTAGCGTCGTCCGGGTTCTTCTCGAACCGGTCGCCGAGCGAGGCCGACTCGGACCTGAGTTGCGGACCCGACATCGCAGCCCCGGCATCGCCGCCGATCGAGCCTGTCGCCGCAGGATCACGCCCGACGCACCCGCCGAGTCCGGCCGCCACGAGCGCGATCGCGACGGCCCGAAACGCGAGCCTGGACATCGACGGCAAGGGCATGACACGAACTCCGCGAGAACGACGCGTTGGCCAACAGCCGTAGATCGTTAACCCTAAGCCCCAGTTAAAACCGTACAGATCGGACGATGCTCCATCCCGCTTTCGCCACCCCCGCGACCGATGCGGTGCCGATCCGCATCGTGACGCCGAAGACCTGTGCGGAGATCGTGGCCGCACTCCCCGGCAACGTGCGCACCTTCGCGGACGCCTCGGGTTTCGAGCCGAAGCCGGGCGCGATGCTGCCGCTTCCGTCCGCCGAGGGCGGGATCGCGTGCGTCCTGTTCGGCCATGACGACGCGTCAGGCGACCCGTTCGGCGCGGGCAGGCTCGCGACCGCGCTCCCGGCCGGCACCTACCGCTTCGAGGGCCACCTCGCCGATCCCGCGCTCGCGACGCTCGCCTTCGCGCTCGGGCGCTACCGGTTCACCCGCTACCGCGACCGCCCTCTGCCGGAGGTTCGGCTCGTGCCGCCGCCGGGCGTCGACGCGGCCGAGATCGGCCGCATCGCCGACGCCGTCGCCATGGGACGCGACCTCGTCAACATGCCGGCGAACGACCTCGGGCCGGACGGCATCGAGGAGGCGGCGCGACGGCTCGCAGAGCGCCACGGGGCCGAGATCGAGGTGATCGTCGGCGACGACCTCCTCGACGCGAACCTGCCGATGATCCACGCGGTCGGTCGGGCGGCGGAGCGCGCGCCGCGCCTCGTCGACCTCACCTGGGGCGACCCGACCCGGCCCGCCATCACCGTCGTCGGCAAGGGCGTCGCGTTCGATACGGGCGGGCTCGACATCAAGCCCTCCTCCGGCATGCTCCTCATGAAGAAGGATATGGGCGGGGCGGCGGCCGCCCTCGCGCTCGCCGACATGGTGATGGGCTCCCGCCTGCCGGTCCGGTTGCGCGTTCTCATTCCGGCCGTCGAGAACGCGATCTCGGGCGCGTCCTTCCGGCCGGGCGACGTGCTGCGCAGCCGCGCGGGGCTGACGGTCGAGATCGGCAACACGGACGCGGAGGGCCGGCTCATCCTCGCGGACGCGCTCGCGCTCGCGGACGAGGACGCGCCCGACCTCCTGGTCGATTTCGCGACCCTGACGGGTGCGGCGCGGGTCGCGCTCGGGCCCGACCTGCCGCCCTTCTACACGGCGGACGACGCGCTGGCCGGGAGCGTCCAGCGCACCGGGCTCGCGGTCCAAGATCCGGTCTGGCGGCTCCCGCTCTGGCAGCCTTACGCCAAGATGCTGGACTCGACGATCGCGGACACGAACAACGTATCGTCGGGCGGGTTCGCGGGCTCCATCACGGCGGCCCTCTTCCTGGAGAAGTTCGTCAAGGACGCGAAGGCCTACCTGCATTTCGACATCTACGGCTGGACCCCCTCCGCCAAACCTGGCCGGCCCGAGGGCGGCGAGGTGCAGGGAGCCCGGCTCGTCTACGCGCTGCTCAAGGAGCGGTACCCGCGTCCCGGCGCGTGAGGCGTCGGTCTCGCGTCGATCCGGCCACGCGGCGTGGCATCGGGAGGCCGGCTTTGCGGCCCATCCCCGATCTCCTCGCCGAAGGCCCGCACCGCGTTCCGGCCCGCCGCCTTGGCGGCGTAGAGCGCGAGATCCGCCTCCGCGAACATGTCCCGCGGCGTGCGGCATCGCGCTCCGCGTGGGAACGTCACGCCGATCGAGGCGGAGATCTCGATGGAGGCGTCGTTCCACATGACGGGCCGGCACAGGGTGCGCAGGACACGCTCGAGCGCGGCGACCATCCGCGCGCGGTCGAGCGGGGCCCGGAGCAGGATGGCGAATTCGTCGCCCCCGATTCGCGCGACCAGGATCGAGTCCGCGAAGGCGCGATGCAGCCTCATCGCGACCTGGCGGAGACATTCGTCGCCCGCCGCGTGCCCGAACCGGTCGTTGATCGGCTTGAAGTGGTCGAGATCGATCAGCACCAGGGCCGCGCCGCAACCGTCGCCGGACCGATCCGTCACGAGCTCGTGCCAGCGGGCCTCGAACACGCCGCGATTGGCCAGACCGGTCAGCGCGTCGCGTTCCGCCAGCTGCCTGAGGCGGCTCCACAGCTCCATCTCGTGCGTGACGTCCTGCTTCGCGCCGAAGAGGCGCACCGGGCGCCCATGCACATACGCGACCTCCGCCGTCAGCCGCATCCATCTGTCGACGCCTCGGGCCGTCCGGATGCGGGCGTCCAGCGTGAAGCTGCCGCCATCCCGAATGGCCGTCGTCCGCATGGACTCCATCTGCCGCCGGGACTCGTCGTAGTACATGTCGACGGTCGTTGACCGTTTGAGGACCGATCCTCGTGGAAGCTGGAAGAGATCGTAGACACCGTCCGTCCAGGTGAGCGCCTGGGTGGCCAGCACGCATTCCCAGGCGCCGATCTTCGCGAGCGACGCGGCCCGATCGTAGAGGTGCTTGATGCGGGCGACCGATGGCATCTCGCGCGCGATCGGGAAATGTTGCGTCATCTAACGGCTTCAACCTGCCGGCCGACCCGAATGGTCCGCCACGGAGACTACGTGGCAATGCTTAAGCTTGAGTTCCGCCATGCCGGTGCCGGCTCGCGAGCGACCGGGCGAGCCGCTCCGACCCGCGAGGGCGGGCCATGATCGGGCTGCGTCCCGCGACGCGCGCCGACCTCCGGCGCATCGCCGAGATCCGGCGCGACGTCCGCGAGAACCGTCTGGCGGACTCCTCGAAGGTCACGGAGGCCGAGGTGCTCTGGTATCTCGACCACGCGATCTTCCTGGTCGCCGAGGACGAGAGCGGGATCCAGGGCTTCGTCTGCGCCAACCATCAGACGGCCTTCGTGTGGGCCTTGTTCGTCGACCATCGCGCGCAGGGCCGCCGTCACGGGTCGGCGCTCCTTCAAGCCGCCCTGGATCGCCTCAAGGCTGGAGGGCACAGACAGGCCCATCTCACCACCGGGGCGGGCACTCAGGCTCTCGGCTTCTACCTACGGCACGGATTCGCCGACATGGGCGCTGCGTTCGGTGGCGAACGCGCCCTCGTCAAAGACCTCCACCAGCTTGAACGATCGACTTCATCAACGTAGCGCTTACGGATGAGGATCACGATCGCGCGATGACTCCTGCCCCGCTCGACAGACGGCTCACGCCTGCCCGGCCCGACCTCGCGGACCAGCGGCTGCGCGGCACGGTCGAGGCCATGCGCTTCGTCGACGGCATCGAGCGCCGGCTCGTCGCGCCGTCCGCGCCCGTCCGTCGCGAGCCGCGGGCCGATGCGCCCCTCGACACCGAGGCGCTGATGGGCGAGCGCGTCACCGTCTACGACGAGCGGGACGGTTACGCCTGGGTGCAGCTCGGGCGGGACCGCTACGTCGGCTACGTGTCGTCCGCGACGCTGGGCGCGACAGGCATCGCGCCGACCCACCGGGTCACCGCCCTGCGAACCTTCTTGTATCCCACGCCCGACCTGAAGGCGCCGCCCGGCGCCTACCTGTCGATGTGCGCGGGCGTTGCGCCGATGGAGACGGCGGGCGACTTCGTCCAGCTCGCGACGGGCGGATACGTGTTCGGCCGCCACATCGCCCCGGCCGAGGCGGCGGAGCCCGATTTCGTGTCGGTCGCCGAACGGTTCGTGGGGACGCCGTACCTTTGGGGCGGCAAGACCAGCCTCGGCCTCGATTGCTCCGGCCTCGTCCAGCTTGCCCTCGCGATGGCGGGGCTCGAGGCGCCGCGCGACACGGATATGCAGCACGCGGCTTTGGGCGAGTCCGTCGAGCTCGCGCCCGACCTGTCGGGTCTGCGGCGGGGCGACCTCGTCTTCTGGCGCGGGCATGTCGGCATCATGCAGGATGGGGGGCGGCTGATCCACGCCAACGGCCACCACATGGCAGTCGCCTCGGAGCCGCTGGCCGGTGCGGAGCGGCGCATCCGCGAGAACAGCTACGGGCCGATCACGGGCGTGCGCCGCCTCGCGCGATTGGGCATGGCCTGATCGGCACGAGAGTGGCGCGGGCGCGTTGACGCGTCATGCTGCCGATCGTCTCGCACGCCGCCTTCGATGCTCCCCTGCCGTCCGGGCATCGCTTCCCGATGCCGAAATACACCCGCATCCCGCAGATCCTCGTCGAGGACGGCCTTGTGCCGGACGGTTTCGTGCGTCCGGAATCGGCATCGGCCGAGACGATCGCGCTCGCGCACGACCGGGCCTACGTCGCGCAGGTGATGTCCGGCACGGTGCCGCGCGACATCGAGCGCCGCATCGGCCTGCCGGTCGACGAAGGCGTGGTGCGCCGCGCCTGCTTCTCGGCCGGCGCCACGATCCTGGCGGCCCGGCTCGCGCTGGCGCACGGGCTCGCGGGCTCGACGGCGGGCGGCAGCCATCATGGCCAGCGCGAGACGGGGGCGGGGTTCTGCGTCTTCAACGACGTGGCGATCGCCGCGAAGGCGCTGCAGCTCTCGGGCGAGATCCGCCGCGTGCTGGTGATCGATCTCGACGTGCACCAGGGCGACGGGACGGCGGATTGCCTCGGGCGCGATCCCGACCTCTTCACCTTCTCGGTCCATGCCGAGAAGAACTATCCGGCCCGCAAGATCCCCGGCGACCTCGATGTCGGGCTTCCCGACAAGCTGGAGGATCGGGACTACCTCGACGTGCTCAGCGCGCATGTCCCGCGCCTGCTCGACGGGTTCGCGCCCGACCTCGTCTTCTACAACGCGGGCGTCGATCCGCACCGCGACGACAAGCTCGGTCGGCTGTCGCTCTCCGACGAGGGGCTCGCAGCCCGCGACGCCTACGTGGTCGGGGAGGCGCTGAGCCGCGGGATCCCGCTCGTCTCGGTCGTGGGCGGCGGCTACTCGGACGACGTCGACGCGCTCTCGCGCCGCCACGCCCTCGTGTTCCGGGCGATGAGCGCGGCCCGCTGACCCGCAACTACACCAGGAAATGGCCCTCGTGGATCGCCGCCCGTCCCTCGGCCGCCCCGTAGGCCAGGTAATGATAGAGCGGGTCCATTCCGGCGGCCGCAACATCGGGATTGGCCACGAGATAGGCCTTGGTGTCGAAATCCGCGGAGGGGTCACGCCCCTCGTGCCAGCCATAGAGATGATAGTGGTCGAGGGGGTCGATGTGGGCGGCCGCGACGTCCGGGTTCCTGGCCAGGTATCCTGCCGTGTCGAAGAAGGCGTTCGGGTTGCGGCTCTCGTGCGCGCCATACGCGTCGAAGTGCTGGTAGGCATTCATTCCCGCCGACGCCACGTCGGGGTTCGCCAGGAGATAGAAGTCGCGGTCGAACCCGTCCGCCGCGACCGTCGGGTGCAGCGGGAGCGAGTCGAGGACGGCCCCGATGACGCTGCCGATCTTGTCGATGCCGCTCGTGTTCGGATGGATGCCGTCGACGGTGTCGGCCGCGGGGATGAAATTCTGGCCCGCGTCGACGACGCGGATCTTGCTGGCGTAGGATGCGAGATCGGGATCCGTCGCGTAATGCGCGATGAGGTCGTTCAGGACGACGCGGTCATTCTGGCGTGACGCCGGGATGAGCAGCCATCCGGCATCGGCGCGGGGCAGAACCTCGACCGCCACCACGTAGGACGCTCCGGCATCGAGATAGGCTTTCCACTCGGTTTTGAGATAGCCGTAAACCGACATCGGCGACGTATTCGTCGAGGAGATGTCGTTGGTGCCGGCGAGCAGCGTCACGACGTCGGGCACGAGCGCGTCCACGGCCCCGACTTCCGCCATCATCTGGAGCGCCGTCTCGCCGCCGACCGCTTGGTTGTAGTGATCCGGCAGCGTGAAATGGTGGAAGGACGGGTCGACCGCACGACCGACCCAGGTCCCGTCCAGGTTTCCGGCGGTGATGCTGTCGCCCTCGACGACGAGCCGGTTGTAACTAGGCAGGACCGCCATTGAAGACCTCTCGATGCGGGGTCGCCGCCACGCGTCTCCGAGCTAGCCGGAGGCGCGCCGCACGTCCAGATGCAGCGGGATACGGTTTCAACGTCCCTCTCCGATAGCCCTGCCGTGCGTGCAGCGACGAGTGCACTGTCGCCGGATCACGGCGGCCTCGGCGCGGCTCTATCCTCGCGGCCTCCGCGGTCTCGATCGCGGCCTGGAGCGATCAGGACGGACTCGCGCTCTGCCTAGCGCCGGCGGGCATGAGGCCTTAAGGGTTCGGCGGGGGCGCCGCGCTCAGGAACGTGACCATGATCCAGCCCGTCGTATTCGTGCTCGTCATCTTTTTCGGTTCGCGGGTCGACACCTCGCTACGGTTCGTGACAGAGGCTCAATGCAACGAAGCCGCTGCCAAGATCACTGCACCCGACACGCGTGCGGTTTGTATTGCGCGCGATACGATCCGGTTCAGCAATGTGGGACCAAACGGATCCGAGACACCGCCACGGAGATAGGCTTCTCGCCCTCCGGCCGGCCGTCTTCTGGCTCGATCGACGAGGCCGGCGTCCCTCCTCGTCGGGGATGATCAAGCTGCCCGACGCGTCGAGTGAAGGCCGGCATGCGCGGCCCAAAGCCCCGCCAGGGCTCCCGACGAGCTGGCAGCGAAGTCGATGACCTGAGACGTCCTGCCCGGGACCCATACTTGGCCGACCTCCAGGACCGCAGCGAGCGCGACCAACCCCACGAGCATCCATCGGGTTCGGTTCATCGACCACCCGAGTTTGATGATCGCTCCGGTTCCCAGATAGGCGACGACATGTTCGATCTGACCCGGAATGCCGAACGCGTCGGCTCGGACCTCCATCTCTCTGGGAAGCCACGACAGCACGGCGAGCGCGATCACGCAGGCGACCCCCGAGATGCGGATCGGAACGGTCAGCCTGCCCATGACCGCCGCTAGCCGGTTTTGGATCGGGTGCGCAAGTCGATGAAGTCTCCATCGCCCGTTCTCGTTCATCCGAGAGGATGGCCGACCCGGCTTGGCGGAAGGGCGTCGAGCCACTCTGTCCCGACATCCGCTTCGGCCCGACGAGCGGCGTCGACGCCGGCCAGGCCCGAGACGTCGTGGGCTGCGCGAACGTGTTGGCGGTCGGCGAAGCTTGCCCCTGGCCAAAGCCTCTCATCGGCGCGGCGGACTGGACCGCGGTCGCCGCGCCCGCGCCAGCGGATGTGAGGCGGTCGCCTGGATCAGGCGAGCCGCACGGGCCGGCCCGCCTCCACGCTCTCGTCGGCCGCGAGACGGATCCGGAGCGACTGCACCGCGTCCTCGGAACGCCGCCATCGTGCCGTTGCCGGCCGTTGCGCCCCGCCGTCGTACAATTGAGTGATGTATACCGCACCTGGCGCCTCGATCGGAGAGCGTTGATCATGACCCGCTCGGGCGGGGCCTGTAGCCCGCGAGGCTGGCACGCTGACTCCCTCGACCCGCGGGCGTCCGGCCGGTCGTGGCCGACGACCGAAGGGTCTTGAGGGCGGCGGCCCCCAAGGTGTTCAGCACCACCCACCAGCCTGGAATCACTCTCCAGCTTGAGCGATGATCCCGTGCCCAGGCTGTCCGCCGGGCTGCCGATCACCCTGGACCCCTCCCAAGGCCATGCTCCTACACCACGGCCCGGGGCACGACCGTCCGTGGACCAACCTCTCGGTGTCGACACGATGCCCGTCGAGATCAGGCCCTGATCTTGTTTCCCGCGACCTCGGGGGGCTCTGGCCTTCGGGTCGGCCGCGGATAGCCTGACGTTACCGAAGGGGCATGACGTTGACCGACACCGAAAAGCGTCCTATTTCGGCGTCGCAGATCGCTTGATTTCCACCAATCGGGTCTGATCCGGCGAGCCGATGCAGACAGGCAACGACGACAACGGTTGACGTTGGGGGATAGTTTAACGGTAGAACAGTGGACTCTGACTCCTCTAGTCGAGGTTCGAATCCTCGTCCCCCAGCCACGTTATCTGTCAAACACTTAGCCGATGTTCCTGCTGTTCCGGTTCTTGTCGTGAGACAGAGCTTTCCCTGAAAGTTTGACAACCTTTGTACGTCGTCTAGGCAGCAGGACGCGCAGTCCGCTGTGTCGGCCGCATCTGCCGTACTCGCCCGCCACGTGCCCGCCGAAAGCTGAGGAGGGATCGGATGGCGTCGAGTATGGAAACGGCCGGCGACCGGACCCGCTCTGGGATCGTCAGGCTCGCGCTCGCGGTCCTCCCGGTCGCGGGCGTGGCCGCCCTCGGCTCGGCCGCAACGCTGCCGAACATTCCGGCGTGGTACGCGGGTCTCGTGAAGCCGCCCTTCACGCCGCCCAACGCCCTTTTCGGGCCGGCCTGGACGCTCCTTTATGCGCTCATGGCATATGCGATCTGGCGCGTGCTCGGCTTGCCGTGGTCGACCGCCGGGCGGTCGACCACCATCGTGGCCTTCGCCGTGCAGCTGATGATCAATCTCGCGTGGTCGTGGCTCTTCTTCGCGCTCCGAAACCCGCTCGCCGGCGCGATCGATATCGTGCTGCTGCTCGCGGCGATCGTCGTGACGATCATCATGGTCCGCAGGCTCGATCGTGCCGCCGCCCTGTGCCTGCTGCCCTATCTCGCATGGGTCACGTACGCGGCCTACCTCAATGGCGGCATCCTTGTCCTCAACCGGTAAGGTGGCGTCCCTCCAGAACGCGCGCGACCGTGGCGCGGACCTCGGCCAGCGAGAAGGGCTTCGTCAGGACGTCTTCGACGATCGCATCGAGGTTGCGGGCTCGCTCCCGTTGCTCGGCGAAGCCGGTCATCAGCACGATGAGGAGGTCCGGATATTCGGCCTTGGCGGCTAATGCCAGCGCTATGCCGTCCATGATCGGCATGCGGATATCGGTCAGGACGAGGTCGAACCCATCCTCGGAATCGGCGAGCACGTCCATGGCGTCGCCGCCGTCGATCGCCGTCGTGACCATGTGTCCGTCGAGCGCGAGACCGCGCTTCAGGAACGCGCGCAACGGTTCCTCGTCGTCGACGAGAAGGATTCGGGCCATCGTCAGGCCCTGTCGAACAGATCGGCTTCCCCGTCATGGGGCTTGACGACCCCGACGAAGGGAAGCTGGCGGAACGTGTGGGCGACGTCCATGCCGTAGCCGACGACGAACAGGTCGGGGCAGTTGAAGCCGACGTAATCGGCCTTGATCTCGACCGCCCGCTTGCCGGCCTTCTCCAGCAACACGGCCACGAAGACCCGTCGTGCGCCGCGCGCCGTCAAGAGATCCTTGGCAAAGACGAGGGTGCGGCCGGATTCCAGGATGTCGTCCACGAGGAGCACGTCGCGATCGGCGACGTCGCTCTCCACGTCGCGGTGGATCGTGACCGTGCCGGAGGAGACCGTCCCGCTTCGGTAGCTTGACAGGTGGATGAACTCGACCTGCGGCGCGAGACCGACCCGGTGCAGCGCCCGGATGAGGTCTGCCGCGAACATGAAGCTTCCCTTCAGCACTGCCACGACCAGCAGATCGCCCGAGGTCTCCTTCGCGATCGCGGCCGCCATCTCCTGGTTGCGTTGCGCGATCGCGGCCTCGTCGAAGAGGACCTGCACGCGAAAATTCGGGTTCATCACTCGATACTTGGCTGTTTCCCTACCGCGACGCAACGGTCGCGCCACCAGGGTCCGTCTTGAACGTTACAGCGATACGACGACCTTCCGGCGGAGGCGAGGCGAGGCGGATGCGGAACCGTGTCGTCTCCGCGGGCCCGAGATCGGCTCGCGGCGGATGGCTCGACCAGGCATAGAGGAGTTCGCCCGCCCCGCCCTCCACCGTGATCTGGATTGGCGGCACGCTGAGCGGGTGCGCGCCTGGGTTGGTGATCGCGCCCTCGACGATGAGCACGCGCTTGGCGTCGTCCCAGGCAAGGGCCGACCGGACGTCCGTGAGATCGAGCCCGACGAGGTTCACCGGAAGGCCGATCGCCGCGAAGACCCGTGCGCTCTCCGGTGCGGCGCGCACGATGGGTCTGCGCAGCATCATGGCGGCGGGGAGCGCGATGACGAGCACTGTCGCGAGCACGGTCGTCCCTCGCCGCAGGATCCACGATCGCGGCGGTTCGCGTCGAGCCGGCCGTGCTCTCGGCGGACGACGCACGGTGCCGCGTTGCTCGACGACCGGCGCGATGGATGGCGCGGCTGGTCCGTCCATCGCAGCGAGGCCTGGCATCGATCTCGCCGCCTCCGCATCCGCGACCGGGAGGGATAAGAACCACGTTTCCCGGCATTGCGAACAGCGCACGGTGCGTCCAGCCTTGCCGACGCGGCTCTCCTCGATCGTGTAGGCGGCGGCACAGGCGGGACAGGTGATGAGCATGATGGAGCGATCGGGCGCGACAATCCCGCTCCTGTGGTGCGCCGGCATGGTTAACGCATCGTGAATGTAGCCGTGGTCGGCGAGCCCGTGGTCGCTTTCGAGAACGTCGGCATGCGGTTCGGCCGCGGAGCCGAGATCCTGCGCGACGTGAGTTTCGCGATCGACCCGCGCTCGTTCCAGTTCCTGACCGGCCCGTCGGGCGCGGGCAAGACGACTCTCATCCGCCTGATCCTCGCGACT
Organism: uncultured Enterovirga sp.; assembly: GCA_964250725.1. Classification (GTDB taxonomy): domain Bacteria; phylum Pseudomonadota; class Alphaproteobacteria; order Rhizobiales; family Beijerinckiaceae; genus Enterovirga. Next base: position 3,041 of record CAXUHE010000040.1, on the reverse strand, counting down.
CTTCGCCCGACGCGCGGTCGCATCCGCCTGTTCGGCCAGGAGGCTTCGCTCATCTCTGGCGCGGCGCTCACCGACCTTAGACGCCGGACCGGCATCGTATTCCAGGATTTCCGGCTGCTCGACCACCTGAGCGTCTACCAGAACGTCGCGCTCCCCCTCCTCGCGCGCGGCCGCGAGGAGGCAAGCTACCGCGCGGAGGTGATCGAGTTGTTGCAATGGATCGGGCTCGGCGCTCAACTCGACCAATTGCCACCCATCCTCTCGGGCGGCGAGAAGCAGCGTGTCGCCATCGCGCGCGCATTGATCGCGCGGCCCGAATTGATCCTCGCCGACGAGCCGACGGGAAACGTCGACCCACATCTGGCGGAGCGCCTCCTGCTTCTCTTTCTCGAGCTGAACCGGCTCGGCACCTCGGTGATGATCGCGACCCATGATCTCGCGCTCATGGACCGGGTCGATGCGCGCCGACTGATTCTGTCCGACGGATTGCTCTATGTCGACGAGGACGTATCGTGAGTGCGCCGCGACCCGATCTCGTGCCGGCGGACGACGCGGCGGCACGCTCGTTTGGGGGGATCATCGCGATCCTCGCATTTATGGCCGCGCTCGCCATCGCGGTCGCGGCCGCGCTCTCGGCGAGCGCGGCCGAGTGGGGCACGGTCCTGTCGCGTGAGGTCACCGTGCAGGTTCTTCCGCGGACGGGGCGCGATCTTGACGAGGACGTCGCGCGCGCGGCCGTTCTGGCGCGCGCCACCCTCGGCGTCGTGTCCGCGACCGCGCTCTCGCGGCGCGAGACCGACGCGCTGCTCGAACCGTGGTTCGGCGCGGTGCTCGACCTCGGGGACCTGCCGGTCCCGCGCCTCGTCGTGGTGCGGCTCGGGGCGGCGACGTCGGCCGACCTCGCGGGTCTGCGGACGAGGCTTGGCGTCGAACTCCCATCCGCCCGCATCGACGATCATTCGGCCTGGCTCGATTCGCTCGCCGGCACGACTCGCTCTCTCGTTTGGGGCGCCTGCGCATTGGTTGCGCTCGTGATGGTCGGGACTGTGTTCGCCACGACCATCGCGACACGCGGCGCGCTCGCGGCGAATCGGCGAACCGTCGAGGTATTGCACTGGGTCGGAGCAGACGATCGCTTCATCGTGCGGGTTTTCGCATGGCGCTTCTTTCGTCTGGGTCTCGCCGGGTCGGCCGTGGGCGGCGCTGCGGCGGCTCTCGTCTCGGCGGTGCTCGTCTCGGCAGTGCTTGGCCCCACGATGCGGGCTATGGCCGCCGGCCCGGAGAGCAGGGAGGCGCTGGCGGGCGCGTGGGCGATCGGATGGTCGGCTCTGGCCTCGATCACGGCCGTGTCGCTGACGCTACCGCTCGCATCGGGCCTCGCGTCGCGGTGGAGCGTCGGACACCTCCTGCGCGAGAACCGACTGATCTGAGGTCCGTGAGAGTACCTGCCCCGCGGTGGCGTGACCGGGACGCAGGGGCTATGGCTCGTACCGTCGGCGGGCGAACCGCCGAGGTGGACCGTCAAGTTGGACCACATGCTGATCCTGCGCTCGATCCTGTTCAACATCCTCTTCTACGTCCATCTCGTTCTCTGGCTGATCATCGCGCTGCCGACCTTCGTGATGCCCCGTTGGGGCATCATCTGGGTTGCGCAGACCTGGGGCCGGTCCAGCGTCTGGCTCATGGGCGTCGTGGCGGGAGCGCGGGCCGAGTATCGGGGCCTCGAGCGCATCCCGCCCGGCGGTCTGCTCGTCGCCGCCAAGCACCAGTCGTTCTGGGAGACGTTCGCGCTCCTGCGGTTCTTCGAGGACCCGTGCTACGTGCTCAAGCAGGAACTCACCTACATTCCGATGTTCGGTTGGCTTCTCGTCAAGGCAGGCATGATCCCGGTGGACCGTCGCGCCGGAGGCTCGGCCATCACCGGCATGAACCGGCGCGCCGTCGCGGCCGTGAGGGCCGGCCGCCAGCTCCTGATTTTCCCGGAGGGAACGCGCCGGCCGCCCGGCGCGGAGCCCGCCTACCGGACGGGCGTCGCCCACCTGTACCGCAACCTCGGCGTGGCCTGCCTGCCGGTCGCGCTCAACTCCGGTTCGTTCTGGCCGCGGCGCAGCTTCCTGCGCCGACCCGGCACCATCGTGGTCGAGTTCCTGGAGCCCATCCCCGCCGGGCTCGACCGTGCGGCCTTCTCCGCGCTCATGCAGAGCCGTATCGAGACGGCTTCGGCGCGCCTCCTCGCCGAAGCCCAGGCGCATTCGATGGGGATAGATCTCACGACCTGACCAGGAATCGTTGACTCCGAATGTGCGTATTTCTATTGAGAACATATGCAGAACATTCGATTCTCATCCCGGTCGGGTTCGATGTGCGAGACTCGCGAGCGCACGTCCCGTGTCGACATTCGTGAGGAGCGTCTGCGCTCGACGGTGGGCTTGCGTGAGCCCAACGCGCTGAGCTCGTGGCGCGGCCGTTCGGGGCGGCGCTACGTCGTCGGCGTCCAACCCTTGGCCGAGACGGACGTATCGGAGGTGACGGACGCCGTCGTCATCGCGGTGCAGCGGTCGGGCGACGGCACGGCGGCGGTGGTGGACGTCACGATGGCCGGAGGCGAGATGCCGCCGCGTGCCCGGCTCGGCTGGCTGTCTTCGATGCGGGCGCGTGGCGCGACGGAGGTCCACGTCCACCGTCTGGCCGACAGCGAGGCCGAGCGTCAGGCCGTGCTCGCAGACCTCGTGGCCCCGGCCTCATGAGCGAGGCGTGACGCGATCCCGGCGAGGATCGGATCGCTGACCCCGATCTCGATCAGGTGCTGGTGGGTCGCGCGGACGTAATCGGGATTGGCGCCCGAGATGCCGTGACCCTGGTTGACGAGGCGCAGCAGATCCTCGGTCGGGAGGCGTCCCGCATATTGCGCGTGGGCGCGGTCCGCCACGTAGGTGACGGCCCTGACGGACGCCCCGGTCGCGAGACGCACGGCGACGTGGCGTTCGAGGTAGACCGAGGTCGCCTGCTCGCGCGCCCGCAGATAGGTCATCGTCTCCTCG